>NZ_JAKKCR010000018.1:0-80688 GCF_021728015.1 Vibrio sp. G-C-1 | reverse complement strand
CACAACATGGCTGAAAGCTTAATACTTGAAGGGCGGAGGGAAAGAACATTCCCTAGAACAGTTAAGCCTAGACCACAGCGGTATGCTAAGAACAAAAATGCCGTTCACTCTTAAGTGAACGGCATTAAGGCCTAAGCCTGCTTCTTTCTTCAATCTTATGATTTGCGATTAACGCATCGTCACAAATTCTTCGCTGCCCGTTGGGTGAATCGCCACAACAGAGTCGAAATCTGCTTTGGTTGCGCCCATCTTCATTGCAACGCCGAAGCCTTGAATCATTTCATCAACAGTGAAACCGATGCCGTGTAGGCCAACTACAGTCTCTTCTTCGCCAGCACACACTAGCTTCATCTTACAAGGTTGACGGTGCTGAGTGACTGCGGTGTACATTGCAGTAAAACCAGACGTGTATACCTTGATGTTGTCTTTGCCGTATTGCTCTTCAGCTTCTTGAGTCGTTAGACCAATTGTGCCGATAGGTGGGTGGCTGAATACAACAGTAGGAACTAGCGTGTAGTCCATCTTAGCGTTGGTTTGACCGTTGAATAGGCGCTCAGAAAGCTGACGACCGGCTTTAACAGCAACAGGTGTTAGTTCGATGCCACCTTCCATGATGTCGCCAACACAGTAGATGCCAGGAACGTTGGTTGCTTGGAACTCATCTACTTTGATGTAGCCACGGTCGTTGGTTGCAACACCCGTTGATGCTAGGTTGATAGCGTCAGTGGCTGGGTGGCGACCGATAGCCCAAATTAGGTGGTCAACGTTTTGAGTGTTGCCGTTCTCAAGGTGCAGAGTCAGTGTGCCGTCTGCTTCTTTCACTACTTCTTTAGGAACTGAGTGCGTGTGAAGTGTTGGGCCTTCCGCTTCCATTACTTCAACCAGTGTCTCAACGATCATTGGGTCGAAGCTACGAAGTGGCGACTCTTTACGGCAGAATAGGTGTGTTTCTGTGCCAAGTGCACTTAGTACGCCTGCGATTTCTACTGCGATGTAGCCCGCGCCGATAACAGCAACACGTTTAGGTTGCTCCATCAGGTCGAAGAAACCGTTTGAGTCGATACCGTGCTCTGCGCCAGGGATGTTTGGAATGGTTGGACGACCACCCACTGCGATCAGGATGTGATCAGCTGTGTAGTGTTCGCCGTTAACTTCAACGGTCTTTTCGTCAACAAACTTAGCAAAGCCTTTGATTACGTTTATTTTGTTGTTACCCAAAACGCGATCGTAAGATTGGTGGATACGACCAATGTACGCTTGACGGTTTTCAACCAGTTTGCCCCAGTTGAAGCCTTTTACGTCAACATCGAAGCCGTAGTCTTTTGAATATAGGTTGATTGCTTCAGCAACTTGAGCACCGTGCCACATAACCTTTTTAGGAACACAACCAACGTTTACACAAGTACCACCAAGGTCTTGAGCTTCGATAAGTGCAACTTTTGCACCGTGCATTGCTGCGCGGTTAGCTGATGCGATGCCGCCTGAACCGCCGCCGATACAGATGTAATCAAAATGAGTCGCCATTACTTTCTCCATTTATTGAAGGTTGTGGGTACAGTGAGCGCACTGAACACCTACGTCCTATAGATTCTTAAATTGTCTAATTATTATATTGAGGGCAGATTGGTTGAACTCAATCTCCCTGTTTAAAATTTATTCGTGTACGTCACAGTCTATTGAAGATTCTTCAAACTATGCCATCGAGTTTGAGATTACTCGGGTACGATCCACTCTACTTTGAAGTGACCGGTCGCCGGCGCAATTGCTTCCTTCAAGAATGGAAGAATTTCGTTCATTTGGCTTTCTAGCTTCCAAGGTGGGTTGATAACAATCATGCCTGATGCCGTCATACCACGCTCGTTGGTGTCTGGTGATACGCCAAGTTCGATTTGTAGAATTTTGTTGATGCCTAAGCCTTCAAGTCCTTCGATCATATCTTCGATATCACAGCGATTTACCACTGGGTACCAAATTGCGTAGATACCGGTTGCCCAGCGCTTATGGCTTTGAGCAATCGCAGTAACAACATCACGATACTCTTTTGCCAGCTCGTAAGGTGGGTCGATAAGAACCAAACCACGACGTTCTTTAGGTGGCAGGCTGCCTTTTAAGCGTTGGAAGCCATCTTCTTTATAGATAGACACCTGACGATCGCGGTGGAACTCTTGCTCAAGCAGAGGGTGGTCTGCAGGGTGAAGTTCTGTTAATACCATGCGGTCTTGGTCACGCAGGTGTGCACGTGCAACACGTGGTGAACCTGGGTAGAAACGCAGTTTCTCGCCATTGTTGAGTGCTGAGATAGATTCAAGGTAGCTTTGAATGTCTTCAGGAAGATCTTGTTGACCTGCTTCACTTGCAGACCATAGGCGTGCAATACCTTGTTTGTATTCACCGGTTTTTTCAGACCATTCATGCGTTAAGTCGTAACGACCTACACCAGAGTGAGTGTCATGATAAACAAAAGGCTTATCCTTCTGTTTCAAAGAATTAAGAATAAGGCTCTGTACGATATGCTTTACTACGTCGGCATGGTTGCCCGCGTGGAAGCTGTGGCGATAACTTAACAAATTAAACTCTCGTAACACTCTCGAATTAGAGTGTGGTTAGTGTAGGTGGGGTTAGTTTGACTATTATAACCCCCAATGGACCATAAATTCTCGAACAATTCAGGAACAGTCGTTAGCAATATGCAGTTAGTTATTGGTTCTACTATTGAAATTTGCCTTGTTGGGCACTATCTAATAACTATTCGCAGGTGATTTTTTAGGGCGACCCTGAGCCTGATGACTGTAAGACGACCTCATTACAAAAAAGACGAAAGTCTCTAAAGCCAAAGGAATGTTTATATGTCTAATCCGCTATTAACCTTCACGGACTTACCTCCGTTTTCACAGATCAAACCTGAGCACGTTAAGCCAGCGGTTGAGCAAGTGATTGAAGAGTGTCGCAACAAGATAGAACAAGTACTTGAAGGTAATACTTCACCAAGCTGGGACAACCTCGTTGCTCCAATTGATGAAGTGGATGATCGTTTAGGCCGTATTTGGTCACCTGTAAGCCATATGAATTCTGTGATGAACAGCGACGAACTGCGTGACGCTTATGAGAGCTGCCTGCCTGTTCTTTCTGAGTACGGCACATGGGTCGGTCAACACAAAGGTTTGTTCGAAGCGTATAAAGTGATCAAGGCGAGCGAAGCATTCTCGGCATTAAACCAAGCTCAACAAAAAACCATCACTGACGCACTGCGTGATTTTGAATTATCAGGCATTGGCTTACCCGCAGACGAACAGCATCGCTACGGTGAGATCAGCAAGCGCCAGTCTGAGCTAGGTTCTCAATTCTCAAATAACGTGCTTGATGCAACCATGGGTTGGAGCAAGCAGATCACAGACGTAGCTGAACTGGCCGGTATGCCTGAATCAGCACTGGCGGCAGCACAAGCCGCGGCAGAAGCTAAAGAGCAGGAAGGTTACCTACTGACTCTGGATATCCCATCATACCTACCGGTGATGACGTACTGTGATAACCAAGAACTACGTAAAGAGCTGTACGAAGCTTACGTAACGCGCGCTTCAGATCGCGGTCCAAATGCTGGCAAGTGGGACAACACTGAGATCATCACAGAGCAACTTAAGCTGCGTCACGAGATCGCACGCATGCTTGGCTTTAGCACTTACAGCGAAAAATCTTTGTCGACGAAGATGGCAGAAACGCCAGACCAAGTACTTGGTTTCCTTAACGACCTAGCAGTAAAAGCCAAACCACAAGGTGAGCGCGAAGTAGAAGAGCTACGTCAGTTTGCTAAAAAAGAGTTTGGTGTCTCTGAGCTAAACCTGTGGGACATCGCTTACTACAGCGAGAAACAAAAACAGAACTTGTTCGAGATCTCTGATGAAGAGCTTCGTCCATACTTCCCTGAGTCGAACGCGGTTTCTGGTTTGTTCGAAGTACTAAACCGTGTATTTGGTATGTCGGTAACAGAGCGTGAAGGCGTGGATACATGGCATGATTCAGTGCGCTTCTTCGATATCTTTGATGCGACAGGAACATTGCGCGGTAGCTTCTACCTAGATCTATACGCACGTGAACACAAACGTGGCGGAGCTTGGATGGATGACTGTCGTGGTCGTCGCATTACTCAATCTGGCGAGCTACAAACGCCTGTTGCTTACCTAACGTGTAACTTCAACAGGCCAGTCGGTGATAAGCCTGCGCTATTTACTCACGATGAAGTGGTGACCTTATTCCACGAATTCGGCCACGGTATTCACCATATGTTAACGCAAGTTGATGCGGGTGCTGTGTCAGGTATCAATGGTGTGCCTTGGGACGCGGTTGAGTTGCCAAGTCAGTTCCTAGAGAACTGGTGTTGGGAAGAGGAGGCGCTGTCGTTCATCTCTGGTCACTTCGAAACCGGTGAAGCGTTACCGAAAGAGATGCTAGAGAAGATGCTAGCGGCGAAGAACTTCCAGTCAGCGATGTTTATCCTGCGTCAGCTAGAGCTTGGCCTGTTCGATTTCACGCTACACACTGAATACGATCCAGAAGTCGGTGCTCGCGTACTAGAAACACTAGCCGACGTGAAGTCTAAGGTATCGGTACTGCCAAGTCTTGATTGGAACCGCTTCTCGCACAGCTTTGGTCACATCTTTGCTGGTGGCTACAGTGCAGGCTATTACAGCTACCTGTGGGCAGAAGTATTGTCTGCAGATGCGTTCTCTGCATTTGAAGAAGAGGGTATCTTCAATACTGAAACGGGTAATCGCTTCCTGAACAACATCCTTGAGATGGGTGGCAGTGAAGAGCCAATGGAGCTGTTCAAACGCTTCCGTGGTCGTGAGCCACAAATCGACGCGATGCTGCGTCATGCGGGTATTCAAGCTTAGGTTTGTGATTACCTTATTGCTAGCTGCATGGCCTATATTAGGCAACAGAGCTTAGATTCGAGACGACATAAGCTAGATAGATTAAAGGCTGAACATTGCGTTCAGCCTTTTCTTTTTGGGTCACCTAAACATAATCTAATGCGTGTATAGATTATGGATTCACGTTGCGATTGATTGGGTTTTGCAGCGAGATAAGAGTCTCTGTCGATTGAACCTCGTCGATCGCCTGCAATTTATCAATCAGCACGAACTGCAATTCTTCGATCGATTTACACATCAGCTTTACAAAAATATTGTAAGCACCGGTGGTGTAGTACGCCTCGACCACTTCGTCTAAAGCATTTAGCTTCGCAATGGCCGAGTGGTAGTCGCGGGCTGCGTTAAGGTTAATACCAATAAAGCAGCACACGTCGTAACCTAGCTTTTTGGTGTTTACCACCACTTCTGTACGCTCAATAATGTCAGCCGATCTCATTTTTTCTATTCGAACGTGAATTGTCGCAGGGCTAACATCGAACTGCTTGGCCATTTCAGCATAAGGCGTGCGCGCGTCTTCCATTAAAGTTTTTAGAATGGCACGGTCTAGGTCATCCAGGCGAGCGGTGGTTGTGGACATGCAGAATCCTTAGATTGAATGAAATCAGACTAGCTAGAGTACACATCATAGCCAAGGGTGATAATATTAGCAGCAACTATAGTGTTAGGGTGAATTCAGTGCGATTTTCGTTGTTATTAATTTTGATGTGTTGGAGTTTTTTTACTTCAGCACAAACAAAAGATGTGTTGGTTATTCACTCTTACCATCAAGGATTTTTTTGGACAGACAGTTTCCAAAAAGGGTTGGCAGAAGAGCTGGATCGAACCCGCTTGTCTTATCGAGTCGTATATCTCGATAGTAAACGCACACAGAATGCTGAATATTTGGAGCGCGTGTATCAACTCTATAGAACTAAATTGATGCACGAAGACTTTGCCGCCGTTGTCGTGAGTGATAACAACGCTTTGAACCTAATGAAGCGATTGGCTCCGCAATTAAAGGGTACGCCTGTGATTTTTGGGGGAATTAACAACTTTTCACCAGGCATGATTGAAGGGTTGAATGCGACAGGCGTAACCGAAGACACCGATATGGCGAGCAACATCGAACTGATTAAGCGCCTTCAAACGTCGGTAAAAAGAATTCATGTGGTAACCGATCACTCGGTCACTGGCGAGGCTGTTCGTAACCAGATTGATATCTTCCTTGAAAACAACCCTGAGATGTCAGGTGTTGTGAAGCATTACACGCCAGACACTTACCAAGAATTGATAGCATTTACTCAAAAGGCAAAGCCGGGTAATGGCTTGTTATTCTGGGTTTATTTTAGAGACATCAACGGTCGTGTGACTAGCAATGAAGATTGGCGTGAATTAAATAAAAAAAGCCAAATACCTATCTATATGGTTAACGATTTAGGCTTGGGGCATGGCGCTATTGGCGGTGTGATTCAAGGAGGAAAGATTCAAGGTCGAGAGGCTGGAAGCATACTTTTAGAAGTACTTGATAACCCATCAGCTCCATTGCGCGCCGTGGTTCCAGGTGCTGCTGAAATTAAACTCGACTATCAACAAATCTCTCGCTGGAACCTAGGCGCAGAAAATGAAGCATCGGTGACTTTCTTAAACAAACCCAAGCCATTTTGGGTTCGTTATCACGATGAAATTCGTACGATCGGCCTACTTTTCTTAAGCATGTTATGTGTGATCGTCACCTTGATGTACTACCTTAATCGCCTTCAAAAAAGTGAACGTACAAGCCGTCAGAGCCAACTACTTCTTGAGTCGATATTCGATCAAAGCCTGCAATTTATGGGAATTATTGATAAGGGCGGTGTATTGCTGTCGAGTAACAGCAAGTTACATGAGCTGCTTTATAACCAAGGCTATAAATTGGGAACACCTCTTCAAAGCCACCAACACTGGGAAGACTCAGCAAGACAGGAACTGAAAGAATACTTTATCTCGAGCGATGAACATCAGATTTTGCGATTTGAAGCTGAGGTGTGGTGTCGTGATCGTGGTGCGATGGTGTTGGATATCTCTTTAAAGCCTATGCCGGGCAGTGAAGAGGATGATGTTCAGTTCTTATTTGAAGCTCGTGATGTTACCTCGGGTAAGCTCGCGGAGAATAAGTTGTTCCAGCGTGAAGCGAATCTCAAGCTGTATTACGACAAACAACCCGTGATGATGATTACGCTCGATGGCAATAATCGCATTCAACAAGTGAACCAGTTTGCTGAGCAGTTACTAGGTTACCCGCTAGACCAGCTATTAGGTCATCGTCCTAGAGAGTTCTATGTCGATGAAAACGCAATGATCCCGCGTCATATCTTATTGCAACCACAGCATAAGATTCGTGGCGTATGGCGTCGTGATATTGAATATCGCCATGCTAATGGCAGCACCATCTGGATTCGTGAAAATATTCGCCCGCTGGTTGAGTCTGATCAGCTGTTGATTGTTGGAGAAGACATTACCGAAACTCGTGAGTTGTCGGAAAAGCTAGAATATCAAGCTCGTTATGACTTGCTGACGGACACGTTTAACCGTAATCACTTTGAGCAAGAGCTGCAAAAGGCGCTCAAAGAGGTTGAGAGCCACATGCGAACTCACGCGATGTTGTTCTTGGATTTAGATCAACTTAAGGTCTTGAACGATACAGCGGGGCATGAAGCGGGAGATGCCGCAATCATGTTTAGTGCCAAGCTGCTGGAAGAGGTACTGCCATACAATGCCGTGTTAGCGCGGATGGGTGGTGACGAATTTGCAGTATTAATGAAAGACTGTACTGAGCGAGATGCGGTGAATGTGTGTCGCAGTATTATCTCGACGATGAGTGAGAACCCATTCTTGTGGGGTGATATTCGCCTTAATCTTACCAGCTCTATTGGTATCCGATTGATTGACCATACTGCAGCCTCACCACAGATGGTACATGCTCAGGCCGATGCTGCTTGCCATGCTGCTAAAGAGGAAGGGCGTAACCGTTACAACCTTTACCATCAAGATGATGAAGACCTGCGTCGTCGTCACCTAGAGATGGAATGCGTCAATCTAGTGCATGAGGCTTTGGCTAACGATCGCTTAGAGTTGTTTGCTCAGCGCATTCTTGGCCTAGATAAAAACAGCGAGAAAATGCACTTCGAAATCTTGGTTCGCATCAAGAATATCCACGGTGAATACATCTCCCCAGGGATCTTCATGCCTGCCTCAGAACGCTATAACATAGCGCATTTGATTGACCGACAAGTGGTGAGTCAAACCTTGAGTTGGTTGGAGCAACGCCCCGATATTATCGATGACTTGGGGATGTGTTCAATCAACCTTTCTGGCCACTCGATGGGTAATCGTGAGTTTGTAGAGTTCTTGATTGAGAGCTTGAGAGACTCGTCGATACCGTGCCATAAAATCTGTTTAGAGATCACCGAAACGGCTGCGATGAGTAACATGAAGCAGGCGATCAAGTTCTTTACTCGAATCAAAGAGCTTGGCTGTATGATTGCACTGGATGATTTTGGCTCTGGATTATCGTCGTTTGGCTACCTGAAGAAATTGCCGGTCGACATCGTGAAGATCGATGGCTTGTTTGTGCGTGATATTGCTGTCAACGAGATGGACCATGTGATGGTTCGCTCGATCAATGATTTAGCTAAGCAGATGGGTAAACACACGGTGGCTGAGTTTGTTGAAAATACCCAGATAATCGACAAGCTGATCGAACTTGGTGTGAACTACGCGCAGGGTTACATCATCGGTCGACCTAAACCACTTGCTGAGCTTGTTGAAGAGTTACAAAAAGAGCGAACGTTAGAGTACTTGGATTAATTGAACCAAGCTGCACGATGAGTATTCTTTAGCACTAGCAGCACTAGCAGCGCTAATCGCTTTCAGAGCTACTAATAGTTTGCACCGCTAATATGTATTGTTGAGGCAATCAGGTAAACTGGTTGCCTCTTTTGTTTTGAATACTACTGTCTGTTGGAGACGACCTTGCAACTACAACTGATTTGCGAAGATGCTACCCAAATCGATCATCTAAATGACTTAGCGACCCGTTGGAATTTATCTCATGATGAAAACAGCGATTTCGCTTTGGTATTGACTAGCGAGCGACTTGAGTTACGTAAAGTCGATGAACCGAAGCTTGGCGCTATTTTTGTTGATTTAGTGGGAGGCGCAGTCGGTCACAGACGTAAGTTTGGTGGTGGTAAAGGTCAGGCGATTGCTAAAGCGTCAGGTTTAAACAAAGGTGCAACGCCAACTATCCTTGATGGTACCGCTGGTTTAGGACGTGATGCGTTTGTGTTGGCGTCGTTGGGCTGTAAAGTTCAGATGGTAGAGCGACATCCAGTTGTGGCTGCATTATTGGATGACGGTCTGCAGCGAGCTCAACAAGACCCTGACATCGGTGGTTGGGTAACTGAACGTATGAAGTTGATTCACGCTTCAAGTCACGATGCGTTAGATAAACTCAGCAACGATCCAAATTTCGAACAGCCTGATGTGGTGTACCTAGACCCAATGTACCCACATCCTGAGAACAAGAAGAAATCGGCGTTGGTTAAGAAAGAGATGCGTGTATTCCAATCACTGGTGGGTGCCGATATGGATGCAGATGCTTTATTGCAACCAGCCCTTAAACTCGCATCTAAGCGAGTTGTGGTCAAAAGACCGGATTACGCAGCATGGTTAGATGAGCAAAAACCGAGCATGGCGATCGAAACCAAAAAGAACCGTTTTGATGTGTATGTGAAAGCATCAATGACCTAGGTAAAGTATTAATTACTCAGTTAAAGCATCAATAACTTAGAGACACGCTAAGAAAATTTTCCGTCATAAATACGATAAATCACTATTTAACACTTGCGATAGTCGCGTTACGGATGTATATCTAACTAAGAATCATTATTATTCTTAGCTGGAGTTGTAGCATGGCTAAACGCTTTTGTAAGTTAAACCGTCGAGATATCACCGAACACTTGGGAGAAATCCACAGCTTGGTCACTGAACCAAAGTTCGTGTGCCGCTCTTGTGCGCGCTCATCGTCGGATCAAGCGAATCTATGCAAACCAACAGCCATCCCACCGATTGATTGTCAGAATAAACCCGCTGAAGAAAAAGTCGCGTGTGGTCTACTTGCTGAAACATTGCCAACTCCAGAAGTTTCTCTTATCGAGGTAATGGACAGCGTTGAGCCAACGGTACAAATCTTTGATCCTGCTATCGTAGAAAAAGCGGATAAAGTCGCGTTGAAAAAAGCCAAGCTGAAAAAATTGATGGCGAAGGCGAGCGGCGATGAGAAAGCTGAACTCAAACAAGCGAAGAAAGCGGCGAAGAAACAAGAGAAGTACAACAAAAAGCTCGCGAAGATGATTAAGAAACAGCAAAAGCTGTTTAAGAAAAGCCAAAAACTGGAAAGTGATCTTGAACGCATCAACCTACAACTTGATGACGTTGCCTTCACTGAAAGCAAGACTCAGGTGGTGAGCCACAATCACATCCACTGAAGTTAATTCGAAGAGCTTATTGCTACACAGATGATTTAAAAAGAGCGACCTACGGTCGCTCTTTTGCTTTCTGGGTATTATTTTAAATAAGAATCTTGCTAGTCAAACAAAGCTTATTAGTTAAATACAGCTTGTTAGCTTAACGCACTAGGCATTGTTAGCATCTCTCGCAACACGCTTCTTCACCCACGTCTCATTGACGAACAAAGAGAACAAGATAACGGCACCACCAATAGACAATCGAACCAAATCGACATCTCTGTTCCAAATCAGGATGTTCACCACAAGGCCAGCTGGAACTAAGACATTGTTCATCACAGCCAGTGCGCCAGCATTGACCATGCACGCGCCTTTATTCCACATAAAGTAACCCAGCCCCGAAGCAATCAAGCCAAGGTAGATCAGGATTCCCCATTGAAGAGTGGTGGTTGGCAGCTTCTCTGGATTGCCCAGTAGCATGAAAGCAACGGAAGCGACGCATAACGCCCCCAAGTAGAAGTAACCAAATACGGTTCGCTGAGGTAATTCAGTCGATTCCTTCTCCATCACCACCTTGTAACTCACCTGACCGATAGCAAAGCACAGGTTCGCGCCTTGCACGACGAGGAAGCCAACTAAAAAGTTCTCATTGATGCCCGCAAATTTAATGAATACCGCGCCCAATACCGCAATGGCCGCAGTCACTAAGTACCACGGAGAGAATTGCCCTTTGAGGAAATCATAAATAAGCGTGACGTAAATTGGGGTGAAAACGGTAAACAAAAGGACTTCAGGAACGGATAGCAGTAAGAAAGACTGATAGTAGAAGCAGTACATTAAGCCAAGCTGGATGCCACCAATGGCCATCAATTTGGCGATCAGCTTACGCGAGACGCCACGGAACTTAAGGAAAGGAAGAAACACGATACCTGCAAGGGCAACACGCATCAGTACAGAGAACCAAGCATCAACCTGACCAGCAAGGTAAACGCCGATCAGGCTAAAGGAGAAGGCCCATAGGAGGGTAACACCAGCTAAATAGCTCATAGTAAAACTTCGTTAATAAGATATGAGCTGTATGTTACCTAACCTTAATTCATTAGTCTTCTGAATCTCTTAGAGGCACGACCAGCATATCAACCGGAGAGGCGTTGATCAGTTGTCGTGTTGAAGAAAGTAGCTTGCTCCAGAAATCTTGATGGTGACCACAAACCACCAAATCAACATTGAACTCGTTGATGGTGTCACACAGCTCATGACTCAAATCGCCACTGCCCACTAAGGTATGGGTGATTGGGTATTGAGCATGCTCAGCAAAATTTTGCAGCTGAACTCGAGATGCTTCCATCGCGTTATGTTGGGTTTCTGCCATGTTGATATCAATTAGGCCGGTATACAGCTCTGCGTAGTTAATATCGATATGGATAAAAGAGACTTTGGCTTCCAATGGCTTAGCCAATGCTACCGCTTTATCCACAATTAATTTGCTGTCTTCTGATAAATCGACCGCGACCAAAATATGTTTGTAACTCATATCGCTACCTCCTTTATTCATTGTCTGATTTAAGATTAGCACTATGCGATGGCTTTTTTTGCTGAAGTGATCTCATATCCACTGTCTTGCGTAATGACCGCTCGAAATATTGGTTAACTAATGGCCTGCGAGATATTCATTAAATAGTGATATAGTAGAGAAAATTGAGGATGTAATTAGGAGTCTTAAATGCTGTCAAAAACTATGGTTGAGCAACTGAATGATCAAATTAACCTAGAATTTTTCTCATCCAATCTATACTTACAAATGAGTGCTTGGTGTGAAGACAAAGGATTTGAAGGTGCAGCAGAGTTTCTGCGTGTTCATGCAGTAGAAGAAATGGAACATATGCAGCGTCTTTTCACTTACGTAAGTGAAACAGGTGCAATGCCAATTCTAGGTGCGATTGAAGCGCCAAAACATGAATTTGATAGCCTTGGTGCAGTGTTCCGTGAAACTTATGAACATGAGCAGATGATTACTCAAAAGATCAACAAACTGGCTCACGTTGCTTTCAGCACACAAGATTACTCAACCTTTAACTTCCTGCAATGGTACGTTGCAGAGCAACACGAAGAAGAGAAGTTGTTTAAAGGTGTATTGGATAAGCTAGAGCTTGTTGGTGAAGACGGTAAAGCACTGTTCTTTATTGATAAAGACCTAGCGCAATTGGCAAAAGATGGTTCATCTTCAATTATGGAAGCTCCTGCCGTTTAGGTAGTACGGGAAAGACACTGATTATCTTTTTCTTTTGAGTTTTCTTATGAAGATGTAGGGAGGAAAGGATGATCAGCGGCGACACTATTCTATTTGCACTAATGGTTGTGACTTGCGTGAACTGGGCGCGATATTTTACTGCGCTAAGAACACTCATTTATATAATGCGAGAAGCACATCCTCTACTTTATCAACAAGTAGACGGAGGTGGATTCTTCACAACTCATGGCAATATGACCAAACAGGTTCGCTTGTTTAGTTACATCAAAAGCAAAGAGTACCACCATCACCACGACGAAGTGTTTATGTCGAAGTGTGATCGCGTAAGACAGTTGTTTATACTTTCTTCCGCTCTGCTGGGTGTAACGTTGCTTTCTTCTTTCATCGTCTAAGTTATTTAGTACGTGTGAAGTAGAGTTTAGGCTTTGGTGTAAAGCTTCGGTTGTTGGTTCGCTAAGCCAAGTAGTGGTTTGCTGCTGTCTGCAAATTGTACAATTGAACATCAATTGCAAAGTTTAAAATTGCCGCTAGAATAGCGAGCAATTAGTAAGGATGTGCTGTTTATGCACATCCTTTTTTATTGATGGCATTTCGAGAACAGGGCGTACTCGAGGTGCAAAAGTGAAGAAAGCAGAACCCCAATGAGTGAAAAGTTTGATGTAATCGTAATTGGTGCGGGCGCCGCGGGCTTAATGTGTGCTGCGGAAGCGGGTAAACGTGGCCGACGAGTGCTGGTGGTTGATCATGCAAAGAAACCAGGCAGAAAAATTTTAATCTCAGGTGGCGGCCGTTGTAACTTCACCAACTATGATGTTTCAGCCAACAACTTCCTATGTAACAACCCTCACTTCGTGAAGTCAGCCTTATCTCAATACACCAACTGGGATTTTATCTCGATGGTGAGCAAGTACGGTATTGAGTTCGAAGAGCGAGACCACGGCCAATTGTTCTGTGTGAATGACCACACTGCAAAAGACATCGTGAGCATGTTGCTTGAAGAGTGTAAGCAGGCGAAAGTTGAACAGCGCTACCGTTGTGATGTTCACTCCATCGAAAAAGCAGACGCTGGCTTTAAGATGCACCTTAATACCGACGAAGTTGAGTGTGACTCACTTGTCGTGGCGACGGGCGGTTTATCGATGCCGAAACTAGGCGCGACGCCATTTGGCTATAAGATTGCTGAGCAGTTTGGTTTGTCTGTGATGCCGACTACTGCGGGTTTGGTGCCATTTACTCTGCATAAAGAAGACAAAGAAGCCTTTGCTGAGCTTTCAGGAATCGCGATTCCTGCCGAGATCACCGCGCAAGACGGCACCTTATTCAAAGAAGCGTTGCTGTTTACTCACCGCGGCCTATCTGGCCCTTCGGTATTGCAAATTTCTTCTTTCTGGAAAGCGGGTCAATCGGTTTCGATTAATCTAGTACCAGAAGTGGACGTTGCTGAACTACTTGAAAACTCTCGTGAGAAGCACCCAAATCAGAGCCTGAAAAACACCTTAGCGAAAGCATTACCAAAGCGTTTTGTGGAAGTGTTGGTTGACCGTAAAGAGCTTGAAGACAAGCCGCTCAAACAGTTCAACGAAAAGCAGCTAAATGAAATTGTAGAGCATCTAGAGAACTGGAAAATAGCGCCAAACGGCACCGAAGGTTACCGAACGGCCGAAGTGACTCTAGGCGGTGTGGACACCAATCATTTATCTTCAAAAACCATGGAATGCAAGGACATCAAAGGTTTGTACTTCATTGGCGAAGTAATGGACGTAACAGGTTGGTTAGGTGGCTACAACTTCCAATGGTGTTGGAGCTCTGGCTTTGCAGCAGGCCAGTGGGTTTAAGCTTTGAGCTTATCCATTAGATTTTAAATTACATAAAAATGGCGAGTCATATGACTCGCCATTTTTGTATCTATAAGCTGTAATCTAACTCTAGATTCGAATTTATCGATAGCTTTTCGTGCTCAATCGAGTCTTTTAGCTCATTTACTCATTTACTCATTTACTCATTTACTCATTCACGCAGGTTTGTTTTTTGAAAACTTGACCTGTTGAATCACCAAGCCGGCAATGATCAGTACCAAACCAAACAGGGTCGCTGGGTGAATCTCTTCGCCGATAATCGTGGAAAGTAGCATCAACGAGATAAACGGCGAGGCAAAAATTAGGTTGCTGATACGTGCCGTGTTGTTGGTCAGTTTTAATGCCGAGAGCCACAAGACAAAGGTAATGCCCATCTCGAACAGGCCAACATAAGTCACGGCCATCCAACCTTTCGCTGTGATTTGGCTAAAGCTCTCGCCTTCGTAGAGGGTTAAACCGATCGCGAAGGGCAATGCCACTAAGAAACCAAGCAATACGCCAATCACAGGGTCAGCCTTGTTTTTGGTGTTTAGAATCCAGTATCCCGCCCAAAGCAAGGTTGAAAGTAGCGCCAGAGCCACACCGAGTGGGCTATCGAACTGCATTCCTAGCACATCGCCTTTGGTGGCAATGACCACCACACCCGCATAACTGAAGGTACAAGCAATCCAATCTTGCTTACGAATTTTTTGTCCGAGAAAAACCGCCGCCATCAAGGTTAGCGTGATTGCCCAGCTGTAGTTAATGGCCTGCGCTTGAGATGCAGGCAATAGGTCGTATGCTTTGAATAGAATCAGGTAGTAGGCCAGTGGATTGACCAAGCCGAGCAGTAGGTAATACCAAGGGTTTGAAAGAAACGTAGTACTCAGCTGAGAAAGCTTGCCTTGAAAGGCGCAGATGGCGATCAGTGCCATCGATGACACTATGCTGGCAATGGTCAGCATTTGAATCGGCGAAAACTCAGCAAGGGTCAGCTTAAAAGCAGTAGCAACTGTTGACCACAGTAATACCGCGGAAAGGCCAAAGCCCAAGGCACGACGTTCGTTCATAGCAACTCATTCTAATTTGATGGGACAGAATACGGAGCGCCTAGTCTATCTGTCGAAATTTAATACGGCAAACTGGACATTTATCCAGTATCAAAATACCATTTAATGAGTTACTTCCAATTAGGCTAAATCATTATCATGCAATGGATTATCGAACATCAAGCACCGCTTATTGCTGCTATTTCTGGCGCGCTCGTCAGCGGCGGTGTGGTGGGTTGGTGGATCAAACAGAAGTTCTCTTTTCAACAGCGACTTCTTGAACAGCAGCTAGAGTCCGACCGTTTGCTGCATGAGTCTCAACAATCTCAGCTCAAGTCCTCGCTCGCAGAGGCGCAACAAGAGCTTAATGAGTTGGATGATGACCGAGACAAAGCGGCATTCGAGCTCAAGCAAGCCCATGGCAAGGTGATGGCCGCGATGGAAAAGCTGCGCTACTTTGAGGCGGTCAAGCAAGAGCGCCAACAGTATGCCGATGATATCAATGTTCTTAAGGAGCATAAGTCTGAGTTAGAGGCTGAGCTTCGCGAGCAAGAGGCAAGACATGACCAAGAAAACCTCGCCAACAGTGAAAAGCTGCAACTGCTAGAACAAGCAGAATCTCGACTTAAGCAGCAGTTTGAACTGTTAGCGAATCAACTGTTTGAGAGCAAAACCGCTAAGGTCGATCAACAAAACAAGCAAAGCTTAAAGGGTTTGTTGTCGCCGCTGAAAGAGCAACTAGAAGGCTTCAAGAAACAAGTGAACGACAGCTTTAGCCAAGAAGCCAAAGAGCGTCACACCTTAGTACATGAGCTTAAAAACCTGCAACGTCTTAATGAGAGCATGACTCGTGAAGCGGTTAATCTGACCCAAGCACTAAAGGGTGATAATAAACAGCAGGGTAACTGGGGCGAAGTGGTACTGGCACGGGTGCTGGCAGAATCAGGGCTGCGCGAAGGCCACGAATACCAAACTCAAGTGAACCTGCAAAACGATGCGGGCAAGCGTTACCAGCCAGATGTGATTGTGCATCTGCCACAAGACAAGCAAGTGGTGGTGGATTCAAAAATGGCTTTGGTGGCGTTTGAGCGTTACTTCAATGCTGAAACTGATCAACAACGTGATGCTGCATTACGTGATCACTTGGCTTCATTGCGCGCGCACATTAAAGGCTTGAGCCAGAAGGATTATCATCAACTAAAAGGCATACAGAGCCTTGATTATGTGTTGATGTTTATTCCGGTAGAACCTGCGTTTCAAGTCGCGATTCAAGCTGACCCTAGCTTGGTCAAAGACGCGATGGAGCAAAACATTATCTTGGTTAGCCCAACCACCTTGCTGGTGGCACTGCGTACCATTGATAACTTGTGGCGCAACGATAGACAGAATCAGAACGCGCAAGTTATCGCGGAACGTGCGAGCAAGCTTTACGACAAATTACGCCTGTTCGTTGATGATATGGAAGGTCTTGGAAGCTCATTAGATAGAGCCAACCAAAGCTACCAAGGAGCAATGAATAAGCTGGTGACTGGGCGTGGCAACGTGATTCGTCAGGCAGAAAGCTTCAAGCAACTCGGTGTTGAGGTGAAGAAACCGATTTCGGTAGGCTTGGCTGAAATGGCTCAAAATGAGGCTTTTTCAGAAAATGTCTCTTTAGTAGAAAGACAACCTACTGAGGATAAAGTAAACTAATCGGCCGCAGCGCCTCTAAATAGAGCGTGTGCTGTCGATGAGAACTTACCATGGTAGATAACAGCATTATGGACACAAGCGTGCAGACAAATTCAGCAGTAGAGTCAGAAACCACACACTTTGGTTTCGAAACAGTCGCAAAAGACGAAAAAGTCGCGAAAGTAGCAGAGGTATTTCACTCTGTAGCCGCTAAATACGACATCATGAATGACTTAATGTCGGGTGGTGTTCACCGCTTGTGGAAGCGATTCACGATTGATTGCAGTGGCGTTCGCCCTGGTCAACGTATCCTAGACCTTGGTGGTGGTACTGGCGACCTGACTGCGAAATTCTCGCGTATCGTTGGTGAAAAAGGCCACGTGGTTCTTGCTGATATCAACAACTCAATGCTGAATGTTGGCCGCGATAAACTGCGTGATAGCGGTATTGTTGGCAACGTACATTACGTTCAAGCCAATGCTGAAGAGCTGCCTTTCCCAGATAACTACTTCGATTGCATTACCATCAGCTTCTGTCTGCGTAATGTTACCGACAAAGACCAAGCGCTGCGTTCAATGTACCGTGTGCTGAAGCCGGGCGGTCGTCTGTTGGTTCTTGAGTTTTCTAAGCCAGTACTTGAGCCTCTATCAAAGGTTTACGATGCCTACTCTTTCCACCTATTGCCAAAAATGGGTGAGCTGATTGCCAACGACGCAGACAGCTATCGTTACCTAGCAGAATCTATCCGCATGCACCCGAACCAAGAAACTTTGGAAGGCATGATGCAAGACGCGGGTTTTGAGAATACGAAATACTTCAACCTAACGGGCGGCATTGTTGCGCTGCACCGCGGTTACAAGTTCTAGTCGAACTTGGTAGCAGGCTCGTAGGGCGTGCTAAACAATAAGAATAAAGACAGAACGGATAGGTTAAGGCTTATCCGTTTTCAAAGGTAAGGACAGTCATGCCATTTGATCCATTGGTCACCGCGGTTATTGAAACCTCTTTAAATACTTTCGTGAACGATGATCCAGCCTTGGTTCGTCGTTTGTCTCGTTTAAAGGGGCAGATCATTCAAGTTAATTTGAAAGAGCTGAATAAAACTCTCACTTTCGTTTTTAGCCAACAAATCGATGTGTTGTCTGAATACGAAGGGCAACCTGATTGCTACCTATCTTTGAACCTATCGGTACTGCCTGAACTGCGTGAGCAATCGAACATCACCAAGCTGATCAAGCAAGATAAGCTGATCTTAGAGGGTGACATTCAACTCGCACAAAAATTCGCTCAGCTGATGACAGACTGCAAGCCGGACTTAGAAGAGTGGCTATCGCGCGTAACGGGTGATGTGGTTGCGCATACCGTGGTACAAGGCGTTAAAAACGTTGGTGGTTTTGTGGCGAAGCAAGCAACTAAGCATCAAAACCATGTTGCTCAGGTTCTGACAGAAGAGTGGAAGATTGCACCGGCTCCGTTAGAAGTGGTGCATTTTTGCGATCAGGTTGATGACGTAAAAAGCTCGGTAGCTCGCCTTGAAGCTAAGTTGAACGCTCTGTTGGAGAAAATATGACCCCAACAGAACTGAAACGTCTTTATCATATTATCAAGGTACAGTTAGAGTACGGCCTTGATGAATTGATGCCTGAGCACCATTTGACTAAAGCTCCTTTACTGGCGCGAAAGTCACTGTTTTGGCTTAAGAACAAGCATCAAGATAAAGAGTTGGGTCATCGCTTACGCCTTGCGCTGCAAGAACTTGGGCCAGTGTGGATCAAGTTTGGTCAAATGATGTCGACACGTCGTGATCTGTTCCCTCCTCATATCGCTGATCAATTGGCGTTATTGCAAGACCAAGTCGCTCCATTTGATGGCGCATTGGCCAAGCAAGATATGGAAAAGGCACTGGGTGGCAGTTTAGATAACTGGTTTACCGACTTTGATATCGAGCCACTGGCCTCGGCTTCTATCGCTCAGGTGCATACGGCAAAGCTTAAAGAGAGCGGCCGCGAGATTGTTCTGAAGGTAATTCGCCCTGATATTCGCCCGGTGATTGATGCAGATCTAAAACTGATGCACCGAATGGCGCGTATAGTCGCTAAGTCGCTTCCTGAAGCACGTCGTTTGAAACCGGTTGAGGTCGTTCACGAGTACGAAAAAACGTTAATTGATGAACTGGACCTGCGCCGAGAGGCAGCCAATGCCATTCAGCTGCGACGTAATTTTGAAGGCAGCGAAGAGCTGTATGTCCCAGAGGTTATCCCTGATTTAAGCAGTGAAACCTTGATGGTGTCAGAGCGAATCTATGGTATTCAGGTTTCCGATATTGAAACTCTGAACGCCAACGGCACCAACATGAAATTGTTGGCAGAACGTGGTGTGACGGTATTCTTCACTCAAGTATTCCGAGACAGCTTTTTCCATGCCGACATGCACCCGGGTAACGTATTCGTTAATCCAGAAAATCCGGATAACCCTCAGTGGATTGGTTTGGATTGTGGCATTGTTGGTACGCTCAATAGCGAAGATAAGCGTTATTTAGCAGAGAACCTGCTGGCTTTCTTCAATCGAGATTACCGTAAGGTCGCAGAGCTGCACGTGGATTCGGGTTGGGTGCCACACGACACCAACGTTAACGATTTCGAGTTCGCGATTCGCATGGTGTGTGAGCCAATTTTTGCAAAACCACTTGGCGAGATCTCATTTGGCCATGTGTTGCTAAACTTATTTAATACAGCAAGACGTTTCAACATGGAGGTTCAACCTCAGTTGGTGCTTCTTCAGAAGACCTTGTTGTATGTCGAAGGCCTAGGCCGTCAGCTGTATCCGCAGCTTGATTTGTGGGCAACGGCGAAGCCTTTCCTTGAAACCTGGATGATGAATCAGGTGGGGCCGCAAGCTGTGATCAACGCAGTAAAAGAGCGTGCGCCATTCTGGGCAGAGAAACTGCCAGAGCTGCCAGAACTACTTTATGACAGCTTGCGCCAAGGTAAAGCGATGAACCACAGAATGGATCAGCTTTATCAAGGTTACCGAGATAGTAAGCGTCAGCAAGCAACAGGAAAGTTTTTGTTTGGCGTTGGAGCTACTTTAGTCGTATGCTCCGCAATATTAGTTTCAAGCCCTTATGAGCAGCTATCTATGGGCTGTGGCATCGCAGGTGTCACATTTTGGCTGCTAAGTTGGCGAGCTTACCGTCGTTAGACAGTAGACTCCCTTAATATTTTTTATGTGTAGACAGACCCGAGGACAATGACAATGGGTGGTATCAGTATTTGGCAACTTCTAATCATTGCTGTGATTGTAATTTTACTTTTCGGAACGAAGAAACTGCGCGGCATGGGCGGTGACTTAGGTTCAGCGGTGAAAGGCTTCAAAAAAGCAATGAGCGATGAAGATAAGCCTGCAGATAAGAAAGACGCAGACTTTGAACCAAAGAACATTGAACAGCAGAAGAAAGAAGCTAGCGCTGAAACGACTGCTGAAACAAAGAAAGACAAAGAGCAGGCGTAAATCGTGTTTGATATCGGTTTTTGGGAACTGGTATTAATATCTGTCGTTGGGTTAGTCGTTTTAGGACCTGAGCGTTTACCTGTGGCGATTCGCAGTATTTCCAAGTTTGTTGGACAAGCGAAAAGCATGGCAAACAGTGTGAAAGATGAACTTTCTCACGAGCTTAAGGTGCAAGAGCTGCAAGAAAACCTACGCAAGGCGGAAAAAATGGGTATGGAAGATTTATCTCCAGACCTAAAAGCATCAGTTGATGAACTTAAGCAGGCCGCTGCTCAAGTTCAACGCCCGTATGCTAAGCCTGAGTCTGATAAGCCGAGTGAGACTGAACCTAGTGTCACGGAAACTGTGGAATCTGAAACCATTCAGGTCAACAGTGAAGCTTCAGCACCGTCAGATAAGAAAGCCGAATAGTCTCGCAAGGAGGAGTCGCCAGATACTTATGTAGTTATTTAAGTAGACAGCTATTTAAGTAAATAACTATTCAAGTGGATACCAATTCAACTGGATAGATACACGCGGCTCCTTTTCGATCTTCCTGTTTAAGAGGTTTGACATGTCTTCGACTGAGCAGACACAGCCTTTAATTAGCCATCTTCTAGAACTGCGTAATCGCCTATTGCGCGCGATTGTTGCTGTTCTGGTGGTGTTTGTTGGGCTAATTTATTTCGCTAATGATATTTATGAGTTCGTCTCTGCACCTTTGGTAGATCGTTTACCTGAAGGCGCGACGATGATCGCAACTGATGTAGCGTCACCATTTTTCACACCCTTAAAACTGACCTTGATCGCGTCTATATTCCTCGCGGTTCCGTTTATTTTGTATCAGGTGTGGGCTTTTGTCGCTCCGGGCTTATACAAGCATGAGAAGCGCTTGATCATGCCGTTATTGGCTTCAAGCTCATTGCTGTTTTACTGTGGTGTGGCGTTCGCTTACTTCATTGTATTCCCGTTGGTATTTGGCTTTTTTACCGCCATATCATTAGGGGGAGTAGAGTTCGCAACCGACATATCGAGTTACCTTGATTTTGTACTCGCGCTGTTCTTTGCCTTTGGTATCGCTTTTGAAGTGCCAGTCGCCATTATCTTGCTATGTTGGACGGGTGCAACGACACCTAAAGAACTGGCAGAGAAGCGCCCTTACATTGTTGTAGGTGCGTTTATTGTCGGCATGATGCTAACGCCGCCTGATATGATTTCGCAGACACTGTTGGCGATTCCAATGTGTATTCTGTTTGAGATTGGCCTGTTCTTCGCGCGTTTCTATGTGCGTAAACCAGATGCGGATGAAGAGGAAGAAGCGGAGTCTTAATTCGCAGATGCTTAATTCGCAGATGCTATGTTTGCAGATGCTATATTCGCTGATGCTATAAAAGCCGTAGTTATTACGGATGAGCATGATCGTTAGAGTTCTTCAGTAAAAATCACATAATAAAAAAGCGGCCCTAGGCCGCTTTTTTATTATGTCTGTTTATCGAATCTTTAACTGATAACCACAGTTCTGACATATATAGAGCTCTTTGATGCCCCAAATTTTATGCCATAGAGTTCGATGTTGACGTTGTAAGTGTTGTGAATGATCACACATAATCAACTACCTCCATATGCAGGCGGGTGATAGTATACATATCACATTGTTTTCTCAAATAAATTGAGGATAAATCCGTAATAATTACTTATTAATAGATTCATCATAGATTAAACAATGATTTAGCATTGATGGTGGTTATATTTTCGACTTCTTCAAGGGTAATTCCGCGTAATTCAGCGATGCGTTTTGCCACCAGTTCGGTATACGCGGGCTCGTTACGTTTACCGCGATTCGGTGTTGGTGCTAAGTATGGGCAATCTGTCTCTAGGATGACGTAATTCATATCAAGATGTGGAATCACCTTATCCATCCCCGAGTTCTTAAAGGTCGATACGCCGCCTAAACCTAAATGAAAGCCTAGCTCGTTGATCGCTTGAGCTTCCTCTAAGCTACTGCCAAAACAGTGGAATACGCCGCGTAAGCTGCCATCTTGCTCTTTACGAAGTAGAGCAAGTGTCTCTTCAATAGAATCACGAGTGTGGATCACCACAGGTAGATCGAGCTCTTTTGCCCACTGCAGTTGAGTCACGAAGGCCATCTCTTGTTCGGCTTTAAAGGTTTTATCCCAGTACAAGTCGATACCAATCTCACCCACCGCGATAAAGTCATGCTTATCAAACCAAGCTCGAATGGTTTTGAGGGTTTGCTCGATATTCGCATCCACATAACAAGGGTGTAAGCCCATCATTGAACGACACACCTCAGGAAACTGAGCTTCCGTCGCGAGCATTGGCTCGATAGATTCTAAATCGATGTTCGGCAGCAGAATGGTATCAATACCTTGAGCAAGCGCGCGTTGCACGACTTGTTCGCGGTCTTCATCGAATTCGCTCGCGTAAATATGGGCATGGGTGTCGATCATTGTTGTGTCCTGAAAGCGGTCTTTTCTGAGTTGTCATGAGTATACGGCAGTGTGAGGAGAAGGTCATTTTTTGCCATTTATCCCTGTTTTTGAGTGGGTTTTATATTTTACTGTTAGCGTCCTGAGCCATCAGTGATATGCTTTTGCCTGTATTTAGCACTTTCATATCTGAGCATTTTGGTGCTTAGACTAGGCAAGGAGAATCTAGTGTCTGTTTCAATTCAAGGTCAATTCCCAGGTCGTCGTATGCGCCGTATGCGTAAGCACGACTTTAGCCGTCGCCTAATGGCAGAAAATCAATTGTCTGTGGATGACCTCATCTACCCAATGTTTATTCTTATGGGTAAAGAGCGTCGTGAACCTGTCGAGTCAATGCCAGGTGTTGAACGCCTGTCTATCGATCTTATGCTTGAGGAAGCGGATTACCTGTCAAAATTGGGTGTTCCTGCGATTGCTCTGTTTCCGGTAGTGAACCAAGATGCTAAAAGTTTATGCGCGGCTGAAGCTCATAACTCAGAAGGTTTGGTACAACGAGCAGTACGCTTACTCAAAGAGCACGTGCCAAATATGGGTGTGATTACTGACGTAGCACTGGATCCGTTCACTACTCATGGTCAAGACGGCATCATCGATGAAGATGGTTACGTGATGAATGACGAGACGACTGAAGTCTTAATCAAGCAGGCACTATCACACGCTGAAGCGGGTGCTGATGTGGTTGCACCGTCAGACATGATGGATGGCCGTATTGGTAAAATCCGTGAAGCGTTAGAAGAAGCTGGCTACATTCATACTCAAATCATGGCGTACTCTGCAAAATATGCATCGTGCTACTACGGCCCATTCCGTGATGCAGTTGGCAGTGCTTCGAACCTGAAAGGTGGTAACAAGAAGAACTACCAGATGGATCCAGCCAACAGCGATGAAGCAATTCATGAAGTCGCGATGGATCTTAATGAAGGTGCGGACATGGTGATGGTGAAACCAGGCATGCCTTACCTTGATATTGTTCGTCGTGTTAAGCACGAACTGCAAGCGCCTACGTTTGCTTACCAAGTATCTGGTGAATACGCGATGCACAAAGCGGCGATTCAAAACGGCTGGCTGAAAGAGCGCGAAACCGTAATGGAATCACTGTTGTGCTTTAAGCGTGCTGGCGCTGATGGCGTCCTGACGTATTTCGCTAAAGATGTCGCAGAGTGGCTTGCTGAAGATAACGCACAAGCTGCTGAGCACTTGCAAGGCAGGTAAGTACGATCAAGCAAACCATATGATCACCAAAGGGTTGGCCGTTGTGCCAGCCCTTTTGTTTTATGAGGATGAAACAAGATGTCTGTCATTGTGCGTGAAGGCTCATTAGAAGAGGTTGTTTCTGTTGTTGAACAGATTACCGAGTTCGCCAAAAAAGAGAGTGTAGCGTCTTTATCGGAGCGATTAGCGGGTAAAACAAGCCTGCTCCTCGTTGCTGAAGAGGCGGGTGTGTTACTGGGTTTTAAGATCGGTTATGAATTGGATGAAAACACGTTCTATAGCTGGTTTGGTGGCGTATCACCGCTCGCGAGGAACAAAGGCGTTGCACAGGCGCAATTAGACGCTCAAGAACAGTGGGCGCAAGAGCAGGGCTACAAGCAGTTAAAGGTTAAGTCTCGTAACCAGTTCCCTGCAATGTTGCGCCTGTTATTGAGAAACGGTTACCTAATCGAAAAATTTGAAGAAAAAGAAGACATTAATGCCCATAGAATTCATTTTTTGAAGCAAATTTGAGCACTGCGGTTAACGGTTTATAAATTAAATGAGATTTATTATCATTTAAGTGTTGACTATTAAATGAGAATCATTATTATTAACTTCGTCTTAGGGAATGAGGAAATGTTCACAAGGATGTTAAGTACTCAAGTATTTACTTGGTTACCCAACAGAATTCTCGCGAACTTGTACTAAGTTCTTTTTGACACGACATTGCTCACATTGCTTCCAGTGTAATTTATAGCTTTTAGGTAAAGCTGTGGTATTCAATTTGAATGGCTTTACCGGTTTTTGCTAGGCGACATCTTCGGGTGTCGCTTTTTTTATACCTCCATTTCAACAAGATGCATATTTAGTGGCACGTTTTTTTATGAATAAAACGCCATCAGCATTCTTTTCCACAATGCAAGATCGAGAAAAGATCGTTGATCATATGTTCGATCTGTAATTTTATCGTTTATTTTCAGTGGTTTATTTGCGTTTTTTTGGTGGTTTACCTTAGTTCTCAACAGGGTGGGTAAATAATATAAACAGAGTTATCCACAGAACGCTTGTGTCTAAGAACAAAAAATAACAACAAATCGATTATTACGAACACAACCGAGTCAACGGATACAGATCGACAACGTAGAATCCAACCAACAGACGTGGCATTCTTAACAGATAATTTCTGTACTTACTGGATTCACAAACATTATGGCTCGTATTCCTGATAATCCATTGATTCTGATCGATGGCTCTTCTTACCTATATCGCGCGTTCCATGCTTACCCTGGCACCATGAGCAATGGTGATATCCCAACGAATGCTGTTTATGGTGTGGTTAACATGCTACGCAGCATGATGCGTCAATTTGCTTCTGATCGTATTGCGGTTATTTTTGATGCGAAAGGGAAAACGTTCCGTGATGATATGTACCCAGAGTACAAAGCAAACCGCCCACCGATGCCTGACGATCTTCGTTGCCAGATAGAACCATTGCACAACGTGATTCGTGCGATGGGTTTGCCACTTATCTCTATTCCTGGCGTTGAAGCAGATGACGTGATTGGTACGTTGGCTTCTCAAGCTTCTGCGATGGGTATGCCTGTGCTTATCAGTACCGGTGATAAAGATATGGCGCAGCTGGTCGATGACAACGTTACTCTGATCAACACCATGACCAACGTGGTGATGGATCGTGAAGGTGTTATTGAGAAGTTTGGTATTCCGCCTGAGCTTATTATCGATTATCTCGCGTTGATGGGCGATAAAGTGGATAACATTCCGGGCATTCCAGGTGTTGGCGATAAGACTGCGACGGCATTGCTGCAAGGTATCGGTAGTATCGAAAAGTTGTATCAAAATCTTGATGATATTGCGGCGCTTGGTTTCCGTGGTTCGAAAACCATGGCTAAGAAGCTGGCTGATAATAAAGACAATGCTGATATGTCTTACCAGCTTGCGACGATTAAGTTAGATGTTGAACTCGAAGAGACACCAGAGTCACTCGTTAAAGCTCAGCCAAATATCGACGAGCTGATCAAACTATACGGCCAACTTGTTTTTAAATCTTGGTTGAACGAGCTGCTTGAAGGTGGCAGTGGTGTGGTTGAAGCGGATGAAAGATCTGCAGCAGCGGGAGCTGGGGCGGTACGCAGCAGTGCTTCTGCAGCAACGTCTACCGTGGAGATGAATACTTCCGCTGTGACGATTGATCGCAGTAACTACGAAACGATTCTAGATGAAGCGTCATTCAATGTTTGGCTAGAAAAGCTTAAAGCAGCTGAATTGTTTGCTTTCGACACTGAAACAGACAGCTTAGATTACATGGTCGCGAACCTCGTTGGCTTGTCATTCGCAACCGAAGAAGGCGTTGCCGCTTACGTGCCGGTTGCTCATGATTACCTAGATGCACCGCAGCAGCTGGATCGTGATTGGGTACTTGAACAGCTTAAGCCGATTCTTGAAGATGATGCTCAAGCAAAAGTGGGTCAAAACCTGAAGTACGATATGAGTGTGCTAGCGCGCTACGGTATCGAGATGAAGGGCATCAAACACGACACTATGTTGGCTTCTTACGTTTTCAATAGCGTAGGTGGCAAGCACGATATGGACAGCCTAGCGCTACGCTTCCTACAGCATAGCTGCATCTCATTTGAGCAAATCGCAGGTAAAGGTAAGAAACAACTTACTTTCAACCAGATTGAACTAGGTGAAGCCTCTCCATACGCCGCAGAAGATGCTGACGTGACACTACGTCTGCATAACCGCCTGATGGAAAACATCGAGCAAGATGAAAAGCTTAAAACCATCTATGAAGAAATCGAAGTACCACTGATTCCTGTGATGTCTCGCATTGAGCGTACTGGCGTATTCATCGATGACATGCTGTTAGGGGCTCAATCACAAGAGATTGCGGTTCGTCTGGATGAGTTAGAGCAGAAAGCTTACGAGATTGCAGAGCAAGAGTTCAACATGAACTCGCCAAAACAGCTGCAAGCGATCCTGTTTGAAAAAATGGGTCTACCAGTTATCAAGAAAACGCCATCAGGTGCGCCTTCAACTAACGAAGAAGTGTTGCAAGAGCTGGCCCTTGATTACCCGTTGCCTAAGCTGATCATTGAGTATCGTGGCCTTGCGAAACTGAAGTCTACTTACACGGATAAACTGCCGAAGATGATCAACGCTGAAACGGGTCGTGTTCACACGTCTTATCACCAAGCGGTGACGGCAACCGGTCGTTTGTCTTCGACTGATCCAAACCTACAGAACATCCCAATTCGTAATGAAGAAGGTCGTCGTATTCGCCAAGCATTCGTTGCACAACATGGTTGGAAGATCCTAGCGGTCGATTACTCTCAAATTGAATTGCGTATCATGGCGCACCTATCGGGTGATAAAGCGCTGCTGGAAGCGTTCCAACAAGGCAAAGATATTCACGCGGCAACGGCTGCTGAGATTATCGGCGTGGCTATTGATCAAGTTACCACTGAACAGCGTCGTCGTGCTAAAGCCGTTAACTTCGGTCTTATCTACGGTATGAGTGCCTTTGGCTTGGCTAAGCAACTGGGTATTCCTCGTGGTGAAGCACAACACTACATGGATACTTACTTCGAGCGCTACCCTGGTGTAATGCAGTACATGGAAGACACACGCAGCGCTGCTTCAGAGCAAGGCTTCGTTGAAACCATTTACGGTCGTCGTTTGCACCTGCCTGAAATCCAATCTCGTAATGGCATGCGTCGTAAAGCCGCTGAACGTGCGGCGATCAATGCGCCAATGCAAGGTACGGCGGCAGACATTATCAAGAAAGCGATGTTGTTAGTGGATGAGTGGATTCAAGCCGAAGGCGATGGTCGTGTGAAGCTATTGATGCAAGTACACGATGAATTGGTATTTGAAGTTCAAGAGTCAGCTTTAGCCGAAATTGAAAGTAAAGTACAACAATTGATGGAGTCAGCCGCTGATCTAGAAGTACCGTTAGTCGCGGAAGCTGGCCACGGTGACAACTGGGATCAAGCCCACTAATCAGTTTTTGACCTTATTGAGTGAATTAGTATGAGCCAGTGCACAAACACTGGCTTTTTTTTGTCTCGAATAAAGTTGAGCCGTAAGAAGAATTTAAGTGTTTTAATAAAACATTCATGAAAAAAAACTACAAAAATTGTTTTCATTTCTGAGCAATTGTTGTACATTAAATCTTGTAGGGTACAGAGGTAAGATGTTCTATCTTTCAGACCTTTTGTTTCACGTTATTGGATTAGGCTGATTCAGCCGCCCCAGTCAGTATTTGACTGGGGCGTTTTTTCTTGTGCGAAAGAAAAATATTTCTAACCTACTATTACTCCCATAAACCCGCCCTTTTTAGTGTCTTTTCTTACGCTTTCTCAAGCACAGTGATAAACACCTGATTTGCCTTAGATCTGGAACTCGATCAGCATTTGGTAATTTAAATCCGTCTCTCATTTGATTGTTTTATCATTTAAAATAACTTTTATTTTACAAGTTGCCGATAAAGGATTGATCGCTTACACCTTATTTATCAGTGTATTGAGTGGGTGAATGCTCAATGTAATCCATGATTTCTTGTTGTTTCTCAGTACTGTATTTCAGCGCTTCGGCGGTGATTTGGATGGATTGCGCCATAGAAGAGATATTGTTGGTCGCTTTCACCAAGGTTTGCTGCATGGGTTTTAGGATAAGTAGGTAGATGGCAGTCAAAGCGATAACAATGACAGCGATAACGGCTGCTAACGCAATGATGATCTTGGTCTGAATATCATCCAACAGCATTTGACTGGTCTTTTTAAAGGCGAGTCGAGATTGGTCTAAGGCTTGTGGGAGTTGATTGAGTGATGTTTTGGTAGAGCTCGCAAGCTTGTTGATGCTTTCAACGGTTTGGTTCAGAGCTTGTTGTTGGTCTTCACTAAGGTTGGGGTTGTTGACGATCGCCTGCAAAGATTGCGATATCACCTCAAGAGACTCACTCGCATCTTGAGCGTATTTTTCCATACCATCCAAGTCCAAGGTCATATCAACATTGATCAGTGGGGCTTGTTCTTGTTCTGCTTCAGAGGCGAACCCTGTCAATGAGACCAGCATTAGTGCAATGATGGCCAACGGTGTTTTCCACATGAGTATTCCTTTCTCATTGTTCTGTTTATTTAGATGTGTCTTTTAGTATGGTTCACTTCTCTCGTTTCTAACTGATTAATCTTGTCTTTAATTCTCAATACTTAGGTTTAACTCACTAATTTTTGGGCAAAAAAATACCCCACCTATATAAGGAAGGGTATTAATAAGGCTAAATCACTTGCTGTAAGTGCTTTAACTTCTAATTATAGATAAAGCTATAGATAGAAGAGCTACTCTGAGTCGTTGTGCTCTTCGTCCGCTAGCTCATCAATGATTTGATCAGCAAACACTGGGGCAAACCACTCATCCATCTTGGCACGCAGTTGATCAACGCCGATACCCTTCATTGAAGAGAAGACATCAACCGCAACATCACCACCGAAAGATTTCGCATCATTACGGATTTTCAGTAGCTGTGCTTTACGCGCACCACTTTTCAGTTTGTCTGCTTTTGTTAACAAAACTTGTACTGGGATGCGGCTATCGATAGCCCAGTAGATCATTTGTTGGTCAAGGTCTTTCATTGGGTGACGGATATCCATCAATACCACTAAACCTTTCAGGCTTTCACGTCGTTGTAGGTATTCGCCTAGCGACTTCTGCCATTTTTTCTTCATCTCAAGCGGAACTTGAGCAAAGCCATATCCTGGTAAATCGACGATATGACAACCGTCCGTTACCTTAAATAGGTTAATTAGCTGAGTTCGACCGGGTGTTTTACTGGTTTTCGCCAAGCCTTTTTGGTTTGTAACGCGATTTAGCGCGCTAGATTTACCAGCATTGGAGCGTCCTGCAAACGCAATTTCGATCCCTTCGTCTTCTGGTAAATGACGAATATCAGGTGCACTGGTAATGAAATGCGTGTTTTGATAATGAATTTTTACGCTCACTGTTAACTCCATCTCGACTTTGTGTAGTCGATTGATTACTTTTTTGTGAATTTGTGTAAAATAACCGTGCTCGGCATAAGGTCGCCTATTGTACCATGAGTGGCAACATAGAGTGGTACTGGAAGCTTGATAATTATAATGGAATGTCATGAAGAAATTAGCGCTAATTTTGAGTCTTTTAGCCAGCTGCTCAGTATGGGCTCAAGGTAGTATTGAAGCTGGTAAAGCCAAATCACAAACATGTGTTGCCTGCCACGGTGCTGACGGCAACAGTCTGATCACTCAGTACCCTAAGCTGGCTGGTCAACATGAGAAGTACCTAGAGAAGCAGTTAAAAGAGCTTAAGCTCGGTATGACTAGTGGTGGTAAGCAAGGTCGTAATGAACCTGTAATGGGTGCAATGGCGATGTCTTTATCTGAAGAAGATATGGCTGACCTAGCGGCGTACTACGCATCGCTACCTATCTCTAGTAACTCTACTCCTGAGAACGTAGTAGATGAAGGTAAGGTTCTTTACACCGCGGGTAACGCAGAACGCGGCGTAACGGCGTGTATTGCTTGTCACGGTCCACGTGGTAACGGTACCGAACTTTCTGGTTTCCCTAAGATTTCAGGCCAGCACGCAGATTACATCAAGGCTCAACTTGAGAAATTCCGCGATGGTAGCCGTAATAACGACATGAATGCGATGATGCGTGATGTAGCTAAAAAGTTAACAGACGCAGATATTGATACCTTATCGAAGTACGTTGGTGGTTTACACTAATATGTCGGTTTCTTGCTCTTAGCCAGAGTAAAGAAATGTACGCTCGAGCGAGATTGAAGAGACGCCCCGATCAGTAATGGTCGGGGCGTTTTCTTTTGTATTGGTTTTATTAATATGTTTGTTGCTGATGTCTGATTTATCAATGTGTGATCGATTTGTGTACAAAAGTGTGAACTTGAACTCTTGTAGTCTTTTTGTAACACGGTAAAGTAACGGCCATCAGCTAGGAGCTGACTTAGATACGGATGGTCATCTAGTCTAACGGTATAGACAGAAACGGATCAGGCTAGGACAGCCCAGCAACAAGGTGTTAGAAAAGGATAGCCAAAACTCATCAGGACGATGAACAACAAACAAATTTGGCATGGAAAGCACCAATAACAAATGGAGATTTGTGTACCAAGTTGAGTATGCAAATTTTGGCCGATATAGGCAGATTTAGAGAGCGATAGGTTTTCCTATCGCTTTTTTTATTGATTTGATGAAAAAACACCCAATACCTCTCCACTATAAACTCAGTTTCTGGTATGTTTCGCATCCCTGTTTAAGGATGTGCTATGTATACTTGTCCCTTATGCCATCACCAAGGCGTGAATCACTATTTTGAAGACAAACGCAGAGCCTATCTGCAATGTCAGCAATGTGAACTGGTATTTGTTAAACCTGAACAAAGGTTAGAAGCAAAAGAAGAGAAAGCACACTATGATCTCCATGAGAACGATCCTAGTGATGCAGGCTATCGCCGTTTTCTATCTCGCATCGCGGATCCACTAACAGACAAAATTTCATCTAACTCACACGGGTTGGATTTTGGTTGTGGCCCAGGCCCTACGCTATCTATTATGTTAGAAGAAGCCGGACACACCATGGAGTTGTACGATATCTATTACCACCCAGAAGCTTCTGTGTTGGAAAAAACGTATGACTTTATGACTGCCACGGAGGTGATAGAGCATCTTTATCACCCAGACAAAGTGTGGCAGCAATGGTTGAATTTAGTTAAACCCAAGGGCTGGATTGGTCTTATGACTAAACTAGTAATAGACGTAGACGCGTTTGCTGGTTGGCACTACAAGAATGACCCGACACATGTCGTCTTCTTTAGTCGTCAAACATTCCAGTTTTTGGCAGAGCGGGATAAGCTCGAACTAGAATTTTTTGGAAATGATGTAATTTTACTGAGGAAAGTGCAGTAATGGGTCGTAGTAAGAAATCAAGAAAACCGGGAGCACTTGGCGCTCCGGAACCTATGGTTACTCGTAACCGTAGTGAATCTGATGTTGAAGGTCGTGAACGTAAGCGTGTTAAAAAGCGTAAAGGCCTTAAGTCTGGCAGCCGTCACTCAGATGGTAGCGAAGCAAAACAGCGTAAAGCTGCACTAGCTCGCGACCCTCGTTTAGGCAGCAAGAAAAAAATCCCGCTGATTGTTGAACCAGCGAAGAAGTCGACGAAACAAGAGCGCAAGCTATCTAACGAACAAGAGTTAGAGATGCTTGAGAATGATGCTCAATTGAACACATTGCTAGATCGTATCGAAAATGGTGAAAACCTAGGTGCTGGTCTGCAGAAGTTTGTTGATGAGAAACTTGATCGTATCGAACACCTAATGGGCCGCTTAGGTCTGCTAGAACCAGAAGACGATGAAGAAGAGATCTTCGAAGAAGCACCGGTTGCCTCTAAGAAGAAAGCAAGCTCTGACGAAGACTTGCTATCTCAATTCGAAGATTTCGACTTAGACAGCTTTAAAGGTTAATAGCCAATGAACGTAACCTTATTAGCAATTGCTGGTGGAATTATCATTCTCGGCTTGGGCTCTTACGCAGGTTACCTTCTACTTCAAGTGAAGAAGCAGACGGAGTTGCAAAAGCAGCATCAAGCACTTGCCATTGAAAAACGTAACGCGACGATTTACGAAAACGTAAATACTTTGTGCTTAGCGGGTATTCAAGGCCAGTGTGACTTACCTGAGATCAGTATCCGAGTGTGTATCATTATGGATAACGTTCAGGGTGATGAGCGTGTCGATTTTGATTCTGAGTATCCTGCTCTTTCTGAGCTGTACCATATCGTAAAAGATATGGCTCGCGGAGACGGAAGGCAGGAACTGACGAAGAAAGAGCGCATGCAGCAGAATCTCACACGCCATAAGGCGGAGACTCGCTTGAATGATGCGGTCATTGAAGATTTGAAAAGGTTGCAGGAGAAGGTTAAGCCTCTCAACAACCAAATCAACATTCAGATGATCTAGTCACTAAGACTTTTAAATATAGAGGCTTGTTTAACATTCCGTTTTAAGACGCGCTGCTTTTAATACCTATGCATTTAAGACTTTTTTTCCTAAATGCATCTTGTTTTTAAGTAGCCTTGTCTTTTAATAGACGATGTTAAATGAGCCTTCTTACCTTTTGCGTCTCGTTAATCCCGACGCTTTGTTAGTGATCAAGCTAGCAGTTCTGAGTTTTTGTCTGAAAAATTGATTTTGTCTTGGAACGACCTTACTGGTCGTGTGGCAAAATAACCCGTCTATATTTTAATGTATGTAAAATGATTTGAGAGACCTTAGGTTCTCGCGGATCTAAATTGGAATTACCGCTATGTCGAGCAAGCCAGTAACAACGAATCAGCAAATCGTTTGGGATCAAGAGATCTTAAACAAGTACAACTATTCGGGACCTCGTTATACTTCATATCCAACAGCGTTGGAGTTTCATGAAGCGTTTACCGTCGCTGATTACGACATGGCGTGTACTCAGTACCCTGAGCGTCCACTCTCTCTTTACGTGCATATCCCGTTCTGTCATAAGCTTTGTTACTACTGTGGTTGTAATAAAGTCATTACTCGTCACTCGCATAAAGCGGATGAGTACTTAGATGTGATTGAACATGAAATCCGCCAGCGCGCCTCTTTGTTGAATGGCCGTGAAGTGACGCAATTGCACTTCGGTGGTGGTACGCCAACGTTCTTGACCAAAACACAAATTACTCGCTTGATGATGATTCTGCGTGAGGAATTTAATTTCACTGCTGACGCTGAAATCAGTATTGAAGTTGACCCGCGTGAGATTGAGCTAGACGTACTTGACCACCTGCGTAACGAAGGCTTCAATCGCCTGAGCATTGGTGTGCAAGACTTCAATAAAGAAGTGCAGAAACTGGTTAACCGTGAGCAAGATGAAGAGTTCATCATTGCGATGGTTAAACGTGCGAAAGAGCTAGGCTTCCGTTCTACCAACCTTGACTTGATCTACGGCCTACCAAAGCAGACTCAAGCTTTGTTCGCGGAAACATTGAAGCAAGTGTTAGAAATGAAACCGGGTCGTTTATCGGTATTTAACTACGCACACATGCCGCAACTGTTTGCCGCGCAGCGTAAGATTAAAGATGAAGACCTACCTGAACCAAAAGAGAAAATGGCCATCCTCCAAGATACCATTGAGACTTTAACGGGCGCGGGCTACCAGTTTATTGGTATGGATCACTTTGCTTTACCAGAAGACGAGCTAGCAGTAGCACAGCGTGAAGGTATTCTGCATCGTAACTTCCAAGGCTACACGACCCAAGGTGAAGCTGACCTAATTGGTTTCGGTGTTTCTGCTATCTCAATGGTCGGTGATGCTTACGCTCAAAACCAGAAAGAGCTGAAGAAGTACTACGCTCAAGTGAATGACTTGCGCCACGCGCTTTGGAAAGGTGTTGCTCTAGACAGTGACGACCTTCTACGTCGTGAAGTGATCAAACAGCTTATCTGTAACTTTAAGCTTGATAAAACCATGATCGAATCTGAGTTCTCGGTTAACTTTAATCGTTACTTCAAAGAAGATTTAGGGCTACTGCAAACCTTCATCAACGATGAGTTGGTTGAAGTCGACGACAAAGAAATCCGCGTGACTTTGCGTGGCCGTTTGTTGATTCGTAATATCTGTATGTGTTTCGATAAATACCTACGTGCTAAGGCTCGCCAACAGCAGTTCTCTCGTGTGATTTAATCGTTCGATTGAGAATAAAAACATAAAAAATGCCAGCATCATGCTGGCATTTTTGTATCTGTGTCTTGCTAACGGAAGACTTTCTACCTGACTAGGTGACACCCTTTTTGGTGCTTTGTTTACTTTTGGTAATTTGTTTGTCTTCGTTATTCGGTTGAGCGTTGGTATTCTTTTGAACATTGATGAGATCGGTTGGCCACTGATCAAACGGAACTGGACGACTGTATAAGAAGCCTTGAGCCAGTGGGCATTTTAGTTGCTTGAGGAGTTCTGCCTGTTGCTGTGTTTCAACGCCTTCTGCCACTAAGCTCACTTTGAAACCTTTGGTGATGTTAACGATGGCCGCGACGATCGAGCTGTCTAGGTTCTCTTTTTCGAGCTTGCTGACGAAGCTACGATCGATCTTTAAGCAATCAAATGGCAGTTTGTGTAAATAAGCCAGTGACGAATAGCCGGTACCAAAGTCATCAATTGCAATCGAGATGCCTAATGCTTTTAGCGTCAGCATGTTATCGATGATGGCTGGGTCATTGTCGACGATGCGTGACTCAGTGATCTCAAGTGTCAGGTTACTTGCTGGTAGCTTGGTGTCACGTAGCGTGCCTTTTACTTGTTCAACAAAGCCACTTTCACTCAGTTGATCGACCGACAGGTTGACGTGAATAGAGAAGTCCTTGCTCCATTTTCCTGACTCAATCGCGATGGCTGTATCTCGACACGACTTATGTAGAATTTGCTTGCCGATATCGTAAATCAGCCCGCTCTCTTCAGCGAGAGGAATGAATTCAAGTGGTGAAATTACGCCTTCATCGGCTATCCAGCGTGCTAAAGCTTCAGCCCCAATGGTCGATCCGGATTCTAGATCAATAATAGGTTGATAGAAGGGTTCGAACTGTTGAAGTTCAATCGCTCGGTTCATCCGCGCCAGCATCTTAGTGCGATGTCTTGATGCTTTACCCATCTCAGGGCTGTAAATGCTGACACTAGCTTTGTCCTGTTTTGCGTTGCTCAAAGCAATGCTACTACTACGCAGCAATAGCGCAATGTCGTGGACGTTAGATACACCGACGACGCCCATCGATACCTTAATAACGACACTTTCTGATTCCATTGAAAATGGGGAAGCAAAGGTTTGAAGCAGGCGATTCGTCAGTAGTTGAGCTTCCTCGCTTTGGATGACGTTCGGGGCGTAAATGGCGAATTCATCACCGCCAGTGCGAGCTAATAGGTACTCGGATGGCAATGTGCCTCTTAAACGAGCGGCCGCAATGATAAGCAATTGGTCACCATTGTAATGACCAAGGCTGTCATTGATGTCTCGGAAGCGATCAATACCCACTAAATAAAGTGTGCCTTTTTCGTTTGCTGGGTTTTTCTTGGCAGCGTCGATAAAGCCTTCGCGGCTGTATAGCTTGGTTAATGAGTCATAGGTAAGCTGAGACTGCAATGCTTGAAAGGAAGCCTTTAAGTTGTTGGCCATTTCATTGAATGACTCCACCAACATACTGGTTTCATAGATATGCCCCGTCTTTGGCATGCTCGTGTCCCAATCGCCTTTAGCAAGACGCTTTGCCGCATCCGCTGTTGAGGTGATGGGTTGGGTTACGCGATTAAAGGCAATTAACCCAGCAATGACACCAATGCAACTCAGCGCTAGCCCGAGCAACCAACTGTTTCTTTGGTTTTCAGGTAACTCACCGAGTAGGTTGCTTTCAGGGATCGACATACCAATAAACCAAGTGATGCCGTGCTCATCTTCATAAGGGGTGATCTGGTTGAAGTATCGTTCGTTGTCTAGGCGGAAGCTAAAGCGCTGCACGCCCAAATTATCGATTAGGTGAAATTGGTCTACGTAGCTAGCACTTTCACGTATTACCGGGTTAGCACTCTCTGATGCCAGTAAGCGTTGGCCCTTATTGGTTTTCCCTGTTCCCCAAGAGACCACGCTACCTCCGCCCGAGTGAGCGACCAAGCGTTGCTGTTTATCAATGATATAAACAGAGGCATCCGTTTTATCTTTGAGTTCTTTGAGAAATGCATTGAAGGTATTGATCTTAATGTCGCTAACGACGACGGCTTTGAATTCGTTGTCATCATAGATAGGGGCGAGGGCAGATAAGGTGATCTCTTGGCGTTCATCTGCATTGGCATAAATTGGCGACCATACAGCCTTTTTTTGCGTCGAAACGGGTGTGTACCAAGGGCGGACTCTCGGGTCGTAACCTGAAATCACAGATCGAATGTCTTCGCTGATCTTGCTTCCACGGTAAATGACCAGCTGATCGCTAGTACGCTCGTCTTGTACCATCAAGGTATAGCCGTTGTTAGTTTCTTTACGAAAACCGACATAGTTACCATCTTCAGAACCAAAGCCGATCACATCGAGTTGAGGTATAGCAGTGAAATGGTCTGAAAACGTATAAAGAATGTAGTCTTGGACCTTGCTAAGGTTTCCCGCTTGGTAAAGGTGGTGGTAGCCGATGTTATGGCTGAGCGAGAGGTTCGCGTGAAATGGCTTTTCTAAAAAGTTGGACAGGCTTTGATGAACATGGTCAGTAAGTGATGTTAGTTGGCGTGCACTAACATCACTCACCATCTCTTTGTAGCTTTGCTTTTGAGTGAAAACCATTACGCTCATAGTGAACAGAAAAATCATCACGAATGGCAGAACCACAGCAGTTCTCAAGGTAATTTGTGTTTTCAAAGACATCTTTAGCTACAACTTTAGTGGATGGCATACCTTAATTGTACCGACACTATTCAAACCAAGCGACCCTTTTTTGGTTAAAAAAGTAGCTGCATCGAGAGTCATATAAGGTCTAGTACAGTTCTTTTAGTTTACGAGTTAGGGTGTTTCTTCCCCAACCTAAAACCTTGGCTGCATCCTGTTTATGACCATTGGTATGGTTGAGTGCAGCCTCTAGCAGTATACGTTCAAACTCTGGCAGCGCATAAGTTAGTAGCTCTTTTTCTCCTGAATCAAGCGCACACTTTGCCCAATTAGCGAGCAGTTGTTGCCAGTTGTCTCCAGTCCCTGAGGTCGTCACCACTTTTTCTTCCAACAGTTCTGGAGGCAAGTCTGAAGGGAGTATTTCACTGCCGCTCGCCATGACTGTGAGCCAACGACAGATGTTCTCAAGCTGACGTACGTTACCCGGCCAATTTAGCTGATTGAGCTTCATGATGGTCTCTGAGTGCAGTGTCTTCACTTCTACACCAAGCTCTTCAGCGGCGGATGCTAGGAAGTGGTGAGTCAGCTTTTCAATGTCCTGTTTACGTTCGCGCAGTGCCGGAATATGGATTCGGATAACGTTCAGTCGATGGAAAAGGTCTTCACGGAAACCACCGTCATGCACCAAGCGCTCAAGATCTTGGTGGGTTGCTGCAACGATACGAACATCAACCTTAACCGCAGAATGCCCACCTACGCGATAAAATTGGCCATCAGAAAGCACGCGCAGTAGTCTAGTCTGAATATCGAGTGGCATATCGCCTATTTCATCAAGAAACAGAGTACCGCCGTTGGCTTGTTCGAATCGTCCTTGACGAACACTGTTAGCGCCAGTAAAAGCGCCTTTCTCGTGGCCAAACAGCTCTGATTCGATCAAGTCTTTAGGGATTGCCGCCATGTTTAACGCAATGAATGGCTTTTTAGCTCTTGGGCTGTGACGATGCAGCGCGTGCGCGACTAATTCTTTACCAGTCCCCGATTCACCATTAATAAGAACCGAAATGGATGAACGAGACAAACGGCCAATAGCGCGGAAAACTTCCTGCATTGCTGGTGCTTCACCGATGATTTCTGGTGCGTTGGTCTCTTCGGCTACTTCGCTGGCTTGTTCTCGCTTTTGCTCTTGGCTGTGTGCGATGGCTCGCTCTACTAGAGTCAGTGTCTCATCAATATCAAACGGCTTAGGCAGATACTCAAAAGCCCCTTTTTGATAAGCGTTCACCGCTGCATCGAGGTCTGAGTGCGCGGTCATAATGATCACTGGCAGGTCGGGAGAGCGCTGGTGAACTTGGTGTAACAGCTCAATCCCGTCAATGCCAGGCATGCGAATGTCGGACACCAAAACGTCTGGTGTCTCGCGCTCAAGAGCAAGCAATACGCTCTCAGCATCAGCAAATGTTTCACACTTTATATCCGCAGATGACAGTGTTTTCTCTACGACCCAGCGTATAGAACTGTCGTCATCGACGACCCAAACGTATCCCTTACTCATAATTCAATTCCTTTGCAGCCAAATCTATTGTGATAATCATTGTTGTTTTTATGATGTCTTTAATTTTTGTGTTACCGAGTTAAGCCTTTCGTCTCGCTGTCGAATCGCGAGGTTCTGTTGACCTAAATGGGTAGGTAAATCGTGAATGTGGTGTTACCCGGCCAGCTCTCAACATCAATTTTTCCATTGTGCTGATCGATCAGGTTTTGAGAAATCGATAGTCCTAGCCCTGTGCCACCCTCTCGTCCGCTGACCATTGGGTAAAACAGCGTGTCTTTTAAATCATCGGGGATGCCGGGGCCGTTATCGCTGATCTCAATGCGCGCTGCGAGTTTGTGTCGCTGCCCATGAATATTGGCTTGATGCACCGTTCTGGTGCGAATGGTGATTTTTCCTGATTCTTGGGCCTTTAAAATCTGCGCCGCGTTGCTCACGATATTGAGCATCGCTTGTTCAACTTGTGCTGAATCCATCAGAATGTCCGGTAAGCTCGGGTCGTAATCTCGTTCGATGGCGAGCGTTGAACCCGACTCGAGTTCTACGAGCTGCCTGACTTTCTCAAGTATCTGGTGTAGGTTCTCTTCTGACTTCGTCCCCGGTTTTTGAGGGCCAAGCAGGCGATCGACTAACGCTCTTAGGCGGTCAGCTTGCTCAATAATGATCTGTGTATATTCATTAAGAGACTGATCAGGAAGCATTTTCCCAAGTAACTGCGCCGCACCTCTTAAGCCACCGAGTGGGTTCTTAATCTCATGTGCTAACCCGCGCACCAACAGCTTAGCTGCTTGTTGTTGTGCGTGTTGGTTGAGCTCTTGGCTGAGGCGTCTTTGCTGGTCTATCTTGCGCATCTCAACCAATAACAGCGTCTCTCGTTGCCAGGAGATTGGGCTAACCGTGACTTCAAGCATCAGTGGGCGGTTATCAACAACGAAGGTAACGTCACTGTCGGTAATGCTCTGGCCACTTTGTAGCGGTTGCGTCAGAAGCGCCAAATCCAGTGAGGCATGTTGGATAAGTTGGCTCAATGGATGATCGACGATGCGTCGCGCGCTTTGTGAAAAGAGTTGTTCAGCCGCCGGGTTGGCGTATCGGACATACAGTTGCTCATCGAGCATCAATGTTGAGGTCACCATATTGTCGAGAATGGCGCTGGAAAGATGATGTGTATCTATGCTGTCGCTTTTGGCTGATCGATTCACTATTTCGTCCTTGAACTGGTGTTTTTCTCACTGCACCAAATTGGTGCGTAGCTAAGTTCAAGTATGGCGCATATCAACCAGAAGCTAAAGATAATTCATTAGAGTCGCTGAAAGCTGCTTCGATTAGGTGAAAAGTAGAGGTAATTCAGTCTCTTTTAACACATTGGCCTACTTGAGCGTCGCTCGATGTAAATACACGGTGACTGGACTAGTAGATGCAATAAGCTTGCCGCTTCTATGTGCTTGAATTGCAATGGTGTGAGTACCTCGGTCGATACCTTTCAGTTCCCAATTCGGTTGGGTTTGTGGGGCGCCATAACGACGACCATCGAGCATCAATTGCAACTGTTCTCCAATACCAAGCTTGCGGCTAAGTTCTATTTGAACAGGGATTAAGCCGCGGTTGCTACGGATGGTTTGGTCATGAACGGGAGTCAGCATAATAAGTGTTAGCTGAGCTGGTGCCTCGCGTTCCGTGGTTTTTGTTTTTTCCTGCTCCTGAGCGGGCGTTGCCGTTTTAGTTGTAGATGAAGCTGCAGCATCAACGGGCGTCGAGGCTTCAAATTTAGGAGCCGGCGCTGATGCTTGCACATCCGGTAGGCGAAGAGATTTGGCATCTTGAGCGCTAGGGTTATCACTAAAGTGGAGAACACCATCCTCATCCACCCAGGTATACACCGTTTGAGCAGAGCACGAGAGCGCGACTGTTAACCCGATCAGGAACAGTATATTTTTCATATCTTTAGCCTCTTTTCACCGCTAGGTGATTTCACGTTTGGCGTTGGTTTTGTTATTGATTTTATTGTATTTATAGCAGCAGCCTCTGAGGGCTTTTGTCTAAGGTATGGTACGAGGAAGCTGGGAGAGGGAGTATATAAAAAAGGCCCGCCTGCGAGGCGAGCCTAATATTTAGTCAGCGATTCTTACAAGGTTGCAGTAAGAAATGGCTTATCTCTACAGGAGATTAAACTGAGTAGTACAGTTCAAACTCAAGTGGGTGTGTTGCCATGTTCACGCGTTGTACGTCGTCAGATTTCAGTGTGATGTAAGAATCAATGAAATCGTCAGAGAATACGCCGCCAGCTGTTAGGAACTCACGATCGTCGTCTAGTGCTTTAAGCGCTACTTCTAGAGATTCAGCAACGGTTGGGATTTCAGCCGCTTCTTCTGCTGGAAGGTCGTATAGATCTTTATCCATAGCTTCGCCTGGGTGGATCTTGTTCTTGATACCGTCAAGGCCAGCCATCAGCATTGCTGAGTAACATAGGTATGGGTTCGCTGCTGGGTCACCAAAACGTAGCTCGATACGACGTGCTTTCGGGCTTGGTACTACTGGGATACGGATAGAAGCAGAACGGTTACGTGCTGAGTAAGCAAGCATTACCGGAGCTTCAAAACCAGGTACAAGACGCTTGTACGAGTTCGTTGACGGGTTAGCAAATGCGTTGATTGCACGAGCGTGCTTGATTACACCACCGATGTAGTAAAGCGCCATTTCAGATAGGCCGCCGTACTTATCACCAGCAAACAGGTTAACGCCGTCTTTTGCTAGAGATTGGTGAACGTGCATACCAGAACCGTTGTCACCAACTAGTGGCTTAGGCATGAATGTCGCTGTTTTACCAAATGCGTGAGCAACGTTGTGTACAACGTACTTGTAGATTTGAGTCTCATCCGCTTTTGTTGTTAGCGTGTTGAAGCGAGTTGCGATTTCGTTTTGACCCGCAGTTGCTACTTCGTGGTGGTGAGCTTCAACTACTAGGCCCATCTCTTCCATTACTAGACACATTGCTGAACGGATGTCTTGAGATGAATCTACAGGAGCTACTGGGAAGTAACCGCCTTTAACGCCAGGACGGTGACCTTTGTTACCGCCTTCGATGTCAGAACCTGTGTTCCAAGCTGCTTCTACATCATCAATCTTGAAGAAAGAACCAGACATGTCGTTTGAGAACTTAACGTCATCGAATAGGAAGAATTCTGGTTCTGGACCAACTAGAACTGTGTCTGCGATACCCGTAGAACGTAGGTATTCTTCAGAACGCTTAGCGATAGAGCGTGGGTCACGATCGTAGCCTTGCATTGTTGCAGGCTCAAGGATGTCACAACGGATGTTTAGCGTTGCATCTTCTGTGAATGGGTCCAGTACAGCTGAAGCTGCGTCTGGCATCATTACCATGTCAGATTCGTTAATGCCTTTCCAACCAGCTACTGAAGAGCCGTCAAACATTTTACCTTCTTCGAAGAAGTCTGCATCAACTTGGTGAGAAGGAATAGAGATGTGCTGCTCTTTACCTTTTGTATCAGTAAAACGTAAGTCGATAAATTTAACTTCGTTCTCTTGGATCAGGGATAGTACATTTTCTACTGACATCTTGGATAACCTCCAGTGTTATTAATTCGGTATTAGCTCGATTCGGTTGAAACTAGCATTGATTAATGTCTATAAGTGCATTAATCGATGCTGATTTATCTATAGCCAAAAACGTGCCAATAAAATTATTCCATTAATTTCAATGATTTACTTGTTTTCTTGTTTCGTTCACTTTGGTTTTTGCACCAAAATGATCTTCCAGCGCACCTTATTGGTGCAATTGCTTGTCTGTGCACCAATATGAAACATAAGCGAGCACCATTCAGCAATGAATTGCCTAAGTTGTCAATCCACTTTTGTTATTTTGCCGGAGATTTGGCTGCCCATCTTGCGGCGGATGCTTTTCTAGAATCCTACGAATTAGGCTGTTAGATACTGTACTGAATCAAAGTTAAGCGGATATGAATCGCTAATAAAGAAAAAAGCCTTGGTTGAGATCACATATTTCTGGGTTTTTGTCTAAAATCTGGTATATTATTGACCGTTTTTTAAATCAAGCTAGCGGTTATTATCCAAACTTTTGAGATAATTGACGGCTACCTTTTATGAGTGAATCGAGAATCCATGTCTACTCCACAGATTGATAAGTTAAGAAATATCGCGATCATCGCGCACGTTGACCACGGTAAAACGACTTTGGTTGATAAACTACTACAACAGTCAGGCACTCTTGAGTCTCGTGGTGAAGCTGAAGAGCGTGTCATGGATTCGAATGACATCGAAAAAGAGCGTGGCATTACAATCCTTGCTAAGAACACAGCAATTGACTGGAATGATTACCGTATCAACATCGTAGATACCCCTGGACACGCGGACTTCGGTGGTGAAGTTGAACGTATCATGTCTATGGTTGATTCAGTTCTTCTGATCGTTGATGCAGTTGATGGCCCAATGCCTCAAACTCGTTTCGTAACGCAAAAAGCTTTCGCACACGGCCTTAAGCCAATCGTTGTTATCAACAAGATTGACCGTCCTGGTGCTCGTCCTGATTGGGTTATGGACCAAGTATTTGACTTGTTCGACAACCTAGGCGCGACTGATGAGCAACTAGACTTTACTGTTGTTTACGCTTCAGCTCTAAACGGTTGGGCAACAATGGAAGAAGGCGAAGTTGGCACAGACATGGAACCATTGTTCCAAGCTGTTGTTGATACAGTAGAAGCGCCTGCAGTTGACCTTGAAGGTCCACTACAAATGCAAGTTTCTCAACTTGATTACAGCTCTTACGTAGGTGTTATCGGTGTTGCTCGTGTTACTCGTGGTTCTGTTAAGCCAAACCAACAAGTAACTATCGTGAATGCTGAAGGCAAGAAACGTAACGGTAAAGTAGGTACTGTACTTGGTTACCTAGGTCTTGAGCGTCACGAAGTAGAACAAGCTAACGCTGGCGACATCATTGCAATCACGGGTCTTGGTGAGCTGAAAATTTCAGACACTATCTGTGACGTAAACAATGTTGAAGCAATGGAACCACTGTCTGTTGATGAACCAACAGTAACAATGACTTTCCAAGTAAACACTTCTCCGTTCGCGGGTAAAGAAGGCAAGTTCGTTACTTCACGTAACATCCTTGAGCGTCTAGAAAAAGAATTGGTTCATAACGTTGCACTACGTGTTGAAGAAACTGAAAGCCCAGACCGTTTCCGCGTATCAGGCCGTGGTGAGCTTCACCTTTCTATCCTGATCGAAAACATGCGTCGTGAAGGCTTTGAGCTTGCAGTATCTCGTCCAGAAGTAATCATTAAAGAAGAAAATGGTCAGAGAATGGAACCGTTTGAAACGGTTACTATCGATGTAGTTGAAGAGCACCAAGGTGCGATCATGGAAAGCATCGGTCTACGTAAGGGTGAGCTAACGGATATGGCACCAGATGGTAAAGGCCGTGTTCGCATGGACTTCATGATGCCTTCTCGTGGTCTTATCGGTTTCCAAACTGAATTCCTTACAATGACGTCTGGTTCTGGTCTTATTTACCACTCGTTCGATCATTACGGTCCTCACAAAGGCGGTATCATTGGTCAACGTAACAACGGTGTTCTAATCTCGAACGCAACGGGTAAAGCACTGACTTACGCACTGTTCTTCCTTCAAGCTCGTGGTCGTCTATTCACAGAGCACGCTGATGAAGTTTACGAAGGCCAAGTAATCGGTATTCACAACCGTTCAAACGACCTAACAGTAAACTGTCTGAAAGGTAAGCAACTAACGAACGTTCGTGCATCTGGTACTGATGAAGCACAAGTTCTTTCTCCACCGATCAAGCACACTCTAGAGCAAGCTCTTGAGTTTATCGATGAAGATGAACTAGTAGAAGTAACGCCACTAAACGTACGTATCCGTAAGAAACTTCTTACTGAAAACGACCGTAAGCGTGCAGCACGTCCAGCTAAGGCTTAATTGCCAGCTGACTAGCTTCTAGCTAAGTAGATAAGAAAGCCCCGAGTAGCCTAGCTGCTCGGGGCTTTTGTTTTATGTGGTGTTGGAGTAGATACGAGTAAACGAGATGTGAGATACGAAGAGCATGTTCCATATCTATTCATCGAATCGTCATTCCAGAATCGAGGGACGAGATATCTGGAATCTTTCTTTTACGGCATCCAAGAGGTTCCCTATCATGCTCGTTCTTCACTGTAGGGAATGACGGTAAGTTTGTTTAGATACGGGTAAACGAGAGGCGAGATACGAAGAGCATTCAAGTGTTCGACATCCTCAAGAGAGAGGAGCGACCGAGTGGGAATCTAGCTTTTGATACTTAGGTGGCTTTTAACAAATAGAGCCCTTTCTTCGACTGACATAAATGGCACCTCGACAATCTCATACCCAAGCTCTTGATAGATTCTGACCAACGCGTGGTGAATCTCTAATGCCTCTTCAAACGGATAAGGCCTCACATCATCTTGTACGTAAATCGATGCATCAGGGCGACAGAACAAGGCTTGTGAGTGATAGCCTTGGCTAGCTTCTCGGTAGATTTCGTCAATATCAAGGTTCGCCTGAGTTAAGTAACCGCAGATATCTGGAATGGCGCGATCGAGAAACGCAACCGGATGCTGGTTGGCCTGTTCCTTTTGTTCATTCATGACAGTGAGACACAGGCGAGCAAAGCCCGGTAGGTCGAACCAAGGTAAGATACCGTTCTCAAGTTGGCTCTGCTGTTCTATTAACTGGCGAGAGGACTCAGCGAAGGTTGGGTAACCCATGTCGCCCAAGGCATTAATCAGTGTTGTCTTCCCGGCTCCGGGGCCGCCAGTAATAATGATCGGTTGCATCGTGTTCTTTATCTGTAGCGCTACTTCTGGTTCAGTTGAGCTAGGAACTTATCCGATTCTGCTATTGCAGCATTCATCTGTTCTATCGCGTAGGCGATGTCTTTTTCTAAGCTCATAAATTCGCCCTGCAACGAACCGACAGCACTCGCATTGAGGTTATGCTTTAGATAAAGCGTATTGTCGCGAAGGGTATTGAGTACCGGGTCCATTTTCTTCTCAGCGCGTTTCATTGCTGAAAGCATGGTCTTGTAAGACGATTGGGTTTCTCGCAGTTTTTGTTCACTCGAACGGCGCAGTGAAGCACTGGTGTAGAGGTCTAACTCGCTCTGCCACTCTGCAAACAGCGCATCTGACACGTCTTCAATCGCAGCAATCCGATCACTGACATTTTGTGCGGCTTTCTCGCTGTCTTGGTATTTATCGTTGATTTGGTTGTACATGTCTTCAAGGTCGCCGCCACTGAAGTTCGTCAGGCTACTCAAGGCTTCAAGTGCGCTGGTAAACTCTTCCTGAGCATCCTGCTGCGACTCTTTCGCGTCTTCTACTCTATCGACCATAATATCGCGCTTGTGGTAACCCACTTGCTCCATGGCGGAGTAATAAGCGGACTGGCATCCAGTTAGAGCAAAAATAGAGAGGACTATAACTATTAAATAAGGCATCCTAGTTTCCTATAGTTAAATAATATCAATCGTAGTAAATAACTGCTCAACCTAGCTTGTTAAAATGCTCGATAACGGCGTTAGAATTTTTGATTGTAGAATAACTACTTATCAAAAAAGGCTGCCTTGTTCTCAAGCCTTTTTCCTACGCTATTTTTGAACATTTACTTACTGTGATTAATACAACGGAATATTAACTAGGACTATGAACGAGTTACCAGGGAGTTACAAGTTGAAGATAAAAAAGGCAGCCACAGGAAGCATCCAGTTTTCCCGCTATCTTCTTACGCGGATGACGCACGATAGAGTCAACGTGAACGCGGGCTATTTAGCGTACATTACTCTGCTTTCCATTGTGCCGATGCTGACGGTTCTGCTATCGATTTTATCGTCATTCTCAATCTTTGCTGATGTCGGTCTCGTGATTCAAAACTTTGTCATTACCAACTTTGTTCCTGCGTCAGGGGATGCAGTGCATGGTGCTTTGCTTGAGTTTGTCGCCAATACCGGAAAAATGACCGCTGTAGGCAGTGTGTTCTTATTCATTGCAGCTCTGATGCTGATCTCCAACATCGATAAGAACCTTAACTACATCTGGCGAGTAACAGAAAAGCGTCGGGCTGTGTTGTCCTTTTCAATGTATTGGATGGTGCTAACGCTTGGACCTATTTTGATTGGGGCGAGCATTGCAGCAACGTCGTATGTGACATCATTGAACTTGTTACAAAACGAAGTCGTGTCGAGTGCCTTTAATACCGTGATTCGCAAGCTCCCTTTGATTACCTCATTCTTTGCGTTTTTTGGTCTGTATCTGTTGGTTCCCAACAAAAAGATACACTTTTCTCATGCGGCAGCGGGCTCTCTGGTTGCGGCTCTGTTGTTCGAACTCAGTAAGAAAGGCTTCGCGGCTTACATTACTCAATTCCCTTCTTACCAATTGATTTATGGCGCATTAGCGGCGATTCCCATTCTTTTTGTCTGGGTGTATTTGTGCTGGTTGATTGTGTTGGTGGGTGCTGAGGTGACGGCCGCGTTGGGCGAGCAGGAACAGTGGAGTGACTCTCAAGAAATGGTACACTCGTCGGATAAAGAAAAAATCACAGAGCAAGGAAACAACAGTGATAGCACTGATCCAGAGAGTAAGTGAAGCTGCCGTCCGTGTTGATGGCGAAGTAGTGGGTGAGATTGAGCAAGGCTTATTGGTTCTGTTAGGTGTAGAAAAAGGTGATGACGAAGCCAAAGCCAAACGTTTGATGGAACGAGTGACCACTTATCGTGTCTTTGGAGATGAAAACGATAAAATGAATCTCAATGTAAAGCAGGTAGAAGGTAAGGTATTAGTGGTTTCTCAATTCACTCTGCCAGCTGATACCAAGAAAGGCACACGAGCAGGATTTTCTCGTGGTGCTCACCCAGAAGATGCAGAGCGTCTTTACAACTATTTCTCTGACCAGTGTGAATCAGTGTTGCCAACGGAACGTGGCCGATTCGCAGCCGACATGAAAGTGTCTTTGGTTAATGATGGCCCAGTAACATTCTGGCTGCAGGTTTAGGCTTAAAGGAATAAGCATGTTTAAACTCATAACACCGACCACCGAAAATCAACTGAACAAGTATTACCATTTTCGCTGGCAGATGCTCCGTGAACCTTGGCGAATGCCGGTAGGTTCAGAGCGCGATGAATACGATGCCATGAGTCACCATCGCATGATTGTCGATGGTCGAGGTCGCCCGATGGCGATTGGTCGTCTCTATATCACCCCAGATCTAGAGGGGCAGATTCGCTATATGGCGGTGAAGAAATCTCGCCAAAGTAAAGGTATGGGCTCACTTATCTTGGTTGCGCTAGAGTCACTGGCACGTCAAGAAGGGGCGAAGCGTTTGGTGTGTAATGCACGTGAAGATGCGATCTCATTCTATGAGAAGAATGAGTTTGAACGTCGTGGTGAAATTAACGATCAACGCGGCCCTGTGCGTCACCAACAGATGGTGAAACCTCTTGATCCAATGGCTGATGTACTGCGCAAACCAGAATGGTGTAATGAGCTTCAGCAGCGTTGGGAAAATCAGATCCCGATCAGTGACAAAATGGGCATCAAGATTAACCAATACACGGGTTATCAGTTTGAGTGTAGTGCTCAGTTGAATCCCAACCTTAACCCTCATAACACCATGTTTGCTGGCTCAGCTTTTACCTTGGCGACTCTAACGGGTTGGGGAATGACTTGGCTACTGATGAAAGAACGTGGGCTGACCGGTGATATCGTACTGGCAGACAGTAATATTCGTTATCGTCACCCAGTCGAACAAAACCCAGTCGCATCTACGTCATTGGATGGGATCAGTGGTGATTTAGATCGCCTCGCGTCTGGCAGAAAAGCTCGCATCATCATTCATGTGACCATTAACAGTGGCGATGTGGAAGCGGTTGAGTTTACGGGAACCTATATGCTGATCCCTGACTACAAAAAGCGATTATCAACAGACTCCAACGTAAACGTATAGCTGACACTGGCTAACAGATACAGATACAGATACAGATTAAAGATACAAGGCGCTACTCCTATGGAGTGGCGCTTTTTTGTTGGCAGTCGTTAATCTCGGAATACTCAGCTTGGGTGAGCTTTCCTGAGATTTGATGGCATGGGTCCAATAACGAAATGGATAGAGTGTGTTGCTCGATCTTAAGCAAGTCGAGTTCTCCAGAAACCTCACCGTTGAGCGTTTGAACTCTTTGTGTACCTTGCTCTGCTGCGGACGCACCAATAATGTGCATTGGTTCGAGAGTGAAGCGACCACGGTCAAAATTCGCATTAAGCTCTGGGATTTCAAACACGTTATCAGTCGATGTTTCAGAAAGCTTATCGTTAAAGGTCATCACACCTTGGCGAACACTGCCAGTGAGTTGCCCAGTGGTTGAATAACCGAGCATCAACGAATCGCCATATAAGCCTGCGGCTTGAAGTTCAAACTCACCATAGCCGGTTGCATCGAGCGGTAATTCGAGTTGCTGCAGCATGGGTGCTATGGGTAATCCATCGGCAGAGATATCTAAGCTCCATGGCTTACTGATTTGGTTGAAGTCGAGTGTCGCGTTGGCTTCAATGTAGCCGTGCTTTAGTGGCATAAACAGGCGTGTCAGCGTCCATTTCCCTTGTTCGCTATTCATTTCAACCACTGGTTGAACACTGACAATATTTTGATAGCTGGCATCGTTGGCGCTAACCATCAATTTGCCTTGCCACAGTCCTAACTTTCTCTGTTGCAGCAGTTGAACTTGATGTCCTTCAACATGCAGCCCTGAGACCTGCCAGTAAGGTTTGTTTGCGAGTTGTATAAGTTGGCTACGTTCTATATTAAGTCGGTCAATAGAGGCTTGCTGAAGCTGTGTCAGCCAAGGCAATAGGCGAGCGGATGGTAGAACTTTATCTTGGCTTTCCGTAATCCACTTTATGCCTTGTAGGTCGAGCTGCGTTAATTGAATGCTGCTAGGGGTTACTTCGCCATTAAGTTGAATACTGCCTTGTAAGAATTGAGTATAGAAGTCTTCAATCAGAATCTGGTTCGGATCTAAATTGAGCTTAATACTTGGCTCTATGAAGATGTCATCATCAATGGTCACTCCCTCAGCTTGCAGAGAGAAAATGGCTTTCTGTTGCTTCCACAGCTCAAAAGGCAATTGGATATTTTCTAGTGAGGCATCAAAAGCTGCGAGGTGACCATCTTGCCATTCCACGTCGCTGCGCAGAATATCTAAGCTATTGATGTGATTGATCTGAATACCGGCTACATCCCACTCTTTGCTTAGTAGGCTTTGGGTCTGTTTCTGATTGAGTCGCAAGCCATCGACGGTCACATTCACCAACGACCAATCTTGCTGATACTGCTCTGCTTGTCCTGAAATCTTGGCACCGCGCCAGTCAAATGAAGCGCCATAAAGCGTGCTGTCGCTAGGTTTTAAGTCTAGGTCAAACAACAGGTTATCGAAGGCTTCTCCTTGCCAATACAGCTGCGTGGCTGAGAGTTGGATTTTGCCATAAGGCAGCAATGTGTTGTTGTCATCCCACGTTGGATCGGAGATCTGGAGGTCGATGCCTCGCGCATTAAAGTCTGGGGTCGAAAAGTCGAGATTATTGATTGCTAGCTGGTGGAGCTTGATGTTTGGTTGGGTGAATAACGGCGTGAATGCCTCTAGATCGCTTATTTCCAACTGTAGGCCACTGATCAAGACGGAGTCCAAGACCAGTTTAGCTTCTGTAATCGAGCTGGGACTGAACCAAAGATCGATCTTGTCGATATAGAGAGGTTTTTGTTTATCAGGTTGGCTTTGGGTAATGCCCATCAAGGTGATGTGATAAGGCGCCTGATACTCAACGTCTTCAATGAGTACAGGTTGTTCAAGCGTATGCTTGATAAAAAAGTTAGCAACATCCGATCGGTATTGAGCTTGTAGGCTTAATAACAACGCTGCGATAGTCGCAACGATGATGGCCACCACAATGCCAATCACCATGAATACCTTTTTCATTCCCTGAAAGCCTTAAATTTCAATAGTCTCAAAACAGAGTGGAACAAAAAGGGGCAAGCAGCAACAAAAAAGCCCCTCAAAAGAGGGGCTTGCTACAAAAATATCATTTTAAATTGGGCGTTCGCTTTTGGCTAAGCCCGAGCAGATGTTGGGTTAGTCTAGTTGAGGACCTGCCGCAACCAGTGACTTACCTTCAGCATTGTCTGTGTACTTATCAAAGTTGTTGATGAAGCGCTCTGCTAGATCTTTCGCTTTGCTTTCCCATTGTAGTGGGTCAGTGTAAGTATCACGCGGGTCAAGAATCGCTGGGTCAACATCGTGCAACGCTAGCGGTACTTCTAGGTTAAACATTGGGATAACCTTAGTTTCAGCTTGGTCGATTGAGCCATCTAGGATAGCGTCGATGATGCCACGAGTATCTTGGATTGAGATACGTTTGCCTGTGCCATTCCAACCTGTGTTCACTAGGTAAGCTTCAGCGCCAGCCGCTTCCATACGCTTCACAAGCACTTCAGCGTACTGAGTTGGGTGAAGAGTTAAGAATGCCGCACCAAACGCCGCAGAGAACGTTGGTGTTGGTTCAGTAATGCCGCGCTCTGTACCTGCTAGCTTAGCTGTGAAGCCAGATAGGAAGTGGTACTTAGTTTGCTCCGGAGTCAGCTTAGATACTGGTGGTAGCACACCAAACGCATCCGCTGTTAGGAAGATAACTTTTTGAGCGTGACCTGCTTTTGATACTGGCTTAACAATGTTGTCGATGTGGTGAATCGGGTAAGAAACACGAGTGTTCTCTGTTTTTGAACCGTCATCGAAATCGATAGAACCATCACCACGAACCGTTACGTTTTCTAGCAGAGCATCGCGACGGATTGCATTGTAGATTTCTGGTTCTGCTTCTTTAGATAGACGAATCGTCTTCGCGTAACAACCACCTTCGAAGTTGAAGATACCATCGTCATCCCAACCGTGCTCATCATCACCGATTAGCTCACGTTTAGGATCGGTTGATAGGGTTGTTTTACCGGTACCTGATAGGCCGAAGAATACAGCTACGTCGCCTTCTTCGCCAACGTTTGCACTACAGTGCATTGAAGCAATGCCTTGCAGAGGAAGCAGGTAGTTCATCATTGCGAACATGCCTTTCTTCATCTCACCGCCGTACCAAGTACCACCGATGATTTGAACGCGCTCTGTTAGGTTGAAAGCAACGAAGTTTTCAGAGTTTAGGCCCTGCTTTTCCCAGTTAGGGTTCGTTGTTTTAGCACCGTTCATTACCACGAAATCAGGTTCGAACGTTGCTAGCTCCTCGTCAGTTGGACGAATGAACATGTTCTTAACGAAGTGCGCTTGCCACGCTACTTCAGTGATAATACGCACACTTAAACGCGTATCTGGGTTAGCACCACAATAACCGTCGATGACAAACAGGCGTTTGCCAGATAGCTGAGTTGTCACAAGCTCTTTCAGCTCACTCCATACTTCAGTTGTAATCGGTTTGTTGTCATTTTTGCCTTGATCTGACCACCACATGGTATCGCGCGTAGTGTCATCTTTAACAATGTATTTATCTTTTGGTGAGCGTCCAGTAAAGATACCAGTGTCAACCGCAACAGAGCCTAGTTCCGTTACTACGCCTTTTTCGTAGCCTTCCAAGCCTGGCAGTGTTTCTTCAACGAATAACTGCTCGTAGCTAGGATTACGAAGAACTTCAGTAACGCCAGTCAGTCCGTGCTTAGTTAGATCAATTTGTGCAGCCTTAGTATGTTCCATAACGGTCATAGGTGCTCCTTGTAGGATATTTTGTAGGGATTTTGTATTAATTTTTTATTGTTATCTGCTCACCATGCTAACAACGAGGCTCGGGGGAAACAGGGATACAGCTCAAAAAATATCCATATTAACCGTGAGGTTTTAAGCGTCTCGTCACATATTGGCCCGACTAGTCTATCCTGTACGCAAACCTTTGCGCTAGGGGCGAGAACATTATTAATTGATTAAAATTAAGCGGTGATTTTATTACGAGATGTTACGGGCTTTGCGCTATTTTGATCACAAAAAAGGCCAGCTTAGTGCTGACCTTTTTGGGGTAAATTACGTGTTTTTGGTACGCTGTAAATTAATGAACCGTATTGTCGCCTTTATCTGCTGCTTCTGCGTACAGTGCATCAACGTCGCCCTTATCGAACGAGTAGTTTGTGCCACAGTAATCACAGTGAAGAGCAACACTACCTTCCGTACTCAGGATGTCGTAGATCTCCTCTTGAGCAACGGTAATGATAGCGGCACCACTGCGTTCACGAGAACAACCACAGAAGAACTCGACAGGTTGAGGGGTAAATACCTGAACCTTCTCTTGGTTATATAGGCGGTACAACAAATCATTCGCTTCTAGAGAGAACAGCTCTTCGTTTTTAACCGTGTCAGTTAACTGCTCTAGGTGCTCGAAGTCATCTGGCGTACCGGTACCGTCTGGCATAACCTGCAGTAGCATACCTGCAGCGTGTGCTTTGCCTTCATGTTCACCCGTACGTAGCCATAGACGAGTCTTTAGCTGTTCAGAGTTTGCGAAGTAACCTTCAAGGACTTCAGCTAGAGTGTCACCTTCAAGACCAACGATACCTTGGTAACGCTCACCTTTTTTAGGATCGATAGTGATTACTAGGTGGCCTTTACCTATAAGGTCGTGCAGGCCAGCGTCGTCAGCAATATCACCGTCAAAGCGCGCAACACCACGAATCTTCTGATCGTTATCGCCATTAATAACAGCGAGAGATACTGGACCATCACCTTGCAGTTGCATCGTGATAGAACCTTCAAACTTTAGCGTCGCCGTTAGTAGCGTCGTTGAAACCAGTAGCTCACCCAACAGCTTTTGTACTGGAGCTGGGTATTCCTTGCTAGAAATAATCTGTTGGTACGCTTCGTCCATCTGTACCAATTCACCACGTACTGATAGGTCTTCAAATAGGTAGCGATTTAAAACATTACTTGTAGACATTGGGTCTGCCATTTGGCTATTCCTTCTAGCTTATTGAGTCTTGAACTTGATGATGTCACGACGTTGCTTTTTATCTGGGCGACGTTCTGGTGCTGGGCTATGAGCATTTAGCTTGCGTTGTTGTGCAAACTCTTCTCTTTTTGCCAAGCTTTCGGTGGTTTCTTCATAGAGGGTTTGAGCGACTGGCGCCCCGCCGCGGTGTGCGGATATTTTCTCTATGGTGACCGTCTTTTCTTCATTCCCTTGGCGCAGGGTAACCACTGCCCCAAGTTCTACGATTTTGCTGGGTTTACTGCGCTGACCATTATAGTGGACTTTGCCACCATCGACCATGTTGCGAGCAATTGAACGAGTTTTATAAAAGCGTGCTGCCCACAACCATTTATCGAGTCTGACAGCTTCATTAGTCGTTTTCATATAGGACAGTGCCTTTTCAGTTAGAAATGAATGCGGTTTAACTGTTATTCACAGTATGCAACTTATTTTGTTTGATGACGCTTATCACATTTAGTAGAAGCTTATGTGGAGGCGATTGGCTTTTTTTTCAAGGAAGATTACAAAATAGCTCAGGTAATGCCGATTTATAGATTTGCTATGATATAGTTCAGGATCTTATGCTTTTAATAAGCTGGAACAGAATGTATGAACAAAAAAGCTGATAGTTTAGTAGGTTACAGCTTTATTCGTTATAGAAAGGGTTAGGGAACGTGAACTTTTTAGAGCTCAAACTTCGCATGGATAACTCTCCGGTGCTGAGCCGATTTTTAGAGAATGGATTTTTACTCCAGCAGAAACTGAGCCTTGTTCTTTGTTGTGTGTTGATCGCAGCTTCCGCATGGATTTTAGGACAGCTTGCATGGTTTATTGAACCTGCTGAGCAAACCGTGGTGCCATGGGTAGCAACGGCTTCCTCGTCTTCAACGCCTCAATCGACTCTTGATATCTCTTCTTTGCAGCAGAGCAACATGTTTGGTGCTTATAACCCAACCACGCCTGCTGTGGTTGAGCAGCAAGTTATCCAAGATGCGCCAAAGACGCGACTGAATCTCGTTTTGGTGGGTGCAGTAGCCAGTTCTAATCCAAAACTGAGCTTGGCTGTGATTGCCAATCGCGGCACACAAGCGACCTACGGAATTAACGAAGAGATTGAAGGCACTAGAGCTAAGCTCAAGGCCGTATTGGTCGATCGTGTGATCATCGATAACTCTGGGCGAGACGAAACCCTGATGCTTGAAGGTATTGAGTACAAGCGTTTGTCTGTATCAGCGCCTGCGCCACCTCGTACCTCTTCTTCTGTGCGTGGCAACAACCCAGCTTCTGCAGAAGAGAAGCTAGATGAAATTAAAGCGAAGATAATGAAAGATCCGCAACAAATCTTCCAATATGTTCGACTGTCTCAGGTGAAACGCGACGATAAAGTGATTGGTTATCGTGTGAGCCCTGGCAAAGATTCAGAACTTTTTAACTCTGTTGGGCTCCAAAACGGAGATATTGCCACTCAGTTAAATGGACAAGACCTGACAGACCCTGCTGCTATGGGCAACATATTCCGTTCTATCTCAGAGCTGACAGAGCTAAACCTCGTCGTCGAGAGAGATGGTCAACAACATGAAGTGTTTATTGAATTTTAAAACTTTGCGTCTAACGAAGGACGAAAGTGTAGGAGAAGTACGTGAAGCATTGGTTTAAGAAAAGTGCATGGTTATTGGCAGGAAGCTTAATCTGCACACCCGCAGCCATCGCGAGTGATTTTAGTGCCAGCTTTAAAGGCACTGATATTCAAGAGTTTATTAATATTGTTGGTCGTAACCTAGAGAAGACGATCATCGTTGACCCTTCGGTGCGCGGAAAAATCGATGTACGCAGCTACGACGTACTCAATGAAGAGCAATATTACAGCTTCTTCCTAAACGTATTGGAAGTGTATGGCTACGCGGTTGTCGAAATGGACTCGGGTGTTCTTAAGATCATCAAGGCCAAGGATTCGAAAACATCGGCAATTCCAGTCGTTGGAGACAGTGATACGATCAAAGGCGACAACGTGGTGACACGTGTTGTAACGGTTCGTAATGTCTCGGTGCGTGAACTTTCTCCTCTGCTTCGCCAGCTGAATGACAATGCAGGTGCGGGTAACGTTGTGCATTACGACCCTGCGAATATCATTCTAATTACTGGCCGTGCAGCCGTTGTTAATCGTTTAGCCGAGATCATCAAGCGCGTTGACCAAGCGGGTGATAAAGAGATTGAAGTCGTTGAGCTAAAGAATGCTTCTGCGGCAGAAATGGTACGTATCGTTGATGCGTTAAGCAAAACCACAGATGCTAAAAATACACCTGCCTTCTTACAACCTAAATTAGTTGCTGATGAGCGTACCAATGCGATTCTTATCTCAGGCGACCCTAAGGTACGTAGCCGTTTAAGAAGGCTGATTGAACAGCTTGATGTTGAAATGGCAACCAAGGGCAATAACCAAGTTATTTACCTTAAATACGCAAAAGCAGAAGATTTAGTTGATGTGCTGAAAGGCGTGTCGGATAACCTGCAATCAGAGAAGCAATCTTCAACCAAAGGAAGTTCATCGCAACGTAACCAAGTGATGATCTCCGCTCACAGCGATACCAACTCTCTGGTTATTACCGCTCAGCCGGATATTATGAACGCGCTGCAGGATGTGATCGCACAGTTGGATATTCGTCGTGCTCAAGTCTTGATTGAAGCCCTGATTGTCGAGATGGCAGAAGGTGACGGTGTTAATCTTGGTGTGCAATGGGGTAACCTAGAAACGGGTGCCATGATTCAGTACAGCAACACTGGTGCATCGATTGGCGGCGTAATGGTTGGTTTGGAAGAAGCAAAAGATAGTGAGGAAACCACAACCATAACAGATGATAATGGTAATGTGACTGGTTTTAATACCGTTACGAAAGAAGGTGACTACTCAACTTTAGCTTCTGCTCTTTCTGGCGTGAACGGCGCGGCAATGAGCGTGGTAATGGGTGACTGGACTGCCTTGATCAGTGCAGTAGCGACCGATTCAAATTCAAATATCCTATCTTCTCCAAGTATCACTGTGATGGATAACGGCGAAGCGTCGTTCATTGTGGGTGAAGAGGTGCCTGTTTTAACTGGCTCGACCGCAGGTTCAAGCAACGATAACCCATTCCAAACCGTTGAACGTAAAGAAGTGGGTATCAAGCTGAAAGTAGTGCCACAAATCAATGAAGGCGACTCGGTCCAGCTACAAATAGAACAAGAAGTATCGAACGTACTAGGTGCAAACGGGGCAGTAGATGTTCGTTTTGCTAAGCGTCAGCTAAATACGTCAGTGATTGTTCAAGATGGTCAAATGCTGGTACTTGGTGGCTTGATTGATGAGCGTGCATTGGAAAGTGAATCTAAGGTACCGTTCTTGGGTGATATCCCTTTTCTAGGCCACCTGTTCAAATCCACCAGTACTCAGGTTGAGAAAAAGAATTTAATGGTATTCATCAAGCCAACCATCATTCGTGATGGTATGACAGCCGATGGTATCACGCAGCGTAAATACAATTTCATTCGTGCGGAGCAACTGTATAAGGCTGAGCAAGGGCTGAAATTATTGGCCGACGATAATATCCCAGTATTGCCTAAATTTGGTGCGGAGATGAATCACCCGGCTGAAATTCAAGCCTTCATCGATCAAATGGAACAAGAATAATGGCTGAATTGGTAGGGGCGGCACGTACTTATCAGCGCTTGCCGTTTAGCTTTGCGAATCGCTATAAGATGGTGTTGGAGTATCAACATCCAGAGCGCGCACCGATACTTTATTATGTTGAGCCACTGAAATCGGCGGCGATCATTGAAGTGAGTCGAGTGGTGAAAAATGGTTTCACGCCACAAGCGATTACTCTCGATGAGTTTGATAAAAAACTGACCGATGCTTATCAGCGTGACTCGTCAGAAGCTCGTCAGCTCATGGAAGACATTGGTGCTGATAGTGATGATTTCTTCTCACTAGCGGAAGAACTGCCTCAAGACGAAGACTTACTTGAATCAGAAGATGATGCACCAATCATCAAGTTAATCAATGCGATGCTGGGTGAGGCGATCAAAGAGGGTGCTTCGGATATACACATCGAAACCTTTGAAAAGTCACTTTGTATCCGTTTCCGAGTTGATGGTGTGCTGCGTGATGTTCTAGCGCCAAGCCGTAAACTGGCTCCGCTATTGGTTTCACGTGTCAAGGTTATGGCTAAACTGGATATTGCAGAAAAACGCGTGCCACAAGATGGCCGTATCTCTCTGCGTATCGGTGGCCGAGCGGTTGATGTTCGTGTTTCAACCATGCCTTCTTCGCACGGTGAGCGTGTGGTAATGCGTCTGTTGGACAAAAACGCCACTCGTCTAGACTTGCACAGTTTAGGTATGACAGCAGAAAACCATGAAAACTTCCGTAAGCTGATTCAGCGCCCACACGGCATTATCTTGGTGACTGGCCCGACAGGTTCAGGTAAATCGACGACCCTGTACGCAGGCCTGCAAGAACTCAACAGCAATGAACGAAACATTTTAACCGTTGAAGACCCGATCGAATTTGATATCGATGGCATTGGTCAAACACAAGTGAACCCTAAGGTTGATATGACCTTTGCGCGTGGTTTACGTGCCATTCTTCGTCAAGATCCTGATGTGGTTATGATTGGTGAGATCCGTGACTTGGAGACCGCAGAGATCGCTGTCCAGGCCTCTTTGACCGGTCACCTAGTTATGTCGACTCTGCATACCAATACTGCCGTCGGTGCGATTACACGTCTGCGTGATATGGGCATTGAACCTTTCTTGATCTCTTCTTCATTGCTGGGTGTTTTGGCTCAGCGCTTGGTTCGTACTTTATGTAACGAATGTAAAGAACCTTATGAAGCCGATAAAGAGCAGAAGAAACTGTTTGGGTTGAAGAAGAAAGAAAGCCTGACGCTTTACCATGCCAAAGGTTGTGAAGAGTGTGGCCATAAGGGTTATCGAGGTCGTACTGGTATTCATGAGCTGTTGATGATTGATGACTCAGTACAAGAGCTGATTCACAGTGAAGCGGGTGAGCAGGCGATTGATAAAGCAATTCGTGGCACAACACCAAGTATTCGAGATGATGGCTTGAGCAAAGTTCTGAAAGGGGTAACGTCCCTAGAAGAAGTGATGCGCGTGACCAAGGAAGTCTAGTATGGCGGCATTTGAATACAAAGCACTGGATGCCAAAGGCAAAAGTAAAAAAGGCTCAATTGAAGCAGATAATGCTCGTCAGGCTCGCCAAAGAATCAAAGAACTTGGCTTGATGCCGGTTGAGATGACCGAGGCTAAAGCAAAAACAGCAAAAGGTGCTCAGCCATCGACCAGCTTTAAACGCGGCATCAGTACGCCCGATCTTGCGCTTATTACTCGTCAAATATCCACGCTCGTTCAATCTGGTATGCCGTTGGAAGAGTGTTTGAAAGCCGTTGCCGAACAGTCTGAGAAACCTCGTATTCGCACCATGCTACTCGCGGTGAGATCTAAGGTGACTGAAGGTTATTCGTTAGCAGACAGCTTGTCTGATTATCCCCATATCTTCGATGAGCTATTCAGAGCCATGGTTGCTGCTGGTGAGAAGTCAGGACACCTCGATGCGGTATTGGAACGATTGGCTGACTACGCAGAAAACCGTCAGAAGATGCGTTCTAAGTTGCTGCAAGCGATGATCTACCCAATCGTGCTGGTGGTGTTTGCGGTGACGATTGTGTCGTTCCTACTGGCAACGGTAGTGCCTAAGATCGTTGAGCCTATTATCCAAATGGGACAAGAGCTTCCTCAGTCGACACAATTTTTATTAGCATCGAGTGAATTTATCCAGAATTGGGGCATCCAATTACTGGTGTTGACCATTGGTGTGATTGTGTTGGTTAAGACTGCACTGAAAAAGCCGGGCGTTCGCATGAGCTGGGATCGCAAATTATTGAGCATCCCGCTGATCGGCAAGATAGCGAAAGGGATCAACACCTCTCGCTTTGCACGAACACTTTCTATCTGTACCTCTAGTGCGATTCCTATCCTTGAAGGGATGAAGGTCGCGGTAGATGTGATGTCGAATCATCATGTGAAACAACAAGTATTACAGGCATCAGATAGCGTTAGAGAAGGGGCAAGCCTGCGTAAAGCGCTTGATCAAACCAAACTCTTTCCCCCGATGATGCTGCATATGATCGCCAGTGGTGAGCAGAGTGGCCAATTGGAACAGATGCTGACAAGAGCGGCAGATAACCAGGATCAAAGCTTTGAATCGACGGTTAATATCGCGTTAGGCATTTTTACCCCAGCGCTTATTGCGTTGATGGCTGGCTTAGTGCTGTTTATCGTGATGGCGACGCTGATGCCAATGCTTGAAATGAACAATTTGATGAGTGGTTAACCTGCCGCTCATCAGACGTTAGTTTTTGGATTATCGAGAAGAAGGACATCATTCCCCTTAACTCGCTATCTGTAATTTGGAGAAAATAATGAAAAATAAAATGAAAAAACAGTCAGGCTTTACCCTATTAGAAGTCATGGTTGTTGTCGTTATCCTTGGTGTTCTAGCAAGTTTTGTTGTACCTAACCTGTTGGGCAACAAAGAGAAGGCGGATCAACAAAAAGCCATCACTGATATCGTGGCGCTAGAGAACGCGCTCGACATGTACAAGCTGGATAACAGCGTGTACCCAACAACGGATCAAGGCCTTGACGGGTTGGTGACAAAGCCAAGCAGCCCAGAGCCTCGTAACTACCGAGACGGCGGTTACATCAAGCGTCTACCTAACGACCCATGGGGCAATGAGTACCAATACCTAAGTCCTGGTGATAACGGCACAATTGATATCTTTACTCTTGGCGCAGATGGTCAAGAAGGTGGTGAAGGTATTGCTGCGGATATTGGCAACTGGAACATGCAGGACTTCCAATAAGCTTCGGCTTGTTGTCGGTTGATACGTTCCTGTTGTTTGATTCGTTATCGTTGCTTGATACGTCATTGTCGCTTGATACGTTATTGATGGTAGTACGCAAAAAATGGAGTCTACAAGGTGAAAACTAAGCAAACACAGCCAGGTTTCACCTTGATTGAGATTCTTTTGGTGTTGGTATTACTGTCAGTATCGGCGGTCGCGGTGATCTCGACCATCCCTACCAATAGCAAAGATGTCGCCAAAAAATACGCTCAAAGCTTTTATCAGCGAATTCAGCTACTCAATGAAGAGGCTATTTTGAGTGGCTTAGATTTTGGTGTTCGTGTTGATGAAAAAAAATCGACTTACGTTCTGATGACTTTGAAGTCTGATGGCTGGCAAGAAACGGAGTTCGAAAAGATCCCTTCTTCAACTGAATTACCGGAAGAACTGGCACTGTCGCTGACATTAGGTGGTGGCGCGTGGGAAGACGATGATCGTCTTTTTAATCCGGGAAGCTTATTTGATGAAGACATGTTTGCGGATCTGGAAGAGGAAAAGAAGCCCAAGCCACCACAGGTCTACATCTTGTCGAGTGCTGAAATGACGCCATTTGTACTGTCGTTTTACCCAAATACCGGTGACACCATACAAGATGGTTGGCGCATTCGAGTATTGGATAATGGTGTGATTCGATTACTCGAGCCGGGAGAAGAAGATGAAGAAGAATAACCGTTCTCCTTATCGTTCTCGTGGTATGCCTCTTGGTTCACGAGGAATGACTCTGCTTGAAGTATTGGTTGCGCTGGCTATCTTCGCTACGGCGGCGATCAGTGTGATTCGTGCTGTCACCCAGCACATCAATACGCTCAGTTATCTCGAAGAAAAAACCTTCGCGGCGATGGTCGTTGATAATCAAATGGCCCTAGTCATGCTACATCCTGAGAAGCTTAAAAAAGCACAGGGCACGCAAGAGTTAGCGGGAAGAGAGTGGTTCTGGAAGATTACCCCTATCGATACCAGCGATGATTTATTAAAGGCGTTTGATGTGAGTGCGGCAACCAGTAAGAAAGCGTCTCCAGTCGTTACGGTGCGCAGTTATGTGGTCAATTAAAAGCGTGTGGTCAACTAAGAGCGTGCGGTTAACTAAGAACATGTTGTCAATTAAGAACAGCTCGCTAACTAAGAGCGTGTCGCTAAGTAAGAGCATGTCGGCAAATAAGCGTACGCCGCGTAAACAAGGTCTATCTTCCAAAGGGAGAGGCTTTACCCTAATAGAAGTCTTGGTCTCGATCGCTATCTTTGCCACGTTAAGCATGGCGGCTTATCAGGTGGTTAATCAGGTACAGCGAAGCAACGAGATCTCTATTGAGCGCAGTGCTCGTTTGAACCAACTGCAACGCAGTTTAGTCATTTTAGATAATGATTTTCGCCAGATGGCGGTGCGAAAATTTCGTACCAACGGTGAAGAAGCATCATCTAAGCTGATCTTAATGAAAGAGTATTTATTGGATTCTGACAGTGTAGGCATCATGTTTACTCGCCTAGGTTGGCACAACCCACAACAACAGTTTCCTCGCGGTGAAGTCACGAAGGTTGGTTACCGCATTAAAGAAGAAACACTTGAGCGTGTATGGTGGCGTTATCCCGATACCCCTGCAGGCCAAGAAGGTGTGATTACCCCTCTGCTTGATGATGTTGAAAGCTTGGAATTCGAGTTTTATGACGGAAGCCGCTGGGGGAAAGAGTGGCAAACCGATAAATCACTGCCGAAAGCAGTGAGGCTCAAGCTGACACTAAAAGACTATGGTGAGATAGAGCGTGTTTATCTCACTCCCGGTGGCACTCTAGATCAGGCCGATGATTCTTCAAACAGTGACTCTTCAGGTAGTAATGAGGGGAATAATGACTCATCGAACTAACAAGCGTGCAGCGAGCATACCTGTTCTAGGGCGCAAGCAGCGTGGTGTCGCGCTGATCATTATTTTGATGCTATTGGCGATCATGGCAACCATTGCTGGCAGCATGTCCGAGCGTTTGTTTACACAATTTAAACGCGTTGGTAATCAACTGAATTACCAACAGGCTTATTGGTACAGCATTGGTGTAGAAGCGCTTGTGCAAGACGGTATTAGGCAAAGTTACAAAGACAGTGATACCGTGAACCTAAGCCAACCATGGGCGTTAGAAGAGCAGGTATACCCATTGGATTATGGCCAAGTTAAGGGCCGCATTGTTGATGCTCAGGCATGTTTTAATCTTAATGCCTTAGCCGGAGTGGCGACCACTTCAAGTAACCAGACTCCTTATTTAATCACGGTTTGGCAAACCTTATTGGAAAACCAAGACGTTGAGCCTTATCAAGCTGAGGTTATCGCAAATTCAACGTGGGAATTTGTTGATGCGGATACACGAACCACCTCTTCGTCTGGCGTAGAAGACAGCACGTATGAAGCGATGAAGCCCTCTTATTTGGCGGCGAATGGCTTAATGGCCGATGAATCCGAGCTACGAGCGGTTTATCAGGTCACTGGTGAAGTGATGAATAAGGTTCGCCCATTTGTTTGCGCTTTACCCACCGATGATTTCCGTTTGAATGTGAATACACTCTCGGAAAAACAAGCGCCTTTATTGGAAGCGATGTTTGCGCCAGGCTTAAGTGAATCGGATGCCAAACAGCTGATAGACAAACGCCCATTTGATGGCTGGGATACGGTAGATGCTTTCATGGCTGAACCTGCCATTGTTGGTGTAAGTGCCGAAGTCAGCAAGAAAGCGAAAGCATATTTAACTGTAGATAGCGCCTATTTTGAGCTAGATGCAGAGGTATTAGTTGAGCAGTCACGTGTACGTATACGGACGCTTTTCTATAGTAGTAATCGAGAAACAGTGACGGTAGTACGCCGTCGTTTTGGAGGAATCAGTGAGCGAGTTTCTGACCGTTCGACTGAGTAGCGAACCACAAAGCCCTGTGCAGTGGTTAGTTTGGTCGACAAGCCAACAAGAAGTGATAGCAAGCGGTGAACTGTCTAGCTGGGAACAGCTTGACGAGTTAACGCCTTACGCTGAAAAGCGCAGCTGTATCGCTTTATTGCCGGGAAGTGAATGCTTAATTAAGCGTGTTGAGATCCCGAAAGGTGCTGCTCGCCAGTTTGATTCTATGCTGCCGTTCTTATTAGAAGACGAAGTCGCACAAGATATCGAAGACTTACACCTGACTATTTTAGATAAAGATGCCACTCACGCTACCGTGTGTGGTGTGGATCGTGAATGGTTAAAACAAGCTTTAGACCTGTTTCGCGAAGCCAATATAATCTTCCGTAAGGTGCTACCAGATACACTAGCCGTGCCTTTGGAAGATCAAGGCATCAGTGCATTACAGATCGACCAACATTGGTTATTACGTCAAGGTAACTATCAAGCCGTATCAATCAGCGAAGCATGGTTACCGATGTTTTTGCAAAGTGATTGGGTTGCTGCTGGTGAGGAAGAGCAAGCGACGACTATCTTCAGCTATACCGCGATGCCGAGCGACGACGTTCAACAGCAAAGCGGTCTCGAGTGGCAAGCAAAGCCTGCGGAATTGGTGATGTCTTTGTTGAGCCAACAAGCGATCACAAGCGGCGTAAATTTACTGACTGGCACCTTTAAAACCAAATCTTCATTCAGTAAATATTGGCGCGTATGGCAGAAAGTCGCGATTGCTGCTTGTTTGCTGGTGGCTGTGATTGTGACTCAACAAGTGTTGAAGGTTCAGCAGTATGAAGCGCAAGCCGAAGCTTACAGAGCTGAGAGTGAACGTATTTTTAGAGCTGTGCTGCCAGGTAAGCAACGAATTCCGACAGTAAGCTACCTTAAGCGTCAGATGAATGATGAAGCTAAGAAATACGGTGGTTCAGGCGAAGGTGATTCTTTACTTGGTTGGTTAGCTTTGCTGCCTGAAACCTTAGGGCAAGTGAAGACGATCGAAGTTGAAAGCATTCGCTACGATGGCAACCGTTCTGAGGTTCGACTGCAGGCTAAAAGTTCTGACTTCCAACACTTTGAGACCGCAAGGGTGAAGCTCGAAGAGAAGTTTGTCGTTGAGCAAGGGCCATTGAACCGTAATGGCGATGCCGTATTTGGCAGTTTTACTCTTAAACCCCATCAATAACCTGCGTAAGGAGATCAGTGATGAGAAATATGATTGAACCACTCCAAGCGTGGTGGACTTCAATAAGTCAGCGGGAACAACGATTAGTCATTGGTTGTTCTATTTTATTGATACTGGGCGTTGTCTATTGGGGATTAATACAACCACTTAGCCAACGAGCCGAGCTTGCACAAAGCCGCATTCAAAGTGAGAAGCAACTTCTTGCTTGGGTAACCGACAAAGCCAATCAAGTGGTTGAACTACGAGGCAGCGGCGGCATCAGTGCCAGTCAGCCTTTGAACCAATCTGTGCCTGCTTCTATGCGCCGTTTTAACATCGAGCTGATACGCGTGCAACCACGCGGTGAGATGCTGCAAGTTTGGATTAAGCCTGTGCCATTTAATAAGTTCGTTGACTGGCTGACATACCTGAAAGAAAAGCAGGGTGTTGAGGTTGAGTTTATGGATATTGATCGCTCTGATAGTCCTGGGGTTATTGAGATCAACCGACTACAGTTTAAACGAGGTTAATGTGAAACGCGGTTTATCTTTCAAATATGGCCTGTTATTCAGCGTCATTTTTATCGTTTTTTTCTCGGTAAGCTTGTTGCTGCATTTGCCTGCCGCTTTTGCTCTCAAGCATGCACCCGTCGTGCGTGGTTTAAGCATTGAAGGCGTTGAGGGCACAGTTTGGCAAGGTCGCGCTAACAATATTGCGTGGCAGCGTGTCAATTACGGCTCAGTGCAGTGGGACTTCCAGTTCTCTAAACTATTCCAAGCCAAAGCAGAACTTGCGGTTCGCTTTGGCCGTAACAGCGACATGAACTTATCAGGTAAAGGACGTGTCGGGTATAGCATGAGCGGTGCTTATGCGGAAAACTTAGTGGCATCAATGCCAGCCAGCAACGTGATGAAATATGCGCCTGCTATCCCAGTGCCAGTGTCTATTGCAGGACAAGTTGAACTGACGATCAAACATGCGGTTCATGCTCAACCTTGGTGCCAATCGGGCGAAGGTACGCTTGCTTGGTCTGGTGCAGCTGTCGACTCGCCAGTGGGTTCGTTAGATCTTGGCCCTGTGATTGCGGATATTACTTGTGAAGACAGTACTATTGCAGCCAAAGGCGCTCAGAAGAGCGTTCAAGTGGACAGTGAGTTCTCGGCGAGCGTAACGCCGAATCAAAGCTACACCTCGGCGGCATGGTTTAAGCCGGGCGCTGAATTCCCGCCTGCGATGCAGAGTCAACTTAAGTGGTTGGGCAATCCTGATAGCCAAGGTAAATACCAATTTACTTATCAAGGCCGCTTTTAGTGCTTTGTTAAAAAGTGAACGAGTAAACGAAAGGGCGGTAGAATTAAATTCTATCGCCCTTTCGTTTATGGACTAATAGTTACTTTGCGTCATCTACATATTGATAAGCAATCACAATATCAGCGCCTTGTGTCGGAATAGCTGCCCCTGTAAATACGATAGACTCAGATAGTGGGTAATATTGCCAACCGTTCGAAGAGTTACGGTTTACTTTCGTGCCGTTAACGGTGACTAGAATCGATGATGAAAGAATATGTTGTGCTTCAGCTTTAGAAAGCTTATAGCCAGCACTTGAAGCCCCAGCATTTTGGGCCATCACCTCAACAAACGCCTTGTACTCAGAAGTAACATTGATATTCAAGGTCTTACCTAGAGTAGATATAGCAAGGTCATCATATTGGCTGCGAGCCGCATCTGATGGGTCGACAATAGAGTAAACTCGATAGCCGTTATCAAGGAATAAGTTGTTGTTTGGATCAAACTCTGAAGTGTTGTACTGTTTGTATTGACTGGGTTCATCACTCATGATGACGACTGATAGTGAAGCGCCAGATCTTGGGTATCCTGCGAGTTCTGCAGTTCCATCGGTTTGGAGTGCAAGTTCAGAGTAATATATCCCACGTTCCGTAGCGCTCCCTCTGGTACCAGGTTTAAAATCTTCAGCAATTTGGACTAAGTCATTAGTAAACCCATTCCCACGCAGTTCATCTGAATCTGTTGTAATGGTACCAACCATGAAATCCACACCCGCGTTTTGAATTGTGTCAGTAAAGGCTACAGTCAAATCACTGATCGCTTGCTGCTCATTACCCATGCTGCCTGAATTATCAATGACAAATAGGAAATCTGCTTTAGAAGTCGTTTGATCAAGAGCGGTAAACGTGTCATTTTGCAGTTGCAGTGTTGCATCTTTAGATGCTTGGATACTTTCCGATGTCGTTGAGACAATCAGATCTGAGTAATTCAAAACCTTGTCGTTCTGCACCAATGTACTGGTAATAACTGCACTGTCTGCAACCTTGTTGTAGCTAGTTGTAATATCAAGTTGGTACTCAGTTTGTATTACTTCAGAAGCAGCAGGAACCAGGGCACTTGCTGTCCCCCCAACTTTATTCACTGCTACTTGATTTATTAGAGTATTCAGAATGTCCGTGAGTTTTAACCCAGTTCGTAATGTGATTTTGTAGGTTGCATTAACATCACCATTTTCCAAAGTGGTTAGAGAGGTTTGTACAACTTGGGCACTATTTAGTTCAGATGCAAAAGCACTAACACCAGCAACAAGGATTTCTTGAGCTGTTGTTTGTCCCGTTAATGCCCCTCTCTCTGCAACAAACCCTGCAAGTTCAGTGTTATCTGGTGTTGGAAGTGAGCTTCTTGTCGAAGCGGCCGCTGCGGTAGTCACAGGCTCAGCGTAGATAATAGTACCTGTTACATCACCAGTAAGAGCACTGGTTGTATAACCTTCAGGTAAGAACACTTGTTGGCTGTCGAGAACGACAGACTGTGTTGGCGCAGGAGCTTCCGCGACGGTGATGATGATCTCTTTGGTTTGTAGTACGGTTTGACCTTGATCGTTGGTCGTTTCAATGCTGAGTTGATACTTCTCTTGGCCGACTGCAGCACCCGCCTGAATGGTGACTTGGAGCGGATCGGATGTCGTTAATTCATCACCATTTTCGTTATACCAAGTGACTTTATCATTCGACTGAAGGTTACTGATGGTTGCAGTTAGCGTTGTTTGTGCACTTGCAGCAACGATGGCCGGATTAGCTGTAATTGAGTTGATTACGGCACTTGGCGCGAAATCTGCCCCGATACTACACAATACTTCTGATGACTGAACTTCGCTGCTATCAAGAATACTATTATTGTTAGTATCTACCCCAAGAGTAACAAGTTGCCCTCCTGCATCACATCTGGTGTCCGTTTTAGCTATTAAAGCAACCGACACTAGAGCTTGATTGAAGATATCGCTACCTTCTTGCTGGGTATTATTTGTCCCATCGTGACAAATAGTTTTGTTGGAAACATGTTCACTATCTTCTAGTACGTTATTTTCGTTATCATCGTAACCAGCAATAACTTTCAAGCCACCATTAGTGCATTCCGAATCACCAACAGGGAGAGTTAACGTAGAAATTAACGCGTCTTTCTGTACTGCCCCCTCATTTGATGAACTATCTGAAGAACCACTATCGCTCCCACAACCAGAAAGTAAAATAGACGCTACGGACGTAGCAATCAGAGTTTTTTTAGTAAGCCTAGCATTGACGTTCACTACCATATCCTTGTGATATATGAAATTAATATAGATACATATAAGGAATGCTTTTATCGGTCGGTATAAATTTTGTCAATGAAACAAGTATGGTATGAATAAGAACTTTGAGCTACTTAACTTTATGAATGATAATGATAAAATAGTCAGTTTCTATTGATGGAATTGTTATTTTGGTTCAGGGTTTTGAGAAGAAAAAGCACCACATCATCGATAGTGGTGCTTTAGATAAAGTTAATCTTTACCTTGTAAGATTTCTGCCCAAGGTAAGTCGGCATCGCCAAGAACAATGAAGTTCGGGTTCTCAAGCGTCTCTCTTTCATTGTACGAGAGTGGCTCTAATTGAGTGCTTAGGATTCGGCCTCCCGCTTCTTCAACAATGCACTGGGTTGCCGCGGTATCCCACTCTCCGGTTGGTCCAATACGTAGATAACAATCGACAGCGCCTTCGGCAACCAAGCATGCCTTCAGCGCAGCAGAGCCTAAAGGAACCAAATCATAGTTCCAAGCAGAGCTCATACGGTTAGTGATGCGATTGATGTCTTGGCGACGGCTGATTGCCATCGCGATCGATTGGTTTGGCAGCTCGTGACGATGCGTTTTGATTTTTACACTGTCATTGAGGTCTGGGATCTTCCAAGCGCCTTTGCCACTGTAAGCGTAATAGCTCACACCTGAAACAGGCGCGTACACGACGCCCATTACTGGCTTGTTATGCTCAATTAGGGCGATAATTGTTGCAAAGTCGCCACTTCGTGCGATGAACTCTTGCGTGCCATCGAGCGGGTCAACTAACCAGTAGCGATCCCATTGAGAGCGTTGCTCTAGGCTGATGTCGGCGTCTTCTTCGGATAATACGGGAATATCAGGCGTCAATTCACTGAGTTTTTTTAATATCAGCTTATGTGCTGCAAGATCGGCACTGGTTACTGGAGTGTCGTCACTCTTAGTGAACTCTTCGTAATCCTTTTTCTCGTAAATCTCTAAGATGAGTTGGCCTGCAGAGCGAGCAATCTCAATGATAGAGGGTAGGAGGTGAGACAAATCTTTTGTTATTGGCATAAATATTCTCTTACTCTTCGAGCGAGCCTGAATGTTCTAATTATTGTTTAATACACGAAGGGCTAATAGTAGGGCTGTAATACTGCGAGCCTCACAGAAGTCGAGATGCGTTAACAGTTCTTCGGCTTGAGCAAGTGGCCAGCGCACAATGTCGAGTGGTTCTGGTTCGTCACCTTCTAGTTTCTCTGGGTAGAGTTCTTCTGCGATAAACAGCGTCATTTTGCTAGAGAAATAAGAGGGTGCAAGGATCACTTCTTTTAGGGGAGTAAGCTTGTTGGCACCAAAGCCAATCTCTTCTTTTAGTTCACGAACGGCGGCTTGATTGGGCTGCTCACCTGGATCAATTAGCCCTTTTGGGAAGCCGAGTTCATAGCGCTCTGTGCCTGCTGCGTATTCACGCACCAACAGAATATCGCCTTGTTCAGTAATCGGAACCATCATTACTGCGTTGCGGCCGCTGGGCTTCATGCGTTCGTAGGTACGCTCTACACCGTTTGAAAAGCGTAAATCGAGAGACTCGATAGAGAATAGTTTTGATTGAGCGACAGTTTGTTGAGCCAAAATTTCTGGCTTGGTCCTTTTTGTCATTGCGCTCGCTCCTTAGCTCATTGGAATTCTTTCTTATAAAGTCATTCTAATATAGGGGAAATAGAGTTGAGTTCCTAGATCCGAGTTTTCATATCCTAGAATTATTGGATCAGGAACCGATTGCGATCACTTGAATACCTTACTGCAAATGGTAACCCGCCCGTCATTATGGGCATTGAACGAGAAATAGACGGTTCGAAAGCGCTCTGCTGTTTTAAATACAAAAAAAGGTTGATGCTTGCGCATCAACCTTTTGATTGAATCTTTAACTTTCTACTGGCTAAGACTGCATGAGTGCTTAGTCGTAAAATGATTAGTAGTAAGAGTGCTCACCGCGATCGTGCTCAGTTGCATCACGAACGGCCGTCAATTCACCTTCGAATTGTTGAAGAAGTTCTTTCTCGATGCCTTCTTTAAGCGTTACGTCAACCATAGAACAACCGTTACAACCGCCGCCGAATGCAACGATAGCTGCGCCTTCTTCAGTGATCTCTACTAGGCTAACGTGACCGCCGTGGCCAGCAAGCTGTGGGTTCACTTGTGTTTGGATTGCATACTCAACACGTTCTATCAGAGTTGCGTCGTCTGATACTTTACGCATTTTAGCGTTTGGCGCTTTTAGCGTGAGTTGAGAGCCCATTTTGTCAGTTACGAAGTCAATCTCAGCTTCGTCTAGGAATGGTAGGCTTAGCTCATCAACGTATGCCGAGAAAGCGTCGAAAGAAAGCTTAGTGTCAGACGCTTCGATAGCATCTGTTGGGCAGTAAGAAACACCACACTCAGCGTTTTGTGTGCCTGGGTTTACCACGAACACACGAATGTTTGTACCTTCAGGCTGCTGTGACAGCAGATTGGCAAAGTGAGTTTGAGCTGTTTCTGTAATAGTAATATTTGACACGACGAATACCTGAGTAAATTTGTAGGTTATTAGCGCCATTCTACTCCTGTCAGATTTGTAATTCAGCCCTTTTTTGTTGGATTGCTGTACAAGTAGCGATTCACAGCTTTTATCCAGAGGGCTCAGGAGTGCGGCAGATGCAGTAAATATCAATCCTTTTTACGCCTACTTCAAGTAGTAATTGGCATAATTGATACACAGTACTGCCGGTGGTTACAACATCATCAATTATCGCGACGTGAGAAGGGACAGTTCCTTGAAAGTCTTGTTTTCGAAGCGTAAAAGCACTCTTTAGATTGTGTAATCGTGCGGATTTAGTTAGCCCTTGCTGAGAAGCGGTTGAGCGAATTCGACGGAACAGCACCTCATCTTTAACGCCAAGTTCTTGAGCTGTGTAATTAGCGAGCAGCTGACTTTGATTAAAGCCACGATGAATATATCGACGCCAATGCAGAGGTACGCTGGTGATCAGCGGAGCAGGGTGCTCGATACGTGAAGCTAATAACTTTGACAGATCGCGTGCAAACCAAAACTTATCGGCGTACTTCATTTGTTGAATGTAACGTGCTGTTGGAAAGGTGTAGTCCCCAACGCAATAGAGACGATGCCAAGGTGGAGGTTGAGATAAGCACTGTCCGCACTGCTCTATTGTGAGCAGGGTTTTTAAGCCACACCGCTGGCAGCGCGGCACTGGCTCGAAGAGATTAAGACAAGAATCACACCATCGAGGGTGAGCATCACTGTGCGACTTATCTAGCTTGCACAGATGGCATTGAGGTGTGACCAGACGTGGTGTGTGTTTTTGTAGCCAATCAGATAACATAGCTCGTGATGCTTTTGGGTTATGGTGTTCCTTTTACTCACCATACTGAAAAGCGCGGATTATCGCTGATGGAAAAAGTAGGGAATATCGAGAATGAGTGACGCGTTGTATTGGCATGTTTCTGGGCAAGGGCCTGATTTAGTTCTGGTTCACGGTTGGGGTATGAATGGTGCCGTATGGCAGCAAACGGTTACTGCTTTAGAAGCTGACTTCCGAATGCATGTTGTTGACCTTCCAGGGTATGGACATAGCGCACATTGCCACGCTCAAGATCTTGAAGAGATTGCTCAGCAACTATTGGTCGACGCGCCCAAGCAAGCGATTTGGGTGGGTTGGTCACTCGGTGGTTTGGTCGCGACGCACATGGCTCTCCATCACTCAGATTATGTCAGTAAATTGGTGACTGTCGCCAGTTCTCCTAAATTCGCCGCCGCAAAAGAACCGGTGTTATGGCGAGGCATTCAGCCAAACGTATTAAGCGCATTCACCGAACAGTTGGTTGAAGATTTTCAAACCACCATCGAACGCTTTATGGCACTGCAAGCCATGGGTAGCCCTTCAGCAAGGCAAGATGTAAAACAACTCAAGCAAGCGGTGCTGTCTCGCCCGTTGCCGAACCCTGAATCATTATTGGCAGGATTAAAGATGCTGTCGGATGTCGATCTGCGTGAACAACTGCCTGAGATTTCAGTGCCAATGCTGCGCTTGTATGGTCGATTAGATGGATTGGTGCCAATCAAGGTTGCAAAAGACTTAGGTACAGCCTTGCCTCATACCGAGCAATACATCTTTACCCAGTCTTCGCATGCGCCATTTATGACGGAAGCGGATGCCTTTTGCAGCGAACTGGTTAGCTTCGCCCAAAAATAATCGCTAAATTTATCGCTGGCTTGGTCGATATATAACCTAATACCACTCACAGTAAGTAAGTGTTCAAAAATAGCGTAGGAAAAAGGCTTGAGAACAAGGCAGAGCTTTTTGATAAGTAGTTATTCTACAATCAAAAATTCTAACGCCGTTATCGAGCATTTTAGCAAGCTAGGATGAGCAGTTATTTACTACGATTGGTATAACACCAATGCACAGCATGATACTCAGACCTAACTCTCTCCTGAGCTGATTGCGGTAAGTTGGGCTATGCCTGTTGTACTGACTCACAGTACAACAGCGTTATAGCAATAACGATGGGCGATTCTTGAGGAGTTCGCGATGATTGTGTCACCTGCAACTGCAGTGAGTGTGCCACTGATCGCCCCATCCGTTAATGTGCAAACAGAGCAAGTTGCGCGTGATAATAGAGTTCGAGAACCTGTCGCTCCCGCCGTAGCATTGGCGAAAACCAATGCAGAGCGAAAGGTAAAACCGGACGATAAGCGAAGGCAGCAGTCGGCTTGGGATCCTTCAGACCATCCAGGTTATGAAATGGAGAACGAGTCAGAGGCCAATTCGATTAGCCAAGAAGAGCCACAAGATCCTTTTGATAGGTTGTTCAGCTTATTGGCACTGAGAACATACAGTGCTGATCAAGGAAAGGGCTATACCATGCGTTTCCGCCTGCCAAAGCATGTTTTAGATGCGGCGATTCAAGAGGGACAGATGGAGAAGCGACGTAAGGTCATAAAATATCATTATGGTCATGCTGTTGCGCCTCATGCTCCATCAGGAATGTTGGTTGTTTTGTAGCATGATCGTGTTGTGTTTAGAACACGCAGAATACAGCTAAGCTTCGATGTCTTTTTTGAACACATAATAAAAAACCTGCATACCCTAAGGGATGCAGGTTTTCTGTTTTTACAGGCTATTTATTTCACGACACGCAGTCGTTTCATTGACCTATTATTTCTTCGCTTTAGCAAAGGCAGCGGCAAAAGCACCACCCATCGCCGCGTTTTGTTGCGGTTCCTCACGGCGGCGTTGTCCACCTTGCGAATTTTGATTCGGGCGATTTTGCGTGCGAGGTGCACTTGAACGTTGTGCACGGTTGTCTTGGCCGGGTTCATCTTTCATACGCATGCTTAGTGCAATACGTTTACGTTGAACATCCACTTCCATCACCTTCACTTTGACGATTTCTCCCGTTTTCACGACTTCATGAGGATCAGCCACAAAACGATCGGTTAGCGCTGATATATGCACTAAACCGTCTTGGTGAACACCAATGTCAACGAAGGCGCCAAAGTTAGCTACGTTTGAAACCACGCCTTCTAAGATCATGCCGGGTTCTAAGTCAGACATACTATTTACGCCATCGGCGAAGGTTGCTGTCTTGAATTCAGGACGAGGATCTCGACCCGGTTTATCCAGCTCTTTGATGATGTCGGTTACCGTTGGTACACCGAAGTTCTCATTGGTGTAATCAACCGCATGTAAACCACGTAAGAAGTCTGTATTACCCACCAGAGACTTGATGTCTTTCTGGTTTTTCTCGGCGATGGCTTTCACCAATGGGTAAGCTTCTGGGTGAACCGAAGATGCGTCTAGTGGATTCTTACCATCCATGATTCTTAGGAAACCCGCACACTGTTCAAACGCTTTTGGCCCTAAACGAGCGACTTTTTTGAGTGTTGTACGAGCTTCGAAGCGACCGTTTTCATCACGGAAGTCCACGATGTTCTGAGCAATGGTGTTAGAAAGGCCAGCAACACGAGTTAACAGTGCGGCAGAGGCCGTATTCACATCAACACCAACCGCGTTTACACAGTCTTCGACAATCGCGTCTAGGCGCTTAGCGAGCATAGTTTGGCTCACGTCGTGTTGGTATTGGCCCACACCGATCGATTTAGGGTCAATCTTCACTAGCTCTGCCAGTGGATCTTGCAGACGACGAGCAATGGACACCGCACCACGAATCGATACATCCATATTCGGGAATTCTTTCGCCGCTAACTCAGACGCGGAATAAACCGATGCGCCCGCTTCGCTAACAATAATCTTTTGTGCTGTTAGGTTGCCGCGTTTAATCACATCCGCAACAAAGCTGTCTGTTTCGCGTGAAGCGGTACCGTTACCAATCGCAATCAAATCAACATTGTATTGGCGAACCATCTGCTCAACCACGTGTGCAGATTTGTCGTATTGCTTTTGAGGTGGGTGAGGGTAAATGGTCTCTGTTGCTAGAACCTTACCGGTTGAATCTACAACGGCGATTTTTGAACCGGTACGTAAACCCGGGTCCAAGCCCAACGTTGCACGAGGGCCAGCAGGCGCCGCCATCAATAAGTCTTTAAGGTTGGTTGCGAACACCTCAATCGCTTCGATTTCACCGCGTTCTTTCATCGCGCCCATCAGCTCAGTTTCCATGTGCATAGAAACCTTGATACGCCACGCCCAGCTAATCACTTGCTTACGCCATGCATCTGCAGGTGCGCTGCTCAGGGTAATACCGTAGTGATCAGAGATGATGTTTTCGCAGTATGAACCACGTACACCTTCTTCTTGTTCTGGGTCAGCATTCATCGCCAACGTTAGGAAGCCTTCATTTCGGCCTCGCAACATCGCAAGCGCACGGTGTGAAGGTACTTTGTTGAGTTTTTCGTTGTGTTCGAAGTAATCTTTGAATTTCTCGCCTGCTTGTTCTTTGCCCGTCACGACACGTGAAACGAGTTCTGAGTTACGCGTGAGATGTTGGCGAATCTTTTCAAGTAGGTTGGCGTCTTCTGCAATACGTTCCATCACGATCGCACGTGCACCATCCAGTGCCGCTTTAGTATCAGCAACGCCTTTATCGCTGTTGATGAAGTTAGCGGCTTCGGTTTCAGGATCGTGTTGTGGTTCATTCCAAAGTGTATCGGCAAGTGGCTCTAAGCCTGCTTCAATCGCGATTTGACCTTTGGTGCGGCGCTTTGGTTTGTATGGCAGGTATAAATCTTCTAGGCGCGTCTTGCTGTCGGCTTGAGTGATATCACGCTCTAATTCTGGCGTGAGCTTGCCTTGGTCTTGAATCGACTTAAGAATCGTTTGGCGACGATCGTCTAGTTCGCGAAGGTATGAAAGGCGACTATCAAGGTTACGCAGTTGGGTATCGTCTAAGCCACCCGTGACTTCTTTACGGTAGCGGGCAATAAAGGGAACGGTGTTACCGTCGTCAATTAGGTTGACTGCGGCGATGACTTGCTCTGAACGAACATTCAGTTCTTCAGCAATCAGTCGACAGATAGCTTGGCTCATCCGATGAATCTCTTATTTAATATCATGACAAATACATGGGGGTGAGCGTACGCTTTTTCTAGCTTTGGCTGTGTAATTATCGTGTCAGAAGTCGAATTTCCGTTTGTGATATCCGCTTTGTGCGAGATCTCTCACACGTGATGTAAGCCTAAGTCGTCTTAAACCTGTCAATATGTCTTAATTTAACTGTAAGTTGTTGATTTTTAATAACATGGTATTTTGGGGCGTATTTCTCACTCGAAATGTTTTTTGGGACTATCTAGGAAACTCGCCCAAATACCGTAATATTTAACTTGTCGACAGGGAGTTGGCAGGAACAGGAAAAAGCCTAATGGACTAGGTATCTTCAGGACGAAGATTTGATTACTTAGGATGAGTGGTCAGCAAGGAAGTAATAATCTCTGGATGAGATTCGCCAGTCAGGATGACAGGCTAGAATGGACACCGCTAGGATGGCGATGAACAAAAAGGAAATTGGTTAAAGGATTTAGCCACTATCAAGGACAGATGCAGGGAGCACCTTATCTCGTAGAGATAAACAGTAGCCGGATTGCTGCGATAGAGACTTAACCCCGCCAGGCGCAAGCCTAGCGGGGTTTTCTTTTATCTGGCGTTTGAGTTTGTCTGCTCGACCTGTGATGGCCGGTTAATCACGCTAAGCGATAAGCGATAAGCGATAAGCTATAAGCCAAGGCATAAGGTAAGCCATAAGCAATAAACTTTACCCGTCGTCTGCGTAGCGAATCGAGTTAATGAACCACTCTTTATCGCCTTCCGGTGTGGTTACCGTAAACTCATCATCCACTTCCTTCTTCAGCAGAGCTCTAGCCATTGGCGAGTCGATAGAGATATAACCTTTCGCATCACCGTAGATCTCTTCAGGGCCGACAATACGAAACTTCTTCATTTCCCCATCCTCATTCTCAATCTCGACCCAAGCACCGAAAAATACCTTACCTTCTTGTTGCGGTGAGTAGTCCACGATCGTGACATCAGGCAGGAACTTGCGTAAGAAACGCACTCGGCGATCAATCTGACGAAGCAAACGCTTGTTGAACGTGTAGTCTGCGTTTTCTGAACGATCTCCAAGGCTTGCTGCCCAAGTGACTATCTTAGTGATTTCAGGACGCTTCTCGTGCCATAAGTGGTCATGTTCTGCTTTGAGCTTGTTGTAACCTTCTCGGGTGATCAGTTTGGTTTTCATAAATCTGACTTAATGAAATGATGTTCTAAGATAGAATATATAGAAAGGCAACATACGTTAACAATTATTTAGGCGACTTTTTCTCCAATAATGTTACATTTTTAATGTCTTATACCAATATACAATTTACCAAGAATGCTTAACCTTAGGTTTGAGCTTTAATAGGTGGAACCATTACATGCAAGAAAACTACAAAATTTTAGTGGTCGATGACGATGCTCGTCTACGTGCATTACTAGAACGCTATCTGTCAGAGCAAGGCTTTCAAGTGCGTAGCGTGGCAAACAGTGAGCAGATGGACCGCCTGTTAACCCGTGAAAATTTTCACTTGATGGTATTGGATTTAATGTTGCCGGGCGAAGATGGTCTATCGATCTGTCGTCGTCTACGAAACGCAAACAACTCGCTGCCTATCCTTATGTTGACGGCAAAGGGTGATGAAGTGGATCGCATTGTGGGCTTGGAAGTGGGTGCTGATGATTACCTGCCAAAACCATTTAACCCGCGTGAACTGCTTGCTCGTATCAAAGCGGTAATGCGCCGCCAAGTGATTGAAGCTCCGGGAGCGCCAAGCACGGAAGAATCTGTGGTTGCCTTTGGTGAGTTCCGCTTGAACCTAGGTACACGTGAAATGTTCCGTGGTGAAGAGCCAATGCCTCTGACCTCAGGTGAATTTGCGGTACTTAAGTCATTGGTGACAAATGCTCGTGAGCCAATGTCTCGCGATAAGCTGATGAACATGGCTCGTGGCCGTGAATATTCAGCGATGGAGCGTTCTATCGATGTTCAGATTTCACGTCTGCGTCGTCTAGTTGAAGAAGATCCAAGTAAACCTCGTTACATCCAAACGGTGTGGGGCTTGGGTTATGTATTCGTTCCAGATGGCAAAGCTGTGTAATCTCGCTTTGCTCGTTCTGTGATTCAGAATTCTTTATTTACGGGTCATCTCATTAATATGCGATGGCCCGTTTTGTATTCAGCACAATGAGAGATACCAATCGTAGTAAATAACTGCTCATCCTAGCTTGTTAAAACGCTCGATAACTTCGTTAGAAATTTTGATTGTAGAATAACTACTTATCAAAAATTGCTGCCTTGTTCTCAAGCCTTTTTCCGGCGCTATTTATGATCATTTACTTACTGTGATTGGTATTACAGCTATAGTTCCCACTATATCCCTTTATCATCCCTCACTTTAGGTCTTCTATGCGCATACGTAGCTCCTTTACTCAGTCGATAGTGCTCTTTTTAACCTTGTTGGTTGCTAGCCAAATCTTTTCTTATTACGCGGTGTTTAACTATGCATTGATGCCGAGTTTGCAGCAGTTTAATAAGATTCTGGCTCACGAGCTAAACCTCGTCTTGGATCAAGGCAGTGATATCGAGATTGATGCGCCACTGCGTCAACGTGTGCTTGAGCAGCTAGGAGTGACGGTTCACGCCAAGGACAGCGAAGCTGCGGGTGAGTATTACCATGCAGTAGCAATCGATCTGATGAGTGAGGAGATGACTAAAGAGTTGGGCTCTGAAACCGAAGTACGGCTGATTTTAGGCAAAGAGAGCTACGTGTTGTGGATGGACATCGCGCAGCTGCCTAACTCCTTGATTCGTATTCCTCTGTCTGAGCTGCAAGAAGAAGACTTTGCGCCTCTGTTCCGTAACAGCCTGATCATGGCGATGTTGATTGTCGCGGGTGGCTGGCTGTTCATTCGCTTGCAAAACCGGCCTTTGATAGCGCTAGAGAAAGCCGCCCAAGGTGTGGGGCGTGGTGATATTCCACCACCATTGCCAGTGCAAGGTGCGCAAGAGATCCGCTCGGTAACTCGAGCCTTTAATCAGATGTCGAAAGGTATCCAAGAACTCGAAGAAGACCGCGCTTTGTTGATGGCAGGTATCAGTCATGATTTACGTACTCCGTTAACGCGTATTCGCTTAGCGACCGAGATGATGTCGCCAGAAGATAGCTATTTAGCGGAAGGAATCATCAGTGATACCGAAGAGTGTAATGAGATCATCAGCCAGTTTATGGATTACCTAAAGCCCGTTGATCGAGATTCATTCCAAGAGGTATTTGTCGATGATATTGCCCGAGAAGTTTCTAGCTCGGAAGGTGGCTACGAGGTACAAATTGAAACCGATATTCCAGAATCGATGAAGCCTGCGCTAGGTAACCCGATCGCGATGAAGCGTGCCGTGAGTAACTTAGTGGTGAATGCGCTGCGCTATGGCAATGGTTGGGTCAAGGTATCGACTGGCATGACGGCCGATAATAAATTGGCTTGGGTGACCGTTGAAGATAATGGCCCTGGGATCCCGCAAGACCAAGTCGGCAAGTTGTTTGAACCGTTCACGCGGGGTGATACCGCTCGTGGTAGTGAAGGTACCGGCTTAGGCTTGGCGATTGTGAAACGTATTGTCAGCCAACACCAAGGTGCGGTAGTGGTTAATAACCGTAGTGAAGGTGGTTTAAAAGCGCAGATCAGTTTCCCTGTGAAGCCTTAAATATCATCAGTCTGCATTATGGCGACGGGGTCGGTTCGGGGAGCGGTATAGAGATCCCCGACTCGGTCATTCTTCCCTCTCGAGGATGACGAATTGCTAACCATGGACTTTGATGATGAAAGTTTGCTTTGATCGTCATTCCCTATCGTGAGGAACGAGCGAATAGGGAATCTCGCTCTTGCTTGATGAAAGTAACGCACACTAAAAAGGCTTCCTTAAGGGATAATGCCGATCGTTTAAGAAGACTTGAACGATCTTGCAGTTAGCAGATAATCCCCATCAACAACGTTGATGGGGATTTTTTTATGCTTGAACAAGAATTAGCAATGGCACACGAGACCATTGAAGAT
>NZ_JAKKCR010000017.1:0-124493 GCF_021728015.1 Vibrio sp. G-C-1 | reverse complement strand
GACGTTTGAATACCAAGTGTCGGACGTACTCATCATGACCAAGGCGCAGAAAATTAGCGTCAATAACGCGCTGTTGGTCAGTGAAATTGAAAAGCCTATCCAAGTGAGAAACGTGCTCGATCCCGTTCAGGTGAGCGAGGTGCAAACGCCCGTGACTGTCGCGCAAATACAAGCGCCAGTCGTGGTTCAAAAAGTGCGAGAGCCTATCAAGATTAGTGACATTGTCACGCCAGTTAAAGTATCAGAAATACAAACACCCACCACGATTAGTGAAGTTCAAACGCCGGTTAATGTTAATCGAGTGGCCGAGCCGGTGACGGTTGACAAAATCACACAACCATTAACCATTGAACGCATCCAACAACCGGTGAATGTCGAAGTTGGGAATGCGTCACTGGACGTGCAAGCGACCATCACCAACACCGAATTGAAAGTGACGTCAGATCCGGAGCGCGTGACGTTCGCCAGAATTGGTAATGGCATCTTGTTGATGACGGGAGGCTATCAACGCATTCGAGAGAAAAGTGCGAGAAAGGCACTCATCTTACAAGCTTTAACCACCAATGAAGGCACGGTCATCGTGCAGGGTTTCTTGGAACTGCGCCCGGGCGGGCATTTGATGCTCAACACCAATCAAGCCGTAAGCTTGAAAGGCACCGCCAGCGACCGCCTTAAAGTAGGAGAAGCGATATGATGCTGTCATTAACCAATCCTGAGCTTACCAGCGCTAATGATGGTTTGCTGAACGTGGAAGCAAAACACGACAATCAGATGAAATTCATTTTCGGCTCACGTCGAAAGGCGACGTTCCCACTTTCCAATCATGTTGAATTGCTCGACTTGACACTTAGGCGCTTTAAGCAATCGCAAGCAACGCCACACAATCAGAGCAGCAGCTCCTCTCGGATTCTGGCGAAACCTGGCATCGTCTATCTTAGATTTCTCAAAGGCAACGGAACCATAGTGTCTTCCCGTCTCTTGTATCTGTATTTTGCCTCGAATTCCCTCTATGGCTATCCACTGTTCCTTATCAAACCGAAAGCCGCGACCAAGCTTGAGATCACCGTCTCCAACGTTGATGCCAGCGTTACGCTGCATTCGAGACTCCTTGTGAAATCGGAGGGCGAATGAGATGGCTAGTGTTACTCGCCAGTGGCTTACTGGCCGGAGTGTACCTTATGAATAAGAAAACCATCGATGAGACGGTCAGCGACTTTGTGCTGTCCGCGCGTAGCGAAACCCGCATGTTGGGCGTGCATGGCGACTTGAAAAAGGTCGTGCGCCGAGCGTTAGAGCTGTCCCCGTATGATTTTGGCATTACGGAAGGCTTACGCACCGCCAAACGGCAAGCCCAGCTTTATCAGGAAGGCTTGAGCCAGCTCGATGGTGTGAGACGACCAAGCCGACATCAATCTGGCCATGCGATCGATTTCGTGGCTTACGATGAGAACAACAAGGTGACGTGGGAATTTAAGTACTACGACGCCATCAGCAAAGCCTTTAAGCAAGCGGCGCGAGAGCTGAATGTCGCCATCGTTTGGGGCGGTGACTGGAAGAGCCTCAAAGACGGTCCGCACATTGAATTAAGTCGACGGGTGTACACATGATTGGCGCATTACTCAATCTCGTGACCGGTGGCGTGGCTGCGTATCAGCAGCACAATCAAAACCGAGCCGAAGTGCTCAAGCGCAAAGACGAACTCGAGAGCGAAAAGCATCAGGCGAGGGTGCGTCGACTGCAGAGCGGCGAAGAGCAGGCCAGTAGCCTCGATGAAGTCAGCATTCGAGAGCGGGGATTCAAAGACGAGTTCATTCTCTTGGTGGTGTTTGTGCCACTGATTCTGTCATTCATCCCCAATTATGCGCCCTATGTTGAGCAAGGCTTCAACGCGCTGCAGGGCATTCCCAATCCGTATTGGTTTGTGGTGGGTGCTGTCGTCGTCGATACGCTCGGGATGCGCGCCATGGTGCGTTATCTCCTCGAGTTTTACGTCTCGCGATGGAAGGGCAAATGACGAAGCTTCTCAGCACATTATTGATTGCACTTCTGACGGGCGGAGTCTCAAGCCTCGGCACGATTACGGCGTTGAAAACGGACATCAACTGGATAAAGCGAGTTCAGCAAGACCAAGAGCAACGGATACGAAAACTGGAGATACCGAATGAAAGGACACAAGTGCAAAGGGCGCCGACCAAACGGCCAACTTAAGAAAGGATATACGCTCAAGAACGGACGCGTAGTTAGGGCGAATACCACACGAAAACGCTACAAAAAACACCGATGATTCACAGCAATCGAAAGGGCCATTTTCTTATAAAAGTGGCTCTTTTTGTATCTCACCTATAAGAAACTAATCTGTCAGCATGTAGTTTTGCATCCAATGATCTAAATCACTGTTATAAATAAGGTTTATGGGTATTATTACTCTTAAAAATCAGACTAGATAGAAAAGCTCTGCATTTAGATACAGAATTGTTCGTCTAATAGCTGTCAAATGTAGGGAGTATTATGTACACCGGATATTGGGTCGATAAAGGTTATATTTGGGGACCATCTGAATCAGGTAGATTCTGGATTGATGACGGATGGGTTTGGGGGCCATATAACTCTGGGAAATGGTGGATAGAAGGTAATTGGATTTGGGGACCAAATGATGGTGGCAAGTTCTGGATAGATGATGGTCACATCTATGGTCCTTCGAAAATACTACCGTGGTTAAAGAAATAGGAGTTTTTAATGATTGAATGGATAAGTGTTAGTTCAACAGCAATTCGTCGAATTGGGTATGAAGCCGAGTCTCTAAGAATGTATATTGATTTTGAGGATAGCGATCCTGTTTATACATTTTGCAGAGTTCCAGAGGGTGTCTTTAGAGAGTTTATTAGTGCAAGATCAGTTGGCCGTTATTATCACCAGTACATAAGGGGTCGATACGACTGCTAAAACATTTAACGAGCGGTTTAAGAGAAATTCGCAACGCGTGCATTTTTACTATGCGTTGCGGTTTTAGGGTCGTAGTTTACAGCGATTTTTGTGTTGGGCTACTTATCTTCACTAGGCTTTATAGCATCATCCACTTCATATGAGAAATCTGTAAGTAAATCAATCATATTTTGAACATTCTTTGCGTTATTCGTCAATGTGCCCTCAAGATCAAACTCTTCCTTAAAATTCAGAAGTGCATTTACCCTAGCTTCAAACTCCTCGAATGGTGATGGCTCACTAATAATAGGTAGCTTTTGGACTGTTTCTGGAAATAATCTGCGCGGGAAGCCACCTTCGGGAAAGCCCATAGACCTAAAATTAAAGCCTGGTATATCGGGTTTTTGGTCGATGATGTCCGCGATTCTGCAGATCCAATTTGAACTAGGGCCAATTTTTTTTAATAAAAACCAGATGACGGCAACCATGCCATAGAATTTACTTCTTTGGTTCTGGCCCAAGTCTAAAAGGTTAAAATAGCCTTTTCTTGGTATAGATAGAGTTCGCGGATTTGGTCTGTTACAGAGTCTAGCGTGGTGGGCACACCTATTTCTGATACCATTGAGGTTGATTAACCAGTTATCCAATTCTTTACGGTTGTCTAAACCTAGCCTATTACAGATAAGATCTTGGTTCTTACCTGATAGTATGCTATAAAACTTTGACAATGCACCAAAGTCCCAAACTTCAGCAGCGACCCAAATAGGAATAGGTTTCCCTTTATCTCGATGGTTATCAATACTTTCTTCTTTGCTGCCTTCAATTAATTTATTATGACGTGATAGCCAATCGTCATAATAAATCTTTGCACCAGCCTTAAAAGCATCGCGCGAAAATTGTTTCCGATCTAAGTAGGCTAGAGGGGCGATTCTACCTATTTCATGTGCGATGATTGTTCTCAGGTAGATCTCTATTCTTTCCAATGCATCGGTAAACTCAATTCGTAAACGTTTATCGAATAAGTAAAACTCAAATATATCTTCAAAGCACGTGTTTGCTTGAAATTCGTTGAAGTACTTGATATCACGGTCATTGCGTTTAAATTTTCTTGATGTATGCCAATAACCCGACAACCTATAATACCCAACTTGAGTTAGTTTCCGTTGGGCACGCAATGGGTCTTTAATTAACATACCTCTATCAGTTAAACGCTGAATGAGTTCGTCATATTCAAAAAATGGTTTTACTTCAACAGGTTGAGTCATATTATAAATTTCAGGTAAAAAAAAGGCCAAGACGTCACTGATGCTAGATCAGGAGGGGACATTGGCTCTGTTGGACGGGAATACTACGCTCATATGAATTAATGTCAATAAAAACTTAGCTTTTAAGAGCTTGTATTATACAAATAGGTTTGTGAGATCTATTAAGTATTTTTTATTTAGCTTCGATTAACTTTGGTAGGAACTCAAGAGCGATTGGGTCTCTGCTTTTGAAATAGTCTTTTGCTTTTGTGGGTACCCAAACTTCATCTACAAATTTGATGAAGATTGGAAGTATGTCGTTTGGGTACTCTCGCGCGTCACGTGTATGGCCATTGCCAAACATATGGCTATACATTTGAAAGCTGTCAGAGTGCTCTGGGTGGTGTAGGGTAAGGTATTTCGAAAAAAGAAGGCCAACACTCCCATCAGGCCTCATGTCCTTCCCATCAGTAGCTTTATCGGGTATTTCATACCCAAGCATCTCTAATGAACCATATAGTCGGATAAATAGCTCACCAATAACAGAAAAGTAGCCACGAGATACTCTGCCGTAATTCAAATTAAAACGGTTAACAAAACCAGGCAGTTTTACTTTACCGTAGAAACCGTTCTTGCGAATCTCTGGTAATACTTCTCGAGTTACCCAACGCTGGAATTTTCTAGCATTAGGTTTATTGCTTGCAAACACTAATTCGTACAATGCAGCTTCACTAATGAGAACTTGAAGTCTTCCGTTTATTGGGTTGGGCGAAAGCATCTTGTCTTCGTCATCTAACCTTTCAATAGGAGTCTTGCGATCAACGTAATCAAGGGCTGCGGTAACTTCATCTGCAATGAAGAAAAATTCGTTGTCAATTTGAACAGTAGTTAATTGATGCAAGTTAAAATCATCAAGTGTATTAGGTATGATAGACAGTTGCATTTAATGCCCCTTTAGAATAATTGTCAGGCTACGTCAAAGAGTAAGTATTAACGCTTTTGAGTACAAGAACTATGATCTTAACCAATAAAGCATGTTATGTTGACAATCTTCATCTATTGATAACTATATGATTAATTTCCACTTTATAGCTTATTTAGATTTAATATATCTAGAGCAAGCGGTTGATTTTCTTCTGCGCTAAGCTTTCTAGATGGAGAGTGATACAATAGTATCACTTTATTGTTTTTGGAGTCATTCTCATGAAAGTCGAGCTCGTTACTTCCCTCAAGCGTCAAGCGACCAAAATCCTTGCCGACCTGCACGACACCAAAGAGCCCGTGTTGATCACCGAGCATGGCAAACCTTCTGCGTATCTCGTGGATGTTGACGACTACCAGTTTATGCAAAACCGCTTGGCTATCTTGGAAGGGATCGCACGCGGTGAGCGCGCCATTTCTGAAGGCAAGGCGCTGAGTCATGACGAAGCCAAAGACAAGATGTCAAAATGGCTGAAGTGATTTGGAGTGAGCCCGCGTTATCGGACCTGAACGATATCGCGGAATACATTGCCCTTGAAAATTTGGTCGCGGCCAAACAACTCGTTCAAAACGTCTTCGACAAAGTCGAACGCCTCGTCGACTTTCCTGAGTCTGGGCGTCTGCCTCCCGAGCTCGAGCACCTCAATTATCGCGAAGTCGTAGTGAATCCATGTCGGGTTTTCTACAAGCAAGACGGTGACAAGGTGTACATCTTGTTTGTGATGCGCGCGGAGCGAGATTTACGTCGATTTTTGCTGAGCAAGTAGTAAAGCGTTTTTGCTACCTCTGATAGGCTGAGGTCTACATTGACGAGGGGGCAACATGGCGAAAAAGAAAAAAGCACTTCAATCTAAATGTCCCACTAAACCAGTGCCTTCATGGACTGAGGCCAAATTGGTCACCATTCGACGACACCGTATCGAGGGCGCCTTAAGCTTCGGTGTGTCGACCATCTCCAGATCGCAAGTCTTACCTAATTATGAGCGCGTTTGGGAACAAACCATCGTCGAAGAAGCGTACCAACAAGCGATTTTTGAGCTGCTAGAGCAGGGCGATGTCGTGTTAAGAGTAGAAGACTAAATGGGTTTCTCTTTGGTGTGTTTTCTTTCGGGTACACCTGTCTAAATTATTGAATATTAAAATTAAATTTCCAATTCCAAGCCAAATTACGCTCCTCTGAGTGGTTTCTCATTCTAATTTATAATTATTAATTTCAAAGAAGCGGACAGAGCAAAAACGCGCAACGATCATAATGTATATATTCCTCGTCGTTCATATAACGCCATGAGGAAATTAAGAATGAAACACCCCAGTTCTATTAAAGTATTGAAAAGCACAATGTTGATCGCCGGTGTGTTATTGGTCGGTTGTAAAGAAAAAAACCTGTTCGAAAAGGTTGAAGAGATTGAAATTGAAAACAACGAGAGCCTAGAGGTAGAAACGCAATCATTCCAAATCAGTGAGGTGATCGTTACGGCGGACAGTCGCACATTCCCCGTGAAGAGTATCATCACGTTCGAGGTGTTTGCAGAAACCGAAGCCTTGTTTGATGGCCCACAAGACATCGCAGCGCACACTTCGTCATCACGCGTGAACATTTCAACACTGTCGGGACTCAGACTTGAATCCATGGATCCGGATATTTTGAGCATTCCAGACGGTGAGCGGATCGGCATTGCTCGAAAGGAAGGGTCCGTCACGGTATACGCGCACTTTAGAGGCGTACAAAGTGCGCCGCTAAAGTTGGAGATCTTACCGCTTCTAGCTTCGTGTGGTCAGGTGAACAATACCGACAAAAATAACTCGGGTGGCTCCTGTTTAAAAGTGGTCAAAGGGAGATATGCTGAGGCTAATAACAAGCTCTTCACCGGTACCCCTAGTGTTCCTTTCTTAGACACGCTGAATTACCACCAAGAGAACACCGTTGATAACGCGGGCAAAACGTACGCCTCCAGTCTTGTTGGGGTCGGTCTCCACGCGACGGCCAGTGCGCTTTTTGGACTGTTTCGTCAAGATGGACAGGACGCCACTTTAGACGGCACCCACGGTCAATATGACCGCTATTGCCAACACCTGGCTGAACTTCAATTCTTGGAAAGAAGGGATTGGCGCCGTGCAACAGGCCTAGAATTATCGGCGCTCTTTCAGGGCTCAGGAAACCTCTTTGACAATCATGGCGTATTTAATCAAGTCGATTATTGGACTGCGAGTCAATCCATGCCTGGGAAACAAACGGCATTACCCTTTGAATTTTTTAGTGTTGCATTAAAGAACACAGGATTCGTTTTCCCACAAAGTCGGACAGAAAGTTTGGCAGCCAGTTGCGTGTCCGCCAACGCGAGTCATCCCTAACGACGGAGTCAAGCCGGCTCATAGGGAGGGATCTTATCTATCTCGTGATCCAGCGCTTTTATCAAGGCGTCAAGGTTATAATCCGCGATCCCACTGTCTTCACCTTCCATAAGCCGTTGTCGTAACGTCCTTATTTTATTCTCTTTTAAGTCACCAAGGCGCTGCGCTGAGCCTACTGTAGGGGGATCGCCAGCGCCAAATCGATGAAAGCGGGCAGGTGAGTTACTTCTTTTTATGGCCACTCTGTATGAGCCTCAACGAGCCGAGGGATTTGGTTTCCATAAATTGACCCATGGCCGCCCAATGAGCGATGGTTTGAGATGGCGTCAGTCCAGAGTCTTTGGCGGCTCTGAGCGCTTGGTTGAACAGCACTTGATCGATATAGACACTCACTTTCATTACTAATCCTTTTTTATCCTGTTTCTTTTATTTGAATTTGCTTGGCACCCAAGGTTTGGCGGGCAGTCGTCGACCGCCACGAAATGGCAATGGGTGCTCCTTGGGTGGGTAATATTTCGGTGACTCAATTTTGCCGTGGCGCTCAACTAGCTGACGATGCTCATCACGCCAATAGGCAAAACTGAGTAATTCTTTGGGATTGAACTCGCGTCTTTCTGGTGTGAGCAAAGTCGCGCGGTCAACATTGATTTTAAAACCGTCCCAACGATGATCCAGCGGCAAATAGCCTCGAGCGTGAATGTTCATGAGTTTTTCGGCGATCGGGTTGATTGGGTATTGGCCGGACAACCAGCGCCGAATGGTCGGCACCGTGACATGAAAAAACGCCGCAGCGTCTTTCAAAGAATCGAAATGTTGGTTGACTAACTCGGCAAACGGCGGGGTTCTCATGTGATCGACCTCATAAAATATTCATCGTGGTTGATAGTTTATTTCTATTTCACTTTGATGCCTTGATAGCTAATGACTATCAACACGCGCCGTTTTCTTGAATTTGAAAGTTTGCGTGGGGATCACTATAGCTAAGCCGAGCATCAAAAAACGTAATTAATAAACTAATTTCTGGGTAAAACGTAAGGAAACCAAGGTGTTTGGGCACCGAGATAAGCAAAATTCAGATTGGTTAAGAGTTTGAAAATATTATAATTTATCACTATATTAGTGCGTATTATGTATATTATGTTAAATTGGTTATGGCCTTTATAAGGCAGGTATCTTTGTGTGATGCCCTGCCTCTTGTTTATCTACCAAATTGGAGTTCTATTTAACAGTGAGGCTATTTACCATAAAATACCTAATAAACATATATCCTAATCTTCGATTAAGAATACGTTTATTAGATTTCAAGCATTAATCGATCAATAGCCTCTGTGATCTCTTTGGTTCTTACTGGTTTGGTAACGAAATCATTCATACCTACATCTAAGCACGAACATTTATCTTCTAATGATGTGTGTGCTGTTAGCGCGACGATTGGCGTTTTGATGTTCGCGTCTCTCATGTATTTAGTTGTCGTTAGGCCATCCATTACTGGCATAGACACATCCATCAAGATAATGTCTATCGAGTCGTTTCCTCTTTCAACAAAGCCAATTGCTTCTTCACCGTTACTTGCGATAAAAACTTCGTGGCCTTGTCGCGTTAGAATCAATTTAATCACCATTTGATTTGTTGGATTGTCTTCGACAACTAAAACTGAATAGCGGCTTCTGAGTTCTCTTGAAGATTTGTCTTCTTCACAGTGAGCTAGATTGTTCGTGACTCTGGTAAGCACTGGTAACTGTACTTCGAATTTAGAGCCTTTACCTGGCTCACTTTCTACAGATATGCGTCCTCGCATCAATTCTACCAGTCGTTTGGTTATTGCCAGGCCTAAACCGGTGCCACCAAATCTGCGTGTGATTGTACTATCGGCTTGCACGAATGGGCTGAATAGCGACGAAAGTTGTTGTGGGCTGATGCCAATCCCGGTGTCTTCTACTGTTATATAGAATGAGCTCTGCAGGTATTTGATAGAAACATGAACATGCCCGCGTTCAGTAAACTTAATCGCGTTACCGATCAAATTAAATAGGATTTGTGCCAAGCGACTTGGGTCGATGTAATGAAGTTCACCTTCAGGGATATCGCTGGTTACCGTTAGCGCCAACCCTTTATCGTCTGCTGTCTTCTTTTGTTCAGACAATACAAACGTTACAGTGTCTCTTACGTTGCTCCATTGAGGCGCAAGCGAAAAACATCCTGACTCGATCTTAGAAAAGTCCAATACATCACTGATAATTGCCAGTAGAAGCTCAGATGATGTGCTCATATTAAGCAGTATAGACTGTTGTTCGTCGTTCAGAGGTGTGGATTTTAGGGCGTCTATCAAGCCAATGATGGCATTTAACGGGGTTCTTAACTCATGACTCATCATTGCTAAGAATTCAGACTTGGCCTTGTTGGCTCTCTCTGCATCTTTCCTTGCTGTGACGAGTTCTGCTGTTCGTTCTCGAACCGTTGCTTCGAGCTTTTCTTTGTTTTCAATATCGAAAACAGCACGCTCAATCAGTGGTCTAAAGCGGTTTAGGGTTGCTTTGGTTTCAACACTAAAGTGCTTGGTATTGGAGTGGATAAAGATGATGACGGATTGTGTTAGCCCGCTATCGATACCAGTAATTAGAACAGAGTTGATTTGATCGAGGATAATAGGATGTAAGGAATTGAATTCACCTAGAGACTTGGGTTCAAAAAGGATGGCGCATTCTCCATTGATCACTCGAGATAGCTTGCCACAATCACTCCAATTCATTTGTTCGAAGACTTTGTTATTGGTTAGTAGGGTTTTGAAATTGCCCTCGTTCCCTACCCTAGATATTACGATAAAGTCATCAAACTTAATGTATTTTTTGAGCACAAATTCAAGACTATAAAATATCTCAGATATGTTACTTGCCTTACTGATCGCAGATATGGTTGATAAGATCACCCTGTTCTCTTCAGCCAGTTTTCGCTCACGGGCTTTTAGTTTTTGCAGTTCAATACGTGCTTCTTGCAGCGCTTCTTGACCTTCAGACCCCATTATTTTTTCAACCTATAAAACGTTGCAGACGATACCATTAAATTTCCGTGCGCACTTTCACCGCCAGATAACCTTCCTTGTTCACCAAAGGTGAATGGGCATATGTATGGGAGTCCGTTAAGTGCTTGATTTATTTGATCGCATACTTCGTCCATATCTTGCTTAAGGTTCAACATTGGACCTGCACAGAAGATGTTGATCGCACCTAGTTTCTCTTCTAAATCCATGTCGTTGTAGTAAGAAGAGTGAATAATATTAGCGGCACGGCTTATCAATTGCTGTTTAGAGCCCTGCATCAAATAAATGGTGTCGCCTTCACTGATATCTGTGAACAGCTCGATTCCATTGCACTCTGTTTCTCTGATTGAGTGGGACAATTTGAAATATGGGTAGTCGTATGAAGAGCCAACTTTTCGCCCTAGCGGATACACGGACGACTTTTCGAATATATAGCCATCATCACTACCACCTAGATGGAAATTGGTCCATTCGTTATAAACGGTGACGGCTGGTCTATGGTCAATCTCCAACAATATTCGGTTTCTTACTTTAGTCACGGTCCCAGAATAGCGAGTGGGCGTATGGCCTGCACTAAAAGACGAATAGATGGACTGAGAAGCAAATACCACAGTTAAAGACACGCCATTGATAGAGAGTGACTCTTCGGTAAAGATACTCCAGTTTCCAGAAACCTGATTGTCCGCCGCGCTGCCACCAATAACAGGTACCTCAGTACCAAACTTCTTATCGATAGCCGCCATGACCTTCTCTTCATTGCCAGGAGTGGAATGCAGTAAGATAAGATCAGGGATTTCACCTTCTCGGTTGGCGTTCTTAAGTGCTTTATCGATGGCGCTGAACGTGCTTTGGTTTATGGAGTCGCTAAAGTGCTCGATACCCGTACCATAGGCGTTGATCCCAGAGTCATAGATGATGAGTACGCCTATCACTGGGCCGGAGTGGAACCCAGTTTCGGTCATAATACCGTGACAAGTGGTGCAGCCATGTATTGGGGTGTTAGGGAGAGCATCTACGAAATATCTCTGCACAGCGAGTGTTGAGTACTCTTCTGTGCAGTAGCAAATAAGACAGGCAATATCTTCAGGGTTTTCTACCCCATTGAGCAACTCATCTACTGCGATTTTATCGTCTAGGGAATAAGAGACTTTTGATAGAAATTTCATAGATTCCGGGAAACTTTATTAATGTCCTCTTTATAACACTTTAATGCATGGTGTTTCACTGATTTGGTACATATTTCTATCAAAAGAACCGAGGCGTGACTCAGTTTTCCCTCTATTACTCTTTAGAAAGGTTTACGGAAAACGTGCTTATCTGTTGTGGAAATGTAACTGTTATTGAGGAGGTCTTATCATTAGTTTGTAACAGCCAATTCGAAGGCCCTTTTTCTTCTAGAATTCCGCTCTCATTGTAGCTAATGATAAATTTGCCAGTTTTAGATGTTTCGATTGAATACCCTGAACTATCGCCCGAAATTAAAACATTATGATTATCAATACCAAATTCACACGGTTTTGAAATTATACAGCTTACTGTTTCGTTATTGTCGTATGTTACTGTTCTCCAAGTAAATGCCGCTATTAAAATAACCAACATGCCGATAATTTGTACGAGCCTGCCCTTTGTTAGCTTTTGTGCCGCCATTATAATCTTTACTCCTTGTTACAAAGTTCAAAGTTTTTAAATAAAAATCCAATTCCAGACCAAGCGTAAGGTTACTACTCTGTCATTGATTTGTTAATTCAAGTATAGTGTCGCGTTGAAAATGCCACTTTTTTTCAAAATCAGCAAGTGGAAATAAAGCCCTGAATAGGCTGAATTTCCTTTTCTAATTTGGGTGGCATTACGACGTGAGTCGTGTTGGAAGTAAAGTGTAGTAAATAAGAAATTGGAAGCATGCAAATGAGCCAAGAAAAGCAGCTTGAACAAAACTACAACTATACGGTCGTCCGTCAATTTACCCTCGTTACAATTTTGTGGGGTATTGTCGGTATGGGCGTTGGTGTTTTGATTGCCGCTCAATTAGTTTGGCCACAGCTAAACTTTGATACGCCGTGGTTGACGTACAGTCGTTTACGTCCCCTGCATACTAATGCGGTTATTTTTGCGTTCGGTACAAGTGCGCTGTTTGCAACATCATATTATGTTGTGCAACGTACCTGTCAGACGCGTCTCTTTGGTGGCCCTCTCGTAGCCTTTACCTTTTGGGGTTGGCAAGCGATTATCCTGTCCGCTGCAATTACTTTACCGTTAGGTTTAACCTCTGGTAAAGAATATGCAGAACTTGAATGGCCAATCGATATTGCTATTACTCTTGTGTGGGTAGCTTACGCAGTCGTGTTCTTTGGAACCATGATTAAACGTAGGACATCGCACATTTATGTAGCAAACTGGTTCTTCGGAGCCTTCATCATCACGGTTGCCGTGTTGCACATAGTTAACAGCTTAGCTGTTCCTGTATCTGCGTTTAAATCTTACTCGATTTATGCAGGTGCAATTGATGCAATGGTGCAATGGTGGTACGGACACAATGCGGTAGGCTTCCTATTGACAGCTGGTTTCCTAGGTATGATGTATTACTTCGTTCCTAAACAAGCTGGTCGCCCTGTTTACTCTTACCGTTTGTCGATTGTTCACTTCTGGGCTCTTGTGTCATTGTATATCTGGGCTGGTCCACACCACCTACACTACACTGCACTTCCAGACTGGACTCAGTCTCTAGGTATGGTTATGTCTTTGGTTCTGTTTGCTCCATCTTGGGGTGGCATGATCAACGGTATTATGACTCTATCTGGTGCGTGGCATAAGCTACGTTACGACCCAATCCTACGTTTCCTTATCGTTTCTCTATCATTCTACGGCATGTCGACTTTCGAAGGCCCTATGATGGCAATTAAAACGGTTAACGCACTATCTCACTACACGGACTGGACTATCGGTCACGTTCACTCTGGTGCGTTAGGTTGGGTTGCTATGGTTTCTATCGGTTCGGTTTACCACTTAGTTCCTAAACTATTTGGTCAAGAGCGTATGTACTCTGTATCCCTAATCAATGTTCACTTCTGGTTAGCAACGATTGGTACGGTTTTCTACATTGTTGCAATGTGGATTTCTGGTGTGATGCAAGGTCTGATGTGGCGCGCAGTTAACTCTGACGGTACATTGACTTACAGCTTCGTAGAGTCTGTAGAAGCTTCTTACCCGTTCTACTTTGTACGTTTCTTAGGTGGTCTCATCTTCCTATCTGGTATGTTCTTACTGGCATACAACACGTACAAAACTGTTTCTGCACCTAAAGATAGCCTTAAAGCTATCCCTCAACCGGCTTAAGGAGATTTAGAATGAGCTCAAATTCAAATAATCGCCATGAGTTGGTCGAGAAAAACGTTGGTCTACTCGCGATCTTAATTGTTATCGCAATCAGCTTTGGTGCTTTAGTAGAAATCACCCCGCTTATTTTCCAAAAGCAAACGACTGAACCTGTAGAAAACCTACGCGTTTACTCTGCTCTGGAAATGGAAGGTCGTGATATTTACATTCGTGAAGGTTGTAACGTATGTCACAGCCAAATGATTCGTCCTTTCCGCTCTGAAACTGAACGTTACGGTCACTACTCTGTAGCTGGCGAAAGTGTTTGGGAACATCCATTCCTATGGGGTTCTAAGCGTACTGGCCCAGATCTAGCGCGTGTTGGTGATCGTTACTCTGATGAGTGGCACCGTGTTCACCTTCTCGACCCTCGCGAACTTGTTCCTGAATCAAACATGCCTGGTTTCCCATGGCTTGCTGAGAATGTACTTGATGGCAAATTGACTAAGCAGAAGCTTGAAATCTTCCGTAATCAATTTGGTGTTCCTTACACAGACGAACAAATTGCTAACGCTAAACAAGATGTTGAAGGAAAAACAGAGATGGATGCAATCATCGCTTACCTTCAATCGCTTGGCCACGCAATGAAATAAGGAATAATTATGGACATTATTACATTTCAAAGTGTTTGGACTGTTACTGTTTTTGCTTGTTTCATCGGCATCGTTTGGTGGGCTTTCGGTAAAAATCGTAAGTCGCGCTTCGACGAAGATGCAAACCTAGTGTTCGCTGATGAAGCACCTGCGAAAGATAAAAATCAAGGAGTGACGAAGTAATGAGTACATTCTGGAGTATTTGGGTAACAGTCATCACAATCGGTACGCTGATTGGCTGTGCAGCCTTACTTCGTTGGTGTTCCAACGATAAAACAGGTGTAGAAGAAGGTCATGACATGGGCCATGAGTACGATGGTATTCGTGAGCTTAATAACCCACTACCTAAATGGTGGACATACCTTTTCGTTAGCACAATTGTGTTTGCAGCTGTTTATCTTGCTCTATACCCGGGCCTTGGCAACTTTAAAGGTCTACTAGGTTGGACGAGTTCAAACCAAACAGTTCGTAGCGTAGAAGAGTCTCGCTCTGCAATCGCTGCAGCTCAAGCTAACAAACAGTTAGATGAGTACGCAAAAGAGCTTGATGACGCGAACACTTACTTTGGCGAAGCATTTAAAAAGCTAGCTCATGATGAGAACGGTCTTCGTTCTGTTCCTGACATTGCATCAGATGCTGACGCAATCAAAGTTGGTCAACGCTTGTTCCTGCAAAACTGTTCTCAGTGTCATGGTTCTGATGCTCGTGGTCAAAAGGGCTTCCCTAACTTGACTGACGATGCATGGCTATATGGCGGTGAACCACAAGCGATCGTTACTACCATCATGCATGGTCGTGTCGGTCAAATGCCAGCGTGGAAAGATGCACTTGGCGAAGAAGGCGTTAAAGAAGTGGTTAGCTACACTCTTAGCCTTTCTGGTCGTAGCGTGAACGTACGTGAAGCAGAAGCTGGTAAAGCACGTTTCGTAGTGTGTGCTGCGTGTCATGGTACAGATGGTAAGGGTAACCCTGCTGTTGGTGCTCCTGACCTAACAGACCGCGATTGGTTGTTTGGCGATTCTCGTGCTGATGTAACTGAAACAGTAATGAACGGTCGTTCTGGTGTAATGCCGGCTTGGAAGGACATCCTCGGTGAGGATAAGGTACAGCTCGTCGCTGCCTACGTCTGGAGCCTCAGCAACTCAGATAAAGAGTAACATAATAATAACAGCCCCTTCTTAAGGGGCTGTCTTTCTTTTACAGTTATAACCTTAAGTGTTTGTAAAAATTAGTTTTATTTCATTGGATATATTGAGAATAATAATATGGTACAACCTTGGTATAAGCAGTTTTGGCCGTGGTTTTTGATCTTCCTAACCGTTGGCGTTTCCATGCTAACATTGGTTCGAGTCGCGATACTTACCAACCATTCAGTTAACGTTGTCACTGAAGATTACTATAAAAAAGGTAAAGGTATTAATGTCGACATTTCAAAAGTAAACGTTGCTAAAAAGCTTGGCCTATCAGCTTCAGTTAGCGAGAAAGGTAACTCAGTTATCATTACCCTAGACAAAGGCAAGCTAGACCACTTCCCTGCTATTAGCGCAATGTTCGTGCACCGAACGCTCCCTGACCGTGATTTTACTCAGCTACTGACCGCTGATGCGAGCGGCAACTACACGTTGACTCTGGACCATGAAATGCAAGGTCCATGGTTTATCGAGCTTTCTCCGCATGATTCTGAATGGTTAGTGCAAGGTCGCATGAACTTCCCAATTGATACTCCTACTCAACTAACGAACTAAAGCTTATGTGTGAATCCTGTTATCACTGCGGTGAAGATGTACCAGCGGAAACGGATTTTAAAGTAGAAATCTTAGGATCGGTTCGACCGATGTGTTGTCCAGGTTGCGAAACCGTAGCCCAGACAATCGTTGATAGCGGTTTGGTCTCTTATTACCAATATCGTACCGCTCCGGCTGAAAAAGCGGATCTAGTTCCAGAGCAACTTCTGGCACTCAGTCATTACGACAACGAAGATGTTCAATTGGAGTTCGTCCGTAACTCTGAAAATACTTCCGAAGTGACGTTGTCACTAGAAGGTGTCTCTTGTGCTGCTTGTGCATGGCTTATTGAGAAGAAAGTCTCTTCAAAGTTAGGGGTTGTTAGTATTCGTGTTAATACCACGACTAACCGCGCCCTGCTCAGCTGGGACAACACTCAGGCTAAACTGAGCGAGCTGTTGTCTGCAATCCATACCCTAGGCTACAAAGCCGCTCCATTTGAGGCTGATCAACAAGAAGCCGCCTATCATCGATCGATGAAGAATTATCTCTATCGTCTTGGTATTGCTGGTTTAGCGACCATGCAAGTCATGATGTTAGCTGTAGCGCTCTACCTCGAAGTATTTGGCAGCCTTGAACCTGAATTCAAAAGTTACTTCCGTTGGGTAAGTTTGATCTTCGCAACACCTGTTCTCCTATACTCTGCGTTGCCTTTTTATATTAATGCGTGGCGCAGTATTAAAGGCCGAACATTGGGTATGGATGTACCCGTTTCGATCGCTCTGCTATTTGCTTACGTTGCGAGTTTAGTGGCAACAGTGACAGAGCAAGGTGAAGTGTTCTTTGAATCTATCTCGATGTTCACCTTCTTCTTGTTGCTTGGTCGTTTCCTTGAGATGCGCGCGCGTCGTAAAGCTGCAGCAGCTAGCGGTAACCTGCTTAAGCTCGTTCCTGCGATGGCGACAACGCTAGACGGTGAGCAAGTACCGGTAAAAACCTTAAAAGTTGGCGACCAGATTCGCGTTCTACCGGGGGAACATATTCCCGCAGATGGCAAAGTATTGTCTGGCAGAATTCATATCGATGAATCCATGCTGACTGGCGAATCTATCCATGTGGTCAAGAATGAAGGTGATACGGTCTTTGCTGGCACATTGAATGGTGATGAATCGTTTGAATCGGAAGTGATGACCTCTAAAGCGGATTCGGTTATTTCTAATATCGTTCGTCTTCAAGATGAAGCTCAATTGTCTAAACCCCGAATTGCTGAAATCGCCGATGTGGTGGCTCGATACTTTGTCGCGGTTATCTTAATCATTTCATTCGGGACTTGGTTCTACTGGCATCAAACACGACCAGAGGACGCTTTCTGGGTCATGCTTTCAGTATTAGTGGCGACCTGCCCTTGCGCTCTGTCTCTTGCGACGCCGACCGCGATTACTTGCTCAACTTCTCGCATGGGTAACTTCGGTATCTTGCTGCGCAAAGGTCACGTATTTGAAACCTTATGCAAGGTAAACCACTTAATCATCGATAAAACGGGCACTCTGACTGAAGGTGATATTCGTATCAGTAAAGTTGAGACGTTTGCTGACCTTGATAAAGACACTTGTTTGCAAGTTGCAGCAAGCCTAGAGCAACACGCTAACCACCCTATCGCTAAAGCGTTCAAAACTTATATTTCTGATGATATCGAAGTGGAGTCGGTAAACAACGTGATTGGCTCGGGCATTACTGGCGAGTTGAATGGGCGAGAAGTGGCGATTGGTAGCAGCGAGTTCATTCTAGGTGAAGCTCAGCCATCTGAAAGTAACGGTATTTACTTGTCGATGTCTGGTCGTCATATTGCAACATTCACTTATGAAGATCCGATTCGTAAAGAAAGTATCGAGTTCATTAAGCAATTCAAAGAAGCGGGAATCAAAACCACGCTGCTGACTGGCGACTCTTTGATTAATGCGAAGCCTGTTGCAGCAGAGATTGGTATTACTGACATTGTTGCTAACGCGAAGCCGGAAGACAAGCTGGCTTATTTAAACTCTAGAGACGCAAGTGACATCACCATGATGGTTGGTGACGGTATCAATGACGCCCCTATTCTGGCCGGTGCTCACCTGTCTGTTGCTATGGGCGGCGGTACTGATGTGGCGAAAGCCTCTGCGGATATGGTGCTATTGGGTGATAAGCTCGATAGATTACTTAAGTCCCGTACTTTGGCGCTAAAAACGCGTAGGATAATCCGTGAAAACCTAGCTTGGTCACTAGGATATAACTTACTTATTCTTCCATTGGCTGTCGCAGGTTTGGTTGCTCCATACATTGCCGTTGTTGGCATGTCTGCCAGCTCTATTATTGTAGTATCTAACTCGTTAAGGCTTTTAAAAGAGCAAGGTAAATAATGGAAAGTTTATACATACTCATTCCAATTGCGATCGTACTTGTATGTATCGCGGTTGGAATCTTTCTATGGGCAGTGAAGAGCGAGCAGTTTGAAGACCTTGAACGCCAAGGCCATAACATTCTGTTTGATGAAGATACTAATGTTCATCATCATTCTGATAGTAAACCTGTCAAGAATGAGAAAGCTAACGTAGAAAGCCAAACTAACTTAGACAAAAATAACGATGACGCCTGATTGGATTGGCGCTTTTGTTGTTGGATTGATCGGCGCAGGCCATTGCATGGGAATGTGTGGTGGTATTGCGTCGCTTCTTTCGATTGGCAACAGTAAACCTTCCCCTGTCATTCCCTTGCTTTATAACTTAGGGCGCTTGCTAAGCTATGCTGTGATTGGCGGTGTGATTGGTGGTGCAATCTCTTCGATAGGTCAGCTGAGCGATTTTAATGCTCTGCTGGGCTGGCTGCGTTTGTTTGCTGCTGGTTTTATGATCGTCTTAGGTTTGTATATTGGTAAATGGTGGTTTGGCTTGTTGTTCTTTGAAAAAGTCGGACAGAAGTTATGGTGTTATATCTCTCCTTTAGGCAAATCATTTCTACCATTGAAGCACCCTAGTCATGCTTTACCTTTTGGTTTTATCTGGGGTTGGCTTCCATGTGGTCTTGTTTACTCAATGCTAACGTGGGCGGCCGTATCAGGAAGTTGGTATAACGGAGCGGGTATCATGCTTGCTTTCGGTTTAGGTACTCTTCCAGCGATGCTCACGGTTGGAATGGGTGCCAATTTCCTCAAAAAACTGCAACAAGCTGACTTATTTCGCCAGTTTGGCGCAATTTTAATCCTCATTTACGGCTTCTATACCGGTTATATGGCGCTACAGCTCATTATTTATACCGTATAGTGGTGTCTTTAATCCGGTTTTTTTACTACCCTTTAGGATTAAGGAATGCTAAAATATTGACGTATATCAAATAGTGAAAGATTGTTATGATTTCTGAAAAGCCTGTGACGAAACGAGTTCAGTCTGGTGGCTGTGCGATCCACTGCCAAGATTGTAGTATTAGCCAACTCTGTATCCCATTTACTTTGAATGAATCTGAGCTAGATCAACTTGATCAGATCATTGAAAGAAAGAAACCTATTCAAAAAGGCCAAGAGCTATTTAAAGCGGGAGACGAACTTAAGTCTCTTTATGCTATTCGCTCTGGAACGATTAAAAGCTATACGATTACCGAGCAAGGTGATGAGCAGATTACTGCATTCCACTTAGCGGGCGATCTTGTTGGCTTTGACGCGATCACGGGTGATGAACACCCTAGTTTCGCTCAAGCTTTGGAAACTTCTATGGTATGTGAAATTCCATATGAGATTCTCGATGACTTATCAGGGAAAATGCCTAAATTGCGTCAGCAGATTATGCGTTTGATGAGTAATGAGATTAAAGGTGACCAGGAAATGATTCTGCTTCTTTCTAAAAAGAACGCGGAAGAGCGCCTTGCGGCATTCCTTTACAACCTTTCAACTCGCTTCTCTCAGCGTGGTTTCAGCCCTCGTGAGTTTCGCTTAACGATGACTCGTGGCGATATTGGTAACTACCTTGGCTTGACTGTTGAAACAATCAGCCGTCTGTTAGGTCGTTTCCAAAAAGCGGACATCTTGAGCGTTAAAGGCAAATACATCACTATCGAAGATCACGATGCGTTGATGGAACTTGCTGGCGTTTCAAAAGAATAGTCTAGATATCAATGATGTAGTTCAATAATGAGCTACATCATGTTTCTCTCTTAAAACCTCTTATATTTCTCTTATTCTCTCCATAACTACGCTACATTATTTATATGTTCGGTCTGAAAAGTAGGCTTAGTTATGAGTATCTATAACAAAATTTTAGTTGTCGCAGACATTAATCACGATGAGCAACCTGCTCTAGTTCGTGCTATCCAACTTGCCAAGAAAAGCACCTCAACAAGCCACATCACTTTCTTTTTGTCGATCTACGACTTCTCGTATGAAATGACATCTATGCTCTCTGTCGATGAGAGAGACGCAATGCGCAAAGGCGTAATTCATCAGCGTGAAATTTGGATGAATAAGGTTGCTGCTCCTTACCTTGACGATTCTATTGAATTTAACGTACAAGTGGTTTGGCATAATCGCCCGTATGAAGCGATCATTGCTGAGGTTTACAGTGGTGAGCATGACATTTTGATCAAAGGCACGCGTAAGCACGATACCTTAGAATCGGTCATATTTACTCCAACCGACTGGCATCTATTAAGAAAGTGCCCTAGCCCAGTACTGTTGGTTAAAAATGATTTCTGGCCAGAACACGCGAAGATCTACGCTTCCGTTCATGTTGGCTCTGAAACAGAAGCTCACTTAGAGCTCAATGATACGATGGTCGACAGATTACTTGAGATCACTGGTCGTTTGGATGCTGAACCGTTCTTGGTGAACGCCTACCCGGTGACACCTGCGAATATCACAATCGAATTGCCAGAGTTTGACCCAACCTCTTATACTGATGCAGTTCGCGGCCATCACTTAACCGCGATGAAAGCACTACGCCAGAAACACGGTATGTGTGAAGAGCAAACCGTGGTTGAGCAAGGCTTGCCTGAAGATGTTATTCCTCGTGTAGCGTCTGAACACAATGCTGCTATGGTTATCCTTGGTACAACAGGTCGTACTGGCTTGTCTGCCGTGTTTATCGGCAATACTGCGGAACATGTCATCGACAAGATTAACTGCGATGTACTGGCTCTTAAACCGTCAGGTTACGTTAGCCCTCTCGATCCGAACCTGTCTAAATAGCTGATTTTTAATTATAAAAAAACGCCTCAAGCAATGCTTGAGGCGTTTTTGTTTATCTAAAGCTTGCGCGATTCCAACAACAGAATCGTTTATATCGCGTTATACGTTAGTTACGTCGATGAACATTGACTCATCAATGTTTGAAGACGAGATTTCAGCTTCTTCGAATTCGTATGCTTTGCGATCTTCGCTACGATCCAGTGGAAGGTTAATGAAATCAAACAACTCACGGTCAGCCAATTGGCTTGGGCTCACGTTCTGAATTGACTTGAAGACCTTCTCAACACGGCCTGGAGTCTGTTTATCCCAATCAATTAGCATCGCTTTGATGTTTTGACGTTGCAGATTTTCTTGAGAACCACACAGGTTACATGGAATGATCGGAAACTCTTTATGCTCTGCGTATTTGATTAGGTCCGTTTCGCGACAGTAAGTCAGAGGACGGATTACAACGTTACGACCATCGTCAGAGCGAAGCTTAGGTGGCATAGCCTTAAGGCGAGCACCGTGGAACATGTTCAGGAACATAGTCTCAACAATGTCGTCTAGGTGGTGACCTAGAGCAATCTTCGTTGCGCCAATCTTCTCTGCAAACGAGTACAAAGTACCACGACGAAGACGAGAACATAGACCACACGTTGTTTTACCCTCTGGCACTTTTTCTTTTACCACTGAGTACGTATCTTTATCTACGATGTAGTAAGGAATGTTCAGAGTTTCAAAGTACTCAGGAAGAATATGCTCAGGGAACCCCGGTTGTTTTTGGTCTAGGTTTACGGCAACAACATCAAATTTGATGGGTGCTGCTTCACGCAAACGTAGCAAAATGTCTAGCATCGCAAATGAATCTTTACCGCCACTAATGCACGCCATTACTACGTCATTCTCTTCGATCATGTTGTAGTCGACGATGGCATTCCCAACATTTCTTCTTAGAAGTTTCTGAAGCTTGTTGAATTCAAGTGTATCTTTTTTATTTTCGTTTTGGTTCATTGCGACTCTCACACCGTCGTATTACCGACTGTAGATTGCTAGTGGGACTGTTTTAGGGCGTGGATTATACGGATTTTTATTTCAGGTTGGAACAGCAACGACAGGATAAACAAGCCAAGCAGGAGAAAGATTCCGCCTTATCATACGATCTGTCCTCTAGCGGTGAGAAAAACATGTCGCAATAAGAGGTAAGAATCAAAGGTGAAAGGCCGTTGAGATATGTGATTTGGCAAGATTTAAAGGTTTAGGTTTAGGTTTAAGACTTTAAACGAAAACAGCCTGTTCAACGGAGAACAGGCTGTTTCGTTAAGATCTTAAACTGAGCAAACAGCTTCTGGCCGGTAGTTATTATTGCGCAGGGATGTAAGGCAAAACACGAACTGTGGCTTCTGGTAACGTGATGCTGTCACTTCCGTTCAGTTCGTCCAGCGTGAATTTCGCACGCCCTTCTTTGATTGGGATTTGCTTACCATTAGACAGGGCAATATTGCCTTCAAGTTTACTATCAAATTCTAGCGTCAAACCTTGAATATCAGGAGTGAACCAACTAGAGAACATGCCGCTGACGTCTTCTAGCATCGCTTGCATCTGTGGTAATAGGCTTTCTAACTGTGCAACCTCAACCGTTCCAGCCAAAGGTTCCTGAGTCATTACGACGAGCGAATACGCACATTCTTGTTCTTGGGTTTGTACAAAGATAAGAGGGTTTGCTGAGCGTAGGTTTTTATCTACTGGTAGAAGCAGCTCATTCGCAGGAGACACTTTTAACTCTTCGTAATGCTCTTCTTTCTCCATCCAAGCTTTGCTGATGTGACAGGTTTTCTGTGCTTGTTGGTCAACAAAGAAGACCGCAACTTTGACATCATCGTGCCCTTCTTTGGTGTTGTTTTTCAGCTGAGTATAGAGTTTAGAATACGTGAACATGTATTCTTGCGCCGAAGCAGGAAGAGAAACGCCAAGGCTTAAAGTGGCTAATAGAGCGAGTACTGTCTTTTTCATTATTATAATCTTGTCGAAGTTGAGCGTTTATAAATAGAAAGAGCAGCCAATGAGCTGCTCTTTTTGTGATGTTACTTGGTGTAAGCCGACTTTCGAAGGCAACCAAGTTGGTATCAAAATGAGTTACTTTTTCCAGTATACCTTGTTGTGACGGATCATAGCTTGTAAATCAGTCACATAGTCTGAACCTCGCTCAGAATATTTTAACAAGCCGTTAGTGAGCTCTGTCGCTGTTTCGGTTGTTAAAAGGTCATCACCTTGTGCAGCAAGTTTTGCGCGAATGGCTCTTAAATCAGAGTAAGCACGGTTGCGGTTAAGGTTCATGAAGTAACGATGCACCGATTCTTGGCTTGAAGAGAATGTTGCTACTTCATGCGAGCTACCTTCGTTACGTTGTAGCGGAACAAGTCCACAACCTTTGGTGTAACACCAGTGTCCGAAATAGTTGTTGGCTTTGGTGGCGAAACGCGATGTCCCCCAAGCCGATTCATTAGCAGCCTGTGTCAGTACCAGCGCCTCTGGCAGTATGTTGACACGGCTCAGCATCTCTGTCAGCCATGCCTGATTTAAACCTTCACTAGGTACTGGTAAGCTGTACAACTTCCCTAGCCTTTTCGCATAAGACGCGTCTTCAGAGTCAATATTGCTCAAACCAGATTCAGATAGCTTAGTTAAAAACGCGCGTTCTTTGGTGATACGTTTGTTTTCAATATTGATGCTTGGGCGAAGGAACGAAAAGAATGTGTCTTTTTTCACGTTCACATCTTCGATAGCAGCAAAATTTGGTCGTTCTGAAGCCACGGTCAAATCACCAAACTCACTTGATGTATTTGAACTTTGGTCTGCCGAACGTCGGCGCTCTTCTTCTTGGTAAATGTATGGACCAACCAGTGAGATAGACCCTACAATCGCTAGTGCAGTTACCTTTAGCGCAAGTGATTTACTTGCGCTGCCTTTGACATTATTACGCATCGAACACCTGAGGGTTTTTGTTTTTGTTACCATCGTTACTGTTGTTGCCGTCGTTATTACTGTCGCCGTTGCTGTTGTCGTCATCACTATTAGGTCGATCTGACGCAATAACCTTCAGTTTGATACCAAACATTTCACGGTAGATGATGCCTTTCACATGAAAGAAGAACGGAAGAACGAATATCAAGCCAATGCCGTACATCATTGCTGCCACAATGAACATCAGCATAACCATTAAGTAGATAGATGCGACGACGAAGATTTTCTTATTTACCGCTCTTAGAGAAAGCAGCAACGATTGCATTGGCGGTACTTTCTTATCACAAATCAGCAGAATTGAATTGCTGAATGCTAGTGAGAAGTAGATAGACAAAAATGGCAATAGCATACCTGCGATGCCTTGAAGCATGAGGCTGAACAAAGTAACGAGAATGACTGGAACCGTGAACTGTAAACCTTTTCCGATATGACGCACTTTGGTTTGTAAGCCTGCGACGTGGCTCATTGCCATTAAACAGATGCCAGCATAGATAGGCGCGCTGATTACTTCGTAGCTAAAGTTAGCAATAAAAATGGATTCAACGACCTGTGGTGTAAATGCCTCTGGGTCGATAACCGCGTCTAAGATAATCGCGGGGTCACCAAGCTGCAGTTTTAGTGCGATATAAAAGATAGCCAATTGCACGAACATTAGCGCAACAATCGCAGGGGAAAACGAAAGAAAGTGACTTATCGTATGTTTCCAAGCTTCTTGGAATACAGCCGTTGCTTTGAGCTCATAATCGCCGGAAAGTGCACGGTCGATACTACCGCCCAAATTAAAATCTTTTTCGATGTCGTTGTTCATATTGATACCTAGGTGCGCCAACTAAACGAAGCCACCTAACTTATTGATAAAAAATTGCCTTCATTATACCCATATGTCGGCTGCAAACTAAAATATGAATCTGTAACAAGGCTTGCTTTTGCGTCTTAATGGTTAATAATTAGACACTTGTTAGGGTGTAAACCCAATAAATAACAGTATGGTAAAGGATGTTTACTTTTACCTGTGAATTTTTTTATCTATGAATGGTAAAAAATGCTTTGAATTCACGTTTTTGGTGATTATGATGCGCGCCTTAAAGGTGTATAGCAACAGGTCTCAAATAGAACCAAGGTGGAGAAAAACAGACGTTGAACGCTAAAAAATCAGTAGGAAAGCCAGTCGTACAGTTAACTGGCATTAGTAAAAGTTTCGATGGTAAGGAAGTCATCGGCAATCTTGATCTAAACGTAAATCATGGTGAGTTTCTCACGATATTAGGCCCGTCCGGTTGCGGTAAAACCACGGTACTAAGGATGATTGCAGGGTTTGAAACGGCAGATAGTGGTGAAATACTATTAGCTCAACAGAATGTAACCCAAGTTCCTGCTGAACAAAGGCATGTTAACACTGTATTCCAAAGCTATGCCCTATTCCCCCATATGACCGTTTTCGACAATGTGGCATTTGGTTTACGCATGCAAAAAGTGCCAAACACCGAGATTGAACCTCGTGTCATGGATGCTTTAAAAATGGTGCGCCTAGAACAAATGGCACAACGAAAGCCACACCAGCTATCCGGTGGCCAACAGCAACGTATCGCAATCGCTCGTGCTGTCGTTAATAAGCCTAAAGTTCTTTTGTTGGATGAGTCTCTCTCTGCTCTAGATTACAAACTACGTAAACAGATGCAAATCGAGCTTAAACAACTGCAACGCCAACTTGGTATCACGTTCATTTTTGTAACGCATGACCAAGAAGAAGCATTGTCCATGTCTGATCGTATTATTGTTATGCGTGATGGCGTGATTGAACAAGACGGAACACCAAGAGAAATCTACGAAGAGCCTAAGAACTTATTTGTTGCTCGTTTCATTGGTGAAATTAACGTATTCGAAGCGACAGCGAAATCTCGTCAAGATGAAAAGCGCATTGTTGCGACAATCGAAGGTGAAGAGTCAATTATCTATCATGATAAAGACGTAGCACCGGGCCAAAAACTGCAAGTACTACTTCGCCCTGAAGATCTTCGTATCGAAGAAATTAAAGAGTCGGATCAAAGTGGTATTGTCGGCTACATTGTCGAGCGAACCTATAAAGGCATGACATTAGATTCAGTCGTAGAACTTGAATCAGGTATGCGTGTCATGGTTAGCGAATTCTTCAACGAAGATGACCCTGATGTTGATCACTCACTGGGCCAAAAAGTTGCAGTAACTTGGGTTGAGAGCTGGGAAGTGGTGTTAGAAGATGAGCAAGAAGTTTAATTTACAAAACGCGATTGTTGCTTTAATCACAGGTTGGTTAGTGCTGTTCGTGATGATTCCAAACATCATGATCATCGGCACTAGCTTTCTAACTCGTGATGAAGCGAACTTGATCGAGATGACCTTCACTCTCGATAACTACTTGCGTTTGGCTGATCCGCTGTATTTTAAAGTGCTGATGCACTCTTTCTATATGGCGATTGTCGCAACCCTACTTTGTTTAATTATTGGTTACCCATTTGCCTATATCGTGGCAAAAATGCCTACGAAATGGCGCCCAATCATGTTGTTCTTAGTGATTGTGCCATTCTGGACCAACTCTTTGATTCGTACTTACGGGTTAAAAGTGGTTTTAGGTACACAAGGTGTGTTGAACAAAGGTTTGTTGGCGTTAGACATTATCGATAAGCCACTTCGTATCATGTATTCAGAAACGGCAGTAATGATCGGGTTAGTGTATATCCTATTGCCTTTCATGATTTTGCCGTTGTACTCAGCGATTGAAAAGCTAGACGATACTTATTTAGAAGCGGCTAAAGACTTAGGTGCGAACAAACTTCAAACGCTATTGAAGGTTGTTTTACCCCTAACGATGCCAGGCATTATCGGTGGTTGTTTACTTGTATTGCTCCCTGCGCTTGGAATGTTCTACATTTCAGACTTGTTGGGCGGTGCTAAGAACCTGTTGATCGGTAACGTCATTAAGAGCCAAGTGCTTAATGCCCGTGATTGGCCGTTTGGCGCCGCAACCAGTATTGCACTGACTACTGCTATGGCCGTGATGCTTTATGCCTACTACCGTGCAGGCAAGTTATTGAATAAGAAAGTGGAGCTAGACTAATGGGTCGCACAGTTAAGTTCAGCTTTATGGCGCTGGTATACGCTTTTCTATACCTACCTATTATCGTATTGATTGCGAACTCATTTAATGCCAATAAATTCGGTATGAAATGGGGTGGCTTTACCACCAAGTGGTATGACGCGTTGATTAACAACGACAGCCTAATGCAGGCTGCGTGGCACTCGATCAACGTAGCGGTGTTCTCTGCAACTGCCGCAACGATTGTCGGAAGCCTGACTGCCGTTGCCCTATTCCGTTACCAATTTAAAGGTAAAGGCATCGTCAATGGCATGTTGTTCATCGTGATGATGTCTCCAGATATCGTAATGGCGATTTCGCTTCTTGCGCTATTCTTAGTTATGGGTGTACAACTTGGGTTCTTTACCCTACTTGCGGCGCACATTACTTTCTGTCTGCCGTTCGTTGTTGTTACGGTTTACAGTCGCTTGAATGGCTTTGATGTGAAGATGCTAGAAGCTGCAAAAGATTTAGGGGCAAGTGAATGGACGATTCTAAAACAGATCATCCTGCCTCTTGCTAAGCCAGCGGTTGCTGCGGGTTGGTTATTGAGCTTCACTCTGTCTTTGGACGATGTGATCATCAGCTCTTTCGTAACGGGCCCAACGTATGAAATATTGCCACTGAAGATTTACTCGATGGTTAAAGTCGGTATATCTCCAGAGGTCAACGCCCTAGCAACAGTGATGTTAGTGGTGTCGTTAATACTGGTGATTATTTCTCAGTTATTAGCGAGAGAGAAAATCAAGTAAGTCTCCTACTCTGTAGTGAGACTAACTTGATAAGAAGTTAAAATACTTCAAGTTTAACAAAAGTGTTATTCATAAACAGAATGGTAAATTGCCATTCTGTTTTTCTATCTACTGCCTTTGGGCAACGTTTAGTTTGGAGCTAACGTCAATGAAAAAATGGGCTACTCTATTAGCTGGTAGTGCATGTGCGCTTTCAATGTTATCTGCACCATCATTTGCAAAAGATAACAAAGAATTGGTATTCATGAACTGGGGACCTTACATCAATAGTGAGATCTTAGAACAGTTCACTGATGAAACTGGCATCAAAGTTATTTATTCGACTTACGAATCGAATGAAACTTTGTACGCAAAATTGAAAACGCACAATAAAGGTTACGACCTTGTGGTTCCTTCGACCTACTTCGTGTCTAAAATGCGGGACGAAGGCATGCTTCAAAAGATCGACAAAACCAAGCTAAACAATTTTGCGAATCTAGATACGAACTACCTAGATAAGCCATATGATCCGAACAACGACTACTCGATTCCACATGTTGTTGCTATTACGGGCCTAGCTGTTAACACAGACATGTACGATCCAGAAGATTTCCAAAGCTGGGCTGACCTATGGAACCCTGAGCTTGAAGGTCAGCTGATGATGATGGACGACACGCGTGAAGTGTTCCACATCGCACTGCGTAAGTTAGGTTACTCAGGTAACACGACTAACGAAAAAGAAATCGACGAAGCCTACGCTGAACTGCGTAAGCTGATGCCGAACGTTCTTGTGTTTAACTCAGATAACCCAGGTGCGCCATACATGTCTGGCGAAGTTGGACTGGGTATGCTTTGGAACGGTTCTGCCGCTGCAGCGCAAAATGAAGGGCTACCGATTAAACTGGTTTTTCCTAAAGAAGGCGGCATTGGTTGGGTTGATAACTTTGCTATCAGTTCTGGTGCAATCAACGTAGAAGCGGCTCATAAGATGATCGACTTTCTACTTCGCCCAGAAATCGCAGAGCAAATCTCTCGTGACACCGGTTACCTAACGGCAGTTAAAGCGTCTAATGAGAAGTTCAAAGACAGCCCTGCTCTGTTCCCGTCGCAAGAAGATCTTGACCGTGTTGAATGGCAAGCCGCGGTTGGCGATAAGACAGTGAAGTACGAAGATTACTTCATGAAGCTTAAAGCGGGTCAGTAAGCGAGTTCGTTATCTCATTGCTCCGGTCAACAGACGCTGATAAGTAACTGGTTTACTTAACAACCTGAGTTAGGTAATCAACACGTTAAAAATAAGAATATCAATGAATAGGCAGCTTAGGCTGCCTATTTTGTTATATCACTGCTATAATCTAGCGCGATTTTTAGAAATCCATTTACTTTGGGTTCACTACCCAGCTCCAAATCAAACAAATGAACGGAACAGTAATGAAAAAAACACTGTATACCGGCGCATTGTGTGCTGCTACTTTACTTTCTACACCCTCTTTCGCAGCTGACCAAGAACTGTATTTTTACAACTGGTCTGAATATATTCCAAATGAAGTACTAGAAGACTTCACAGAAGAAACTGGCATTAAAGTCTATTACTCAACTTATGAGTCTAACGAAAGCATGTACGCTAAGTTAAAAACTCAAGGTACGGGTTACGACTTAGTGGTTCCTTCTACTTACTTCGTTTCTAAGATGCGTAAAGAAGGCATGCTTCAAGAGCTTGATAAAGCTAAGCTAAGCCACTTTGCAGATTTGGATCCAAATTACTTAGATAAGCCATTTGACCCAAACAACAACTACTCGATCCCATACATCTGGGGCGCAACGGGTATTGGTATCAACTCAGATATGCTAGACAAGTCTTCAGTTAAAAACTGGGGCGATCTGTGGGATACACAGTGGGAAGGTCAACTGATGATGATGGATGACTCTCGTGAGGTTTTCCATATCGCACTGTCTAAACTGGGTTACTCTCCAAACACAACGAACCCTGAAGAAATCAAAGAAGCGTACGAAGAACTTCGTAAGCTGATGCCAAACGTATTGGTATTTAACTCAGATTTCCCAGCAAACCCTTATCTAGCGGGTGAAGTGTCTCTTGGTATGCTTTGGAATGGCTCTGCTTACATGGCACGCCAAGAAGGCGCGACAATTGACATCATCTGGCCAGAGAAAGGCGCTATCTTCTGGATGGACAGCTTAGCGATCCCATCAGGTGCTAAAAATGTTGAAGCGGCACATAAGATGATCGACTTCCTTCTTCGTCCTGAAAATGCCGCTAAGATTGCTTTAGAGATCGGTTACCCGACGCCAGTTAAAACGGCTTACCCTCTTCTACCTAAAGAATTTTCTGAAGATAAGAACGTTTTCCCACCGCAATCTGTGATGGATAACGGCGTATGGCAGGATGAAGTTGGCGAAGCGAGCGTTATTTATGACGAGTACTTCCAAAAACTTAAAGTAAACAACTAGATTGTTACTGACAGGTTAATAAAGCGGCGTAAGCCGCTTTATTTTTATCTACACTTTATATAGGATGATATTAAACCAAATGAAGTGCGATTTAATATGCCCGCGAACCCTATATTATTGGTTGTGACTCTGATGCTGCTTGCGTCATTCTTGATGCTTGGGCTGAGTTCTTTTATTCACATAGATTCCAATTACGATCTGTTTTTTGAAACGAACACGCTCGTGATTATAATGTACATCTACTACGTTGCTCGTCATGCTATTCGCCCTCATAAAGCCCTTCGCTATGGTGCTCTACTACTTATTTTTAACTTGCTTTATGATGTGATCACAGAGCTCAAATACCTCGATGAATGGGCCGACCGAAACGAGTTACTCGACACCTTTCTTGAAGATGGATTGTTGCAAATAGCCTTCCTACTTATTGCTTACGGTATTACTGAACTTACAACCAAATTGAAAGATCAAAGCAAGCAAGATGAGCTGACAGGCTTGTATAATCGTAAGAAATTTGACGCAATCACGCTGAAAGAATTCGAACTCATATATTTCGATTTGGACGGGTTAAAGCGAGTCAATGACCGTAAAGGCCATAAAGTTGGCGATCTAATGATCGTTCGCTTCTCTCAAGCGCTCAGCCAAGCCGCCCTAGAAGATGAAATGGTATTTCGTGTTGGCGGTGATGAGTTTGTCGCGACTGCACAACTTGGCCGTGGTGGCGAGTTTGTAACCCAAGTGACGAACCTATTACATGGAGAGAACATCGGCTTCTCTTACGGTATTGAAGTAACGAGTCGAGAGAACTTTAAACAGGCGCTTGATGAGTCAGATAAAGCGATGTACGAAATGAAAAAAGCGCAGCGAACAGATCAACGAGCTTAATTACTCCATTATTTAGTGGCTGATTTGGCCGTAAGACAGGTAAAAAATAGAGACAAAAAAGGCAAACATACATACGACTCTAATTCTCTTTAGGTCAATGTACATTTGCCATATATGGTGGATAAAGATTAGTTAAGCCGTTAAAGAGCCCTTCTCTGAACACAACAGCTCACCCACTAATTTCGGCACTTCAATACTGGCTTTACCGTAGCGTTTCTCTTCAAACTCACTTTCAACCGCACTAGGTTCGAGATTTATCTCTATGGTATGCGCACCATGCATTCTAGCGTCATGTACAAAACCTGCGGCTGGATAAACCACACCTGACGTGCCGATCGAGATGAACAGATCCGCTTCTTCTAACGCTGAATAGATGTCGCCCATTCTTAATGGCATTTCGCCAAACCAAACAATATGAGGACGCATTTGAGCTGGTATCTGGCAACAATGGCACAATTCGCCGGTATGGATGTCGTCTTTGTGCTCTAGAACTTGGTTTGATTCGCTGCAACGTGCCTTAAGAAGTTCACCATGCATGTGAATAATATTGTTGCTACCGCCTCTCTCGTGCAGGTTGTCGATGTTTTGAGTGATGATCGTTACTTTGCCGTCTAGCTTCTCTTCGAGCTCACCTAGCGCCTTATGGGCAGAGTTTGGCAGAATACTTTCGTTCTGTAAGCCATGGCGACGCTTATTGTAGAACTCTTGCACCAAGTCTGGATCTTTTGCAAAACCTTCAGGTGTCGCGACATCTTCGATTTTATGGTTTTCCCATAATCCGTCTTGCGCTCGAAATGTTTGTATCCCCGACTCCGCTGAGATTCCGGCACCAGTAAGAATTACGATATTTCTGTATGGGAAATGCATATAACGTCCTTTTAGATATGTCACTTTGTAACAGCTTAGCACTGTTCAAATTCCAACAATAGTTTTAGGGATTAGACCATAGTCTTAGCCAACTGAATTCATTGGTTATTTGTGACATAACTCGCTCGATATCTCCTGTTCAAAAGTGAAATAGGTACAAAAAAAGCGACCGAAGCCGCTTATTGTTTATCTATTGAACTGTGATCAGTCTTCGTTTATTGATGAGATCTTGTGGATGGCAAGATCCGCACCGTTGAACTCGTCTTCTTCACTTAAACGTAGGCCAGTCACTTTACTTAGAACACCGTATACAACCAATGCACCGGCTAGAGCGACGATAATACCTGCAAGTGTTCCCATTACTTGCGCACCAAAGCTCACGCCACCTAGTCCCCAGAGTGCTTGCTGGCCGAAGATGCCAGCTGCAATGCCACCCCAAGCGCCACACACGCCGTGCAATGGCCATACACCCAGCACATCATCAATCTGTGTTTTGTTCTGCATGTAAGTAAACAGGTAAACGAACAATGCGCCCGCTACACCACCTGTAACGAGAGCGCCAAGTGGGTGCATTAAGTCTGAACCTGCACAAATCGCTACGAGACCAGCCAAAGGACCATTGTGGATGAAGCCTGGGTCATTTTTACCTGCGACTAAAGCCGCTAGAATGCCGCCGACCATCGCCATAAGTGAGTTCATGGCTACTAGGCCGCTTATGCCATTGATAGCTTGAGCTGACATCACGTTGAAGCCAAACCAACCCACACATAAGATCCAAGAACCTAGTGCTAAGAATGGGATGTTAGATGGTGCGAAGTTAGTGTGTTTGCCTGCACGAATACGACCTTTGCGCATACCTAAGAAGTAAACCGCGACCAAAGCAATCCAACCGCCAACGCCGTGAACTACTACAGAGCCTGCGAAGTCATGGAATCCATAACCGAATTGCGCTTCAAGCCAATCTTGGAAACCAAAATTACCATTCCAGATGATCCCTTCAAAGAATGGGTAAACAAAGCCTACGGTGAACAGTGTTGCGATGAGTATTGGATAGAAACGTGCACGCTCAGCGATACCACCAGAAACGATCGCTGGAATCGCCGCAGCAAACGTCATCAAGAAGAAAAACTTCACCAGCTCGTAACCATTACCTTGCGATAAGGTTTCTGCATCTGCAAAGAAATGCGCACCGTAAGCCACCCAGTAACCAATAAAGAAATAGGCAATGGCAGAAACGCCGAAATCCGAGAGGATCTTAACCAGCGCGTTCACTTGGTTTTTCTTTCTTACTGTACCGACTTCCAAAAATGCAAAGCCTGCGTGCATTAAGAAGACCATGATGGCGCCTAATAATAGAAATAGAGTGTCTGAACTCTGCGTCAAGCTCTCTACTGCGCTATGAACTTGGGTAACCGTTTGACTCATTAAAGCTCTCTCCCTTAGCTTTGTCTCAATTGCACTAGAACCGTGCGAATTGATGTCGTAATTAATTAAAGACTCAACAGTAAACGCAAGATGCGTTCCAACACGCTAACGTAATTTTCGTGCAACAAGTTTTCATTCTAAGGCTTTGATTTTACGGGGTTAAAATTACTACTGCACTTTTTTGGATATTTGAGATGGAGAGATGCTTAAAATTAATTGCACCAATTAAGGGAGTTGCACCATATTGGCGCGGTCAATATCAGGCTTGGTTCTGTTTTAGAACTACCCCAAATATTTTGAAGAATTAGCTAAAAATCTTCTTCTAAGTTGACTAGAACCTTGTTCAGGGTGGACAAAAAAAGCCCAGTGACTTGAATCACTGGGCTTTCTATACGATGGTTGTTTTGAGTAAATCGCTCTAGATAATTTGTTATCTAGTTCGTCTGATACTCACTACAGGTTTGGTCCTGTTGTCGGGCTTTGCGGTAGGTTTTGACTTAAGCGCTGCATGCCTTGATACATACGAATAAACCAAACCACAATCGCCACACCACCAAACAACATGCCTACGTATGGGATGTAGTAAGCGATGTCATCGATAATATGGTTTTGATACCAGTAATCGTTCACACCGATCAACACGCCATTAGAGGTCGCTACCGTGACGATAAGCACAACAAAGAACGTCAGGTTCAAGAAGAAAGAGCGAATCAAGCCGTAGTAATGCGTATCCACGACTTCGCCGTCTTCACCTTTATCTAAACGATAGCCTGCGTAGATAATCGCGACCACACCAGAGAGAAGACAAGTAAATGGTGTAAAGCAGCTTAGGATGTAAGCGACCCAAATACCTTTATGAGGTTTGTTCATTCTTATTCACCTCTTCGGTTTTCTCTATTGCTACGTTTGCGCTTTGTTCAGCGCCGCTTTTCTCTTGTTCCATCACTTCTTTGTACCAAAGGTCATGGTGCTCTTTAGCCCAAGTTTCATCAACTTCGCCTGTTACCATACCCTCAAGTGCACCTTCCATACCGAACAAGCCGATGTAGATGTGGAACACAAAGCCACAGATAAGGATCAGAGCAGCCAACATGTGGACTAGGTTTGAAAGCTCCATATCACGTCGTGTTTGGCCAAAGATTGGGAAATCTAACACCAAGCCACTGATCGCTGCGACACTGCCCATAACGATAAGCAGCCAAAATAGCGCTTTTTCACCCGCGTTCGAAAACTCTGCAGATGGATGAGAACCTTTATGTTTCCCGACCATACCACCCAGTTTTATAAACCACTGGATATCGACCATTTTGAAGATCGACTTGCGCCACCACTTGATTAGAACAGCCATCAACAGCACATAGAAAATCGGGCCGATGTAGTTGTGGTATTGCTTCGCCAATAGAACGATGAAGCCCCATAAATCGGTTGGGATATAAGGTTTCAAGAAGTGTTTACCGTAAACCAACATCAAACCACTGAACGCCAGTGTTAAGAAGGTAAACGCCATGCTCCAGTGCAGTGCGCGGTCCAGTCGCGACCAACGTTTGATCTTACGGCCCGTTCTTGGTGCACTCAGCATTAATGGGCCAATCACAACGTACATTAGAGTAACGAAAGCAATACTGCCAAAGATAGCGACAGCACCGGCTGGTGACATCCACTTCTCTTTCAATATGTACCACGTTTGACCTGGGGTACTGATCAACACACCGTGCTCAGCCGATTGAGATGTGGTGTAACCTTCTTCACCGTTTCTTACTTGTCGCCAAAAATCAGCGCCAGCAAGTTGTGTGATTTCTCTTTCAGCAGAGCTCGATTGAGTTTGTGATGAGTTCGTCTCAGATGCATGACTCAAAGGAGACAGCATTGTTAGTGCTGCCAACATTGGCAGCACAACAAGGAAGAGACGCTTAAACATTGTAAGCATATGTCTCTCCTAACTAGCTCTTCATCGCATCGTAAGAAAGGTCGTTGCCGTCTGTCCAACCAGCACCTTTCGCACCACGTTCTACAACACGCTGACGGAAGATATCAGAGACTTGTTCAGCATCACCTGCAAGCAGCGCTTTTGTCGAACAAAGTGAAGCACACATAGGTAGCTTGCCTTCAGCAATACGGTTCGCACCGTATTTCTGACGCTCTTCCACAGAACCTGGCTCTGTTTCTGGGCCGCCAGCACAGAAGGTACATTTGTCCATTTTACCGCGCTCACCAAAGGCTTCCTGTTTAGGGAATTGAGGTGCGCCAAACGGACAAGCAAACAAGCAGTAACCACAACCGATACATAGATCTTTATTGTGAAGTACGATGCCGTCTTCTGTATGTTCAAAACAGTCTGCAGGACAAACTGCCATACATGGCGCATCAGTACAGTGCATACATGCTACAGAGATAGAGTTTTCACCCGGTTCACCATCGTTCAGTGTGACAACGCGGCGACGTTGAATACCCCATTCCAGAGCATCATCATTTTCATTCTTACATGCAGTGACACAACCGTTACATTCGATACAACGTTTGGTGTCACAAAGAAATTTCATTCTAGCCATTTTAAGACTCCTTACGCTTTACGAATATTACAAAGGGTTACTTTCGTTTCCTGCATCAACGTGACAGGGTCGTAACCATATGTGGTTGCTGTATTGGCTGCTTCGCCAATAACGTAAGGATCAGTGCCTTCAGGGTATTTAGAACGCAAATCTTCGCCTTCAAACTTACCACCGAAGTGGAACGGCAAGAACGCTAAACCCGGTTTCACACGACGAGTGACCATCGCTTTCACCTTGATACGGCCTTTCTCTGCACCCTCAACCCAAACATCATCGCCATCTTTGAAGCCAATGTCGTTTGCATCTTTAGGGTTCACTTCAACAAACATCTCTTGTTGTAGCTCAGCTAGCCAAGGATTAGAACGTGTCTCTTCACCACCACCTTCGTACTCAACCAGACGACCAGACGTAAGAATAATCGGGTATTCACCAGACTTATCTTGGTCTTGAATGGATTTGTACAGCGTAGGAACACGGAAAATCGCTTCTTTGTCGTCCCACGTTGGGTAGTCAGCGACTAGATCACGACGTGGTGTGTAAAGTGGCTCACGGTGCAGTGGCACTCTGTCTGGGAATGTCCAAACAATCGCACGCGCTTTCGCATTACCAAACGGAATACAACCATGCTTGATAGCAACACGTTGGATGCCACCAGAAACGTCGGTTTTCCAGTTTTTACCTTCAGCAGAGGCTTTTTCTTCTGCTGTTAGGTCGTCCCACCAACCCAGTTGTTTCAGCAGTTTGTCACTGAACTCTGGGTAACCATCTTTGATTTCGCTGCCTTTTGAGTAGCTGTCTTCAGCCAATAGGCTTTGACCTTCAAATTCGACACCGAAACGAGTACGGAAGTTACCGCCGCCCTCAGCAACTGGTTTAGACGTATCGTAAAGGATATGTGTACCTGGGTGTTTCATTTCAGGGTTGCCCCAACATGGCCAAGGTAGACCGTAAGTCTCGCCATTCGCTGGGCCGCCTTCTGCAGCAAGCGTTGTTTTGTGGAACGTATGCCAGTTTTGTTGGTGTTCTTTCAAACGCTCTGGGCTTTGACCTGTATAGCCGATCGTCCACATACCTTTGTTGAATTCACGAGTGATGTCTTCAATCAATGGTTGGTTGTTCTCAACACGGATGTTTTTGAACAGTTGATCAGAGAAACCAAGCTTCTTAGAAAGAAGGTACATGATTTCGTGGTCAGGCTTAGATTCGAACAGAGGATCAACAACCTTGTCACGCCATTGTAGAGAACGGTTTGATGCCGTTACACTGCCGTAGGTTTCAAATTGAGTGGTTGCTGGAAGCAAGTAAACGCCGTCGGTGCGATCGTTCATTACTGCCGCGACTGTTGGGTACGGGTCAACGATAACCATCATATCCAGCTTCTGCATCGCCTTCTTCATCTCTGGACCACGAGTCTGAGAGTTCACCGCGTGACCCCAGTAGAACATGGCGCGGATGTTTTCGCGTTGACGAATCTTGTCTTTGTCTTCAAGCACGCCATCAACCCAACGAGAGACAGGAATACCTGCACTGTTCATTGGTTTTTGACCACCGTATGCGTTGTCGTCAAAACGTCCTTTGACCCAGTCAAAGTCGATATCCCAAACTTTAGACCAATGGCGCCAAGAACCTTCAGACAAGCCGTAGTAACCCGGTAGTGTGTCTGATAGTACGCCAAGGTCAGTTGCGCCTTGTACGTTATCGTGACCACGGAAAATGTTTGCACCGCCACCTGACTTACCGATGTTACCGAGCGCAAGCTCAAGTACACAGTAAGCACGTGTGTTGTTGTTACCCGTAGTATGTTGAGTACCACCCATACACCAAACGATACAACCCGGACGGTTTTCTGAAAGCAGTTTTGCTGTGTGGTAAACGTCTTCTTCGCTAACGCCTGTTACACGCTCAACTTCTGCTGGGTTCCACTTCGCCACTTCTTCACGGATCTCGTCCATGCCGAATACACGTTGGCGGATGAATTCTTGGTCTTCCCATTTGTTAGCAAAGACATGCCATAACAGACCCCAGATAAACGCAACATCTGACCCCGGGCGCAGAGAAACATAGTGATCAGATTTCGCAGCAGTACGCGTACGACGAGGATCCGCAACAACGATCTTACAGTTGTTCTTCTCTTTCGCGATTAGGATGTGTTGCATCGCAACCGGGTGAGCTTCTGCAGGGTTCGAACCAATGAACAGCATCGACTTACAGTTATGCATGTCATTGAACGAGTTTGTCATCGCGCCGTAACCCCAAGTGTTTGCAACACCGGCTACTGTGGTTGAGTGACAAATACGCGCTTGGTGGTCAACGTTGTTGGTGCCCCAAAGCGACGCCATCTTACGGAATGCGTAAGCTTGCTCGTTACTGTGTTTCGCACTACCTAGGAAGTAAACGGAATCAGGACCAGACTCTTTACGAAGTTCTAGCGCTTTATTACCGATCTCTTCAATCGCTTGTTCCCAAGAAAGCTTCTTCCACTTACCGCCTTCCAATTTCATTGGGTACTTAAGGCGACGCTCACCGTGGCCATGCTCACGCAGAGCTGCGCCTTTCGCACAATGTCCACCAGCGTTGAATGGGTGATCGAATGCAGGCTCTTGACCCGTCCAAACACCGTTTTGAACTTCAGCGTAAATACCACAACCCACAGAACAGTGAGAACAGATAGTGCGTTTCACTTCTGTTTTCGCTTCAGGGTCGACTGACTTAGCTTGCGCCTTTTTCATCATACCCGGAGCGAATAGACCAGCGCCTACTACAGCACCACCAGCCGCTAGAGAGGTGTTTTTCATGAAGGCACGTCTAGACACACCCAGTTGATTGGTTTCTTTGCTCACACTATCGGAGCGTTTGACAAGTTTCATCCGTTATCTCCTAAAGCGTGTCGTAGTAATCGCGAATGTGTTGCGTTTCACGATAGCCCGTCTTCTTCATGTCTTCTTTCGGCATTTCAACCGTTTCTGAAGCAGTTGCCACCTTCGTTGTTCCAGCGACAACGGCACCCGCTACGGCTGCAGTTGTTAAGCCTTTGAGTAAGTCCCTACGGCTTGTGTTTATTTCTTTATTATCTTTCATCATTGCTTCCTTACCTTGCGGTAGATCTTTTTGGAGGCTTAATGCCCCTCTATCGATATAATCGCGTACTGCTCGATTACTCGTAATCAGTGACGTTTTTCACATCAATCTTTAATTTATGTTTACTGCTTTTTGTATTAACGCTAAAACGCACTTGCTCTAACGTTAGGAATGCTTCACACAGCTGAGCTGCTGATTTGTAGAAGTTCGCACTTTCTGCACTTTCAAGCTGACGCGTAAAAGAGTTGAACCAAGGACCAAGGTGCTTATTGAAAACGGCTTGTTGAAGTGCTTCTTCTTCACCGGTCAGCATTGCCATTACTTCACACAATGCAGCAATATGATCTTCTGGCTCTTTCACTTGATCATCACGCTCAATGCCTAAAAGCTCTAAATCATGACGAATCTCTGCCAGTGGTTTTTCCATCATGGCGCCAGTTCTATGCCAAGAACCAAATGGAACAATCTCTCCACGGCCAATGCCAATGAACAGATCTTGATATTCGTCTTCTAACGCTTCGCGATTTGATTCCGTTGCCGCTTGTTGAATGGCAATCCAAGCTTTTTGCATTGCACTTTCAGACGCTTCAATGTCTAACGTCTTTAGGAAATCAATGACCTCTTCAGAAGGTGCGCTACGGAACAATGCAGAAAGAACCAAATAGATTTCAGTTCTTAGTGTCTGTTCTTGCTTTAATTCTTTTGCGAGCTCAGGCTCTTGTGCCTGATCCAAATTAGTATCCAATGCCAACTCCTAGTATTTCAATTGATTCAATGGGTCTTGAGCCATTGAGTCGAACATGTCCACTACACGACAGTCTTCACACATCGCAATACGATTAATCGCAGTTTCATCTGAAAAATGAGAGTGACCGCGTAACTTGTTCTGTAACATGTCAATCATAGACTGTGGAGCGAATGGCTTATGGCAGCGTAAACATTCCGCCGCTTTCTCTTCATGAATCACAACTGCTTGTTGACGTTCTTCTTTCACCCAATTCATACGAGGTGTCAGAGTGAGAACATTCTCAGGGCATGCCTTTTCACACAGACCACATTGAATACAGTCTTGTTCTACAAACTTAAGTGATGGAGAAGCACCGTCGGTATGAAGAGCACGTGTAGGACAAACCGCAACACAACTCATGCATAACGTACAATCTTTGCTTTCACACGAAACCGTGCCGTATGGTGCATTCGAAGGAAGTTCAACGATATTCTCGACAGGAATGCGAGATGAAGACATAGCATCGAGTGCAGTGAATAGACGTTGACGTTTATTGCCTTGAAGATCGCCAAGTGCAAGGTCGAAAGAATCAACGCACAGTGTTGGAGGCCCTTCACGTAGAGATTCTAAATACAGGATATCGATGGTTTCTTTTGGAACACCGATTTGGTCTAGTAGCTCTTGAGCAATCCCGACTTCGTTATTCAGAACACGAATGATCGTCTCTGGCATAAAACGAGAAGCAGCAAACAGAACCTGAGTTGCGCCATTCACTAGCGCTGCAAACCAAGTATCAATACCAATAGAAGGCAGTTCTTCAACCACGATTGGAATAACGTTATCTGGCAGTGCTTTTAGCGCCATTACATTGTAAGTCTCATGACGAGAGCTACAGATAAGTACGATTGGATCCAGACCGCCCGCATGTTCATAGTTAGCTAGCGTACGTTCAATGAATTTTTGAGTATCGTCAGGGTTTGGAAGCGCATAGGTAATCGCTTCTGTAGGACAGCTTGTTGCACAAGTTCCGACGCCTTGACATAGATAAGGGTTAATCTCGATCTTGTGACCTGTTTTGTCTGAGCCTTCACTTGATAGTGCGCCAGCAGGACAAGCATCAACACAACGTTCACACCCTTTTACGCCACGAGAACTGTGTGCACAAAGGTCAGTGTCTAAACGGAAGAATTTAGGCTTATCAAATGTACCCATTAGCGTTGGAATCTCTTCCAGTGCTTCGGCCAGTTTTGGATAGCCTCGGCCCACTGGGTAATAACCCGGTACAGGCACTTCTTCTGTCATGCAGCTATTCAGACATAGGTCTAGAACAACATCGAAACAATCGTGATTAATCGCGATTTTCGCCAAGTTGCTTGATGTGCCTTTACTCTCAATCACAACTTCAAACGTGCCAAGGAAACCGGATACTTGAACCGAATTCGCGAAGTACAGTTCTGGGTTTTTGCCCTTTTCGCCGTCTGTCGACAATAAGGTTAAGCTCGTCAATTGAGGTAATTGAGCCGCAGCACTTTCAATGATCGCAGTTGGACCAATAATAAGAGTATTACCGCCGCTTTCGTAGCTAACAGTAGGTGGAATCAGATTTGTTAACTCAACTGTATTTTCAAATGCATACAGTCTTGCTTTAGCGTTATTTGAAGTTGCTTGTTCTAATAATTGTTTAAGCATTGCTCAGTTCCATCTTTGGACATGGATAATCTGTTCAACCTTCATTGTAGTAAGCGATAGAGAACTTGCTGAGTAATCCGTTAACAACTAACCCTTTAGCCAGTGTCCCGCTCGTCAGACTATGAATTCGTCTATCTACAAAAAAGTTGATAATAAACGTTATTTAGCAAATGCCATGCCAATTTAATAAGCCTTATATATCAATAATTTAATCTTTTATAGCGTTTATTGTGCGTATAAAAAAACCGCTTGGGACATTTTGTCTCAAGCGGTTCATTGAGTATTTAGTCAAAATGTACCTATTCTTTGTGTGGTATATTTTGTCCCATCTCTTTCAGGTCAGCTTCGTCTGACATTGTAGCGTTATTATCTGCAACTGTGTTTTTATACAGTTATTTTTCTTGTTCGGTTATTTCGGCACTTTCTGACGTCTCAAATTCATTATCAGCTCCCTCAAGATCGCTTTCAGAATTTTCTAAAACTTCACCTTCGTCTTTATTATCAATGAGTTGCTCTTCTTCTGGCGCAGTTTCTTCTTCCGTTTTTTCTTTAACCCAATCACGCAAGGTTTCCGCAACCCCTTCAGAAAGAGACTTAAGATTACTGTAATCGTCGTCGTAATCATCTAAACCATCACGAACGTTAAACTCTTCGGATAGAAATAATTTACGCAATGCGGCTTTTTTTACGCTTTCTGAAGCTTCTGATACTAATAATTGAGCAACAGACAAGTCTTCAGTGGCTTCTGGTGCGGGATCTTGAACGTCAGAAGCATTAACTTCTTCATTGGTTTCTAAAGCATCACTCTCTAAAGACTGAGGCGCTGCTGCTTCCATTTCAGGTGAAACCTCAGAAGAAGAATCTGAGGAAGTAAGCTCAGTTTCCTCAAGCGTTTGTTGTGCTTCTAATGGTTCGTCGGTCGATTCATCAAGCTTTCTCTGAGACCAGCGGCTGAAAAAGTTAGTTGCCATTTGATCGACCCGCACCTTTACGTTTCTTACGTCTTGCTTCTAGCAACTCACCATGACGGCCGATGAATGCTTCCATCCAAGCCTGTACGGGCAAAGGAATGTCGTATGAAAGGACTTGGTTGTCACCGTCCATGTATTGCCCTGCAACGGTTTGTGATGCTGTAAGTAACTGAATGACGGGCTTAACACCAGAATCGACATTATCCATCACTAAGAAAAGCTTAGGTTGCTGAGAGCTTAGGTTGAAACGATAGTCTGTACGCTCGTCTTTATGTAATTGGAGTAAACAAACGTCTTGGGCATCATCTTCTGGCGACAGTTCAAACCCAGTCAATTCCCATTGCGTCGTTACCCAAATACCTGTTTTGATCTCTTTCTCTATTCTTTGGACACCGATTGGCCAAGCTGCTTCTGTTTTTTCATATTGTTCTTTGAATTCTTTTATCTCAGACATACTTCACCCAATTGATTTTCTTTGGTCTGAATGCACTTAGGACATTTTGTACTGTGCGCAATCATATACACCCCATAAAGCAATAAACACGCCAATACGGATTACCTACGAGAGCGTATCTATAGCGTTCGTTATCAAGTTGTCATTATAACGTTAGTCGATACTGGTTATTTCAGACAACTCCACCCGGTGAACTCTCATATTTTGCGCTATTTTAATCGAATGCTTCATGTTTTCCTGAATACCCGTTATTTTGGAATAAGATTTGCTTTAAGCATGAGTTAAAGAATCGATGAACAAGAACGGCGTTAGACCCTCTTGTTAACTTCTTATCTCTTAAAATCGCTATCTCATTAAGTAGGACGTGACTGTGGTAAAACCAAACATAATAAAAACTAGTGAAAACCCACTTCAAACAATCGAAGTTGAAGTGTTTGATGAATATGGTGAGAAGCTAACCAAACAGATCGCTTGCGAACGCCCTCTTACCGTTATGTTGAACTGGAAAGAGATCGTAACCCTGATGACGCTTGGCTCGCGCCCTGAATCTTTAGTCTTGGGTTATTTAAAGAATCAAAGTTTCCTTTCTGACCCTGAAGCGGTTGAATCTATCATCATCGATTGGGAAACCAGCTCTGCAGCGGTTATCACCAAAGAAGATACTAGCCAACTTGAGCAAGCGCTTAAGAAGAAGACGGTGACCTCTGGCTGCGGTCAGGGCACCATGTTTGGTAACGTGATGAAGCAGTTGGAAGATTACCAAGTGCCTCAGACCAAAATTAAGCAATCTGAAATTTACACGGCTTTAGAAGCACTGACTCATTACAACGACACGTACAAGAAAGCTGGCGCGGTACATGGTTGCGCTGTTTGCAAAGACGACAAGGTTCTATCGTTTGTTGAAGATGTTGGCCGACATAACGCGGTTGATACTTTGGCCGGTGAGATGTGGCTTAACAAAGAAGACGGCACAGACAAGATTTTCTACACCACAGGTCGCCTTACCTCTGAAATGGTCATCAAAGTAGCGCAGATGGGTATTCCTGTTCTGCTATCACGCTCTGGTGTAACGCAAATGGGCTTAGACTTGGCTCAGCAATTTGGTATCACGACCATTGCTCGCGCTAAAGGCCTGCGATTCCAAGTGTTCACTGGCGCAGAGAAGATTGAATTCGATGTAAAAGGTGAACAAGCTTTATCTGAAAGCTAGGTTCAAAAGCTCTGTTCATGCCTAATTAAAGCTGATTTTAGGCGAACGATATAGCTAAACAACAATGCCGCTCATAACCTTGATGAGCGGCATTTTTTATTTGTTCAAAGTTTATTTCAAGATATGCCTAATAAGCTATATAGCTTGGAGGTTTCTATCAACGGTGCCCACTGATTTTTGCTTGTAGATAAATAACGGCTCCCTCGACCTTAGTCGTAAACGAATCTTGCTTTAACAACCTAATAGGCTATTAGTTACATATTCATCATTTAAATATTTCTATTAATTACAAAATAAATATGAATATCAACGTCACTGGCTTAAAGGGAATTAACCATGAGTAATCCATCGGAACCTCAGCGTCGTTCGCTGTCTCTTTCAATACGTAGTAAATTTATTCTAATCAACCTCACCTTGTTTGTTTCAGTCTTCATATACGCCATCTACGAACAGTTTAGCTTAGACAAATTGGAGTCATTGGAGCGCGCTGCGACTGAAAACCTGAGGAGCTCTGTTGACCTACTAACCCTGAGGCGACACGAAAAAGATTTCTTGTCTCGCCACGATCAAAAATACGCAGAACGTTTCGATAAAACCGCCGACACATTGAATCAAAGATTGGTGACGTTGAACCAGACTCTCACCTCGCACGAGCTGCACCTGTCTGACCAAATGACAAGGATTTCGGACACTCTTCATCAATATCAAAAACAGTTTCACCAAATCGTCGAACAAGTAAATAACATTGAACGTACGACCGCACCTTTAGGTTTTGTCGCTGCGTTAGATGGCAAAAGAACCGCGTTAAAATCAGCGATCGAATCTGAATCGAGTTTGGCTCTAGAGCTTGCGCTGTTAGAGTTGATTGAAAAAGACTTCCACTATCTCGCTCATATTAATGACCAAACACATATGGCGTTAGCTGATGCTCTTAAAGAGTTTGAACCCTATTCTCAAACGTCGGTTGCGACAGAGCAAGCCTATTCGGATTACAAAGCTGCGGTTGAAACGCTTCTGCTGGCTAACACCAATTTAGGCTTGTCGGCAGAACTCGGTCTTAGAGGCGCCTTACGTAGCAACGTCCACAAAACAGAACAAGCTATTGAAACGGTACAAACCGAGATAAGCCAAGCCATCACAGCGGCGAGTACACATACCAAAAATACATTGCATCTATTTGGTGCCGCCATCGTCGCTCTGCTTTCTTTATTGTTGGTGTTCATTGGTCGCAACATACTTGCGCGAATCAAAGCGATAAACGTGATGATGGAATCAATCGCCAGTGGAGATGGTGACTTAACCGTTCGCATGAACGCAAAAGGCAATGACGAACTGGCCCAACTTGCCCACTCGTTCGATACCTTCATCAATAAACTGCACGGTAACATCAAAGAGCTATCCGGCGTGATGACGGTGTTGACCGATAGTTCGTGTAGCTCTGAAGAAGCGGCAATCAAAAGTATGAGTAATGCTGAAAAGCAGAAGCAACAATCTGAATCAGTAGCGACGGCAGTTAATGAGCTGGTGATGACCAGTAATGAGGTGACGGCGAACATAGAAAACGCAGCGATGAACGCTGAGAAGATCAAAGACAATGCACATCAGGCGTTACAAGAAACCCACGCAACCAATGACAGCATTAATGTGCTGGCCGAGAATATTGCAGAGTCTCAAAACCTAATTGTTCAGCTCGAAGACCAGAGTCGTGAAATCAACCAAGTCGTCACTACCATTCAAGGCATTGCGGAACAAACTAACCTACTCGCGCTAAATGCGGCGATAGAAGCTGCACGTGCTGGTGACCATGGTCGTGGGTTTGCAGTCGTGGCCTCTGAAGTCAGAGAGCTTTCGCTAATGACCAACGATTCAACCCATCAAATTGAATCGACCATTCATGGCCTAACGTCTGGAATAGCAAAAACGGTCGCTAAGATGTCGGTAAGCCTAGAACAAACGGGGTTAGTTAAACACCAAACCAAAGATGTGGTAAATGCGATTGAAGGGATACACTTTCAAGTTGGAGAGATGTTCGACTTAAACAGCCAGATTGCCACGGCGTCTGAAGAGCAATCCATGGTTTCAGCGGACATCGATCGGAACATTACCGATATCGCTCATTTAGCCAGTGATACTCATACCGTGGTTTCAGGGTCAGTTCGTTGTAGTGAACAAGTATCGAACGTGAGTGTGAAGCTTGAGAAGATTGTGGCGCAGTTTAAGTATTAATGAGCAGTGTAAGTATTGATGAGTAAAGGTATTTGCGACCAACCACTCGACGTTTTTTAATACAAAGAGACTGATATAAAAAACGGATATGAAAAACAAAAGGCCTCTATCTTATTCATAAAGATAGAGGCCTTTTTAATCAGGGATACGTACTAACGTTGTATTACGTATTCATGTTTAATGCGTGCTAAGCGCGTGCTTTCAAGAACTCAGCGTAAGTACCGCGGAAGTCGTTGATCTTGCCGTCTTTGATTTCAAGAACACGAGTCGCTAGAGAGTCTACGAATACACGGTCGTGAGATACGAAGAACAATGTGCCTTTGTAGTTCTCAAGAGCCAAGTTAAGCGCTTCGATAGATTCCATATCCATGTGGTTTGTTGGTTCATCCATTAGCAGGATGTTTGGCTTGTGCATCATGATCTTGCCAAGAAGCATACGACCTTGCTCACCACCAGAGATAACCTTTACAGATTTCTTGATGTCGTCTTGACCAAATAGCATACGACCAAGGAAGCTACGAACAACTTGCTCGTCTTCGCCTTCTTGACGCCATTGGCTCATCCAGTCAAACAGGTTTAGATCTTCTTCAAAATCATGTGCGTGATCTTGAGCGTAGTAACCGATGTTTGAGTTTTCAGACCACTTATATTCACCAGTACGCGCTTCTAGGGCACCCGCTAGAGTGTTAAGTAGTGTTGTTTTACCCACACCGTTCTCGCCGATGATAGCAACACGCTCACCTACTTCGAAAATCGCATCGAACTTGTTGTATAGGTCTTCTTCAAAACCTTGAGATAGGTTTTCAACCACAAGCGCGTTACGGAATAGCTCTTTAGACTGTTCGAAACGGATGAATGGGTTTTGACGGCTAGACGCTTTTACTTCATCTAGTTGAATCTTGTCGATCTGTTTAGCACGAGATGTCGCTTGTTTCGCTTTAGATGCGTTAGCAGAGAAACGAGAAACGAACGTTTGAAGTTCAGCAATTTGTGCTTTCTTCTTCGCGTTATCAGAAAGTAGACGTTCACGAGCTTGTGTCGCTGCTGTCATGTACTCATCGTAGTTACCAGGGAACAGACGAAGTGCGCCGTAATCAAGGTCAGCCATATGTGTACAAACTGAGTTTAGGAAGTGACGGTCATGCGAAATGATGATCATTGTGCAGTTACGTTGGTTAAGCGTATCTTCCAACCACTTGATGGTGTCCATGTCCAGGTTGTTAGTTGGTTCGTCAAGAAGCATGATATGCGGGTCTGCAAACAGTACTTGAGACAATAGAACACGAAGTTTCCAACCCGGTGCTACTTCGCTCATTAGACCGAAGTGCAGTGATTCTTCAATACCTACCGCAAGAAGAAGCTCACCTGCTTTCGCTTCTGCCATGTAACCGTCCATTTCAGCGAACTGAACTTCAAGATCAGCCACTTTCATGCCGTCTTCTTCGCTCATTTCAGGCAAAGAGTAAATGCGGTCTCGCTCTTGCTTGATCGCCCAAAGCTCTTTGTGACCCATGATAACCGTGTCGATTACCGTGAATTCTTCATAAGCAAACTGGTCTTGGTTTAGCTTAGCAACGCGCTCATTTGGATCGTAGCTTACGTTACCTGCACTTGGCTCAAGTTCACCAGATAGGATCTTCATGAACGTCGATTTACCACAGCCATTCGCGCCGATTAAACCGTAGCGGTTGCCTTCGCCGAACTTAACTGAAATATTTTCGAAAAGTGGCTTAGCGCCGAATTGTTGGGTGATATTTGCTGTGGAGATCAATGCCGTTACCTTTTTAATGTGAAAAACGCCGCAACGTTACTTCTTCGGGGCTTTAACTGCAAGTCTTGATTGCAATTACTCGCCATTAAGTGAGTGATAACCTAGCCAAATCATAGTTTGAGCTGACTCACATTTTTGATTTTCTATTTGTCGTTAAAAAACCATCTACTTTCAGGAAAAACAAAATATCGAACAGCGCCCCATAATGGGCGGTATATAACGTCCCAAATCATGCCAACCATTGAATATATCGTATGCTGATTGGTCACAGTAAAACTAACCCGATCAAAGCAACAACAGACATAGGCAAGACTAGCCTAATCTCTGACAGTTTCATGACAAAATCAGCGGAAACGGGAATAAAGTACTCGCCCCCGATACGGGGTTGGATTTCACAAAGTAAGATTAACTAACTATAGTAATCCTAACCTCATAATTCTAAGAGACTTTTATGCGTTCACTTTCGCGCTTCTTAATCTTCACTTTGGCCATTCTCTCTTGGCCTAGTCATGCCAACTTGGAATATGACTTACAATCTCAGCCTCAGGTATCTAATAGTGCTGTAGATCTGGATAAGCGTATTGATTCCCTACCTGACCCACTCTTTATGGAGCAGTCGGACAGACGCCAAGTCAACATTTTACTTGCTGAAGTTCTGCGAGTTCAAAAGCTGGAAATAAAAACCTTCGAGCAACAGGTAAAAGCCTATAGAGATAACAACGACGCCGATCAATGGTTTGCCGTGCAGACCAGCTACGTCACTTTGAATAGCTTGAACGCAAGTAAACAGCATCTTTTAGAGCAGACAAACTCCGCGAATAAAGAGCGCTTAACCGGTTTTGGCCCATACGGCGTGACTCAATTTAAACAAGAGTGGGAATTAACCAAGCTCAATATTGAGTATCTTGTTTACTTCCAAATTCGTAGCTTTAAAGCATTAGTTAAAGACATTTTCATTTCTCCAGTGCCTGTCATTTGGGCTTCTCTAAAGGTGCTGTTTATTTACTTCGGTTTAGTATGGTGGCTTGCCAACAGCACTCGCTTGATTGAGTTGTTTAGAGTTAACTTTCTCGAAGCGAAAACGAACCCTCCTTTTTTGGTTCGTGTGATTTGGTATATCAGCCGCGCTGAGCGTGCGATTGCTTGGTTAATCGCCATCACACTTTCTTTGAGAGTGCTTTCTAGCATCCCTAGCCTGCAGCACCTGATTTTCCTAGAAATATTCACGTGGTGGATTCTAGGTGGTTCGATTGCTATCAGCTTTATTCTTGAATTTGCGTATCGCTTGGGTCGCACATCAAATCAAGAAGTCATCGCGCTGAGACTATCGACTATTCGTCGCTATGTTTGGAGTATTATTGTTGCAGGTCTGACTTTGCAGATATCGAGCATCACACTGGGTAAAGGCACCATTTACAGCTGGATCTACAGTGCGCTGTTTTTCTGGTTCGTGCTGGTCACGATATCGGTACTTAGATTATGGAGAGCGAAAGTCTTCGATACGCTGCAACACATCTCCGATCGTCCGGTGTGGGTTAACTGGGCGGTAAACCGTAAGGAAACCTTCTTACTTAATATACTGGCGACGGCAATTGGAATCGTCTGGTTGAGTGTTTACAACTTCCAACATCGAATCATGGCATTGCTTTCTAGTTACACGTTGTTTAGTCAGGCCTTAGCCTATCTCTTTCGAATCGAAGTGGCTAAACAGTCCGATCTTGATAAAAACCAACAAAACTTGGTTCGAATCAAAGGAGACAAAACCTATGAGTACATTCTGCCGGGTAATATCGATAGCACCTTAATTGATTACGCGGGCGATGAGGTTAAGCAACTCTCTCGTTATTTGATGTCGGACAGCCCTGCTATTTGTATTGTTTCAGGCGAACGTGGAGTGGGCGCTACAACGCTGCTTTATACCTTGCTGCATAAAGTATCCAACGCAGAGCCTGTTTACGTAAGTTGCCCTTACGCGGGTTACCAAGAGTTGTTAGCGCATCTAGCCGTGAGCATCGGCTTGGAAGAAAAAGCGACTGAGATTCAGATCTTGGCGCACCTTCGTAAAAGCAAGACCACGTACTTGATTGCGATCGACAATGCACAGCGATTAGTTAAGCCTATGGTTGGCGGCCTGTCTGATTTGATCCGTTTAACCAACCTACTGCGTCGCTCTAAAAAGAACCACCGTATCGTGATTTCGATTGCTAAGTCGAGCTGGCGATTTGTCGATCGAGCGCGTGGCGAACGTTTGCTGTTTGATTTGGTGTGTTTCCTACCACGTTGGACAGAAAAACAAGTCGGTGATCTTCTTAATAGCCGTATCAATACGGAACTTGAAAAGCCGTTATCGTTTGATGGTTTAGTTGTCCCTAAACAGTGGGACCAAGATGATATGAGTGAAGAAGAACGCGCACGCCAAGGCTTCTATCGAATCTTGTGGCACTACTCTGATGGCAACCCTACCGTTGCGCTGCGTTTCTTCCGACTCTCTTTGAACCGAAATAAAGAGACAGATCAAGCCGTGGTGCGTTTGTTCCATGTTCCTGAAGCACAGGAACTCGAGAATATGCCAAAACCTATGCTGGCTGTACTTCGCTCTATCGTGCAACTGGAAATAGCTTCTCCGGAGGTGTTGTCTGAATGTACTCAACTGAGCATTGCAGAGATAACCGGGATTCTACGTTATTTTGAAAGCCGTGGTTATATTGGTTGGCATGAAGAAAAGGCTCGAATTTCTGAGCATTGGTTCCGCCACATTACAAACGTTCTCGACCGTCAACATCTACTGGTGAAGTAAAATGAAGAAGTTATTTATCCTACTATTTGTTGGCTTGGCAAGTGCTGTCAGTTTCCCGACCTTTGCGACGGAAGAGTTAGCTAACGTAGAAAACATCTCAAAGATTGCGAGTTTGGTGCGTTGGAGCGGTGTGTTCTTCTCCATGATCGTTATTGCCGCAATGTGGTTGTTACTGAAGTTCATCAATTCGTTGGTGACCAGCTTTGGTAGTCAGTTCGTGCAATATCGAATGTTGCTACAGAAACTGCAGTCGTTTACTCAGTTCTTTATTTACGTGAGCACCGGTCTTATCGTGTTCATGATGAGCTTTAGAATCAACGATCAAATCTTAGCTTTGATTGGTGGTACCCTCGCCGTGTCGGTCGGCTTTGCGCTTAAAGACTTGGCAGCATCATTCATCGCCGGTATCACTGTGATGATTGACAGACCTTTTCAAGTTGGTGACCGCGTCACGTTTGAAGGTAACTATGGCGACATCATTACCATTGGTTTGCGTTCTGTTCGAATGAGAACCCTGAACGATGACATCATCACGATCCCGAACAACAAGTTCTTAAACGAAGTAACGACCAGTGGTAACTATGGCGCGCTGGATATGCAGGTGGTGATTCCATTTTATGTCGGTATGAATGAAGACATCACCCTAGCTCGAGACTTGATTCAAGAAGCGGCGTCTTCAAGTCGTTACATCCACTTGCCGAAGCCTGTTACGGTTCTGGTCAAACAGACGATCACGGATAATTACTTGGCGATACAGTTAACTTGTAAGGCCTATGTGGTCGACACGGCGTATGAGAAGCTGTTTGAAACCGATATTACCTTGCGTGTGATGAAAGAGTTTAGAAAGCACAATATCAACCCTCCGAAGATTTCAGTAACTGCACATTAACAAGATTGGCTTAACGCGCTCCTTTTGTTGAGCGAGCTAATGATCCAGTCATCTACAAACGAAAACACCTCCGAACTTATCTCAAGTGCGGAGGTGTTTTGTTATGGGCTTCTCGGATTCATCTCTTGAAGATAAGAAACCTGTGACTGGCATAGTTCGTTATGAAAAACCTTAGCGGTTAAACCTTAAAGTACTTTAACTGATCAGTAAGGTGTTCTGTAGTGTTGGCCATTTTCTGGCTATCCTCAGCTAACGACTGTGAAGCTTGCAATACTTCGTTAGCCGCCAGATGAATCCCAGTGACACTTTCACTCATTTCGGTTGCTACCGTGCTTTGTTGCTCCGAGGCGGCGGCGATTTGCGCGACCATGTCGTTGGCGTTGTGCAGTTCATTTACAATCACATCGAGTTGTTGGCGTGTTTCGTTAGACGCGACAACACTGTGATCGACTTTCTCATTGCTGCTTTGCATTGCTTTAAAGGTACGCTCGGCTTGCTGAGTCAGTTTTTCAATCGTCGATTGAACTTCATTGGTTGAGTTTTGAGTGCGGCTTGCGAGGTTACGTACTTCATCTGCGACTACCGCGAACCCTCTTCCTTGCTCACCTGCTCGGGCTGCTTCTATTGCCGCATTAAGTGCTAACAAGTTCGTTTGCTCAGAGACATCACGTATCACGCTCACCACTTGGCTTATCTCTGTGACACCAGATTGTAAGTCTCTGACGAGATCGTTCGCCGTCGAAATATTTTCTGAAACTTGAGATATGGTTTTAGACGTTACTTGCATGTTCTGGTCGTTCTGATTTGCGTGCTCGACAACCTTATTGGTGCTTGCGGCAGTATTTTCAGCATTAACAGCGACATCAGAAATGGTGGCACTCATTTCTGTCATTGCCGTCGATAGCAACTCAAGCTGTGCATGTTGTGAGTTAACACTGGTCGCAGCCTCTTCACTGGCTTGTGCAATGTGACTCGCCATGTTGCTGGATAAACCTGCTGATTCATTCGCTGTACGAAGCGTGCTTTGTAACTTGTTGAGCATGGTATCAATTTGATTACTCATATCGCCCAGTTCATCTTTACGTGTCATGTTCATGCGTACACGAAGATCCCCATCGGCAATCTTATGGGTGTTGTCGATAAGCTTGTTAAGTGGCACAAGGATATTGTTAGAAATCGCGTAGCCCATAGCAAACAACAGGCCTGATAATACAACCGCGACCAGCCCTTCTTTGAGCGCTAGTGCATAGAAGGCGTCTTGAATATCCGCAACTAAGATTCCCGAGCCAACAATCCAATTCCACTCAGGGAATAGCTGTACATATGAGATCTTGTCTTTGAGTTCACCTTGCGGGCTCATCCATTGATAATCAAGAAACCCTTTCTCCTCTGGGGTACGTGAAATGGTGACCATCTCACGCCAGTGGTGTTTACCTGCACCATCTTTAAAGTTACCTGCGTTCTTGCCATTGAGTTCAGGTTTTAATGGATGGATAACAACGTTGAGTTGTTGGTTTAAGATCCAGAAATAATTGGTGGTGTCGTAACGAAGCGTTTCAATTGCTTGCAGCGCTTGTTTCTTTGCTACTTCTTCACCGAGCACGTTACGTTGGCTGTAATAGTAACTCGCTAAGCTGACCGCGGTTTCGACTTGAGCACTGAGTTTATCTTGGCGCTCTTGCATTGAGCTTTCACGTTGTTGCATTAGGTTGAAAGATGACGCCATTACCAATAGAACAACCGATAAAATGACGATGGAGATAAGTTTTGATTTAATAGATAGATTACTTAATTTCATAGCTGACTGACTTTATTATATTTTTTGATTATGAATTTGGGGTCAATGTATCAAAAATCCGTACAGTTCAGATGATATGCATCAAGATCAAAAGATATACACTGTGTTACATATTCAAAAAGAGGTGCTCGTCAAACAGTCAGAGGTTGAGATTTAGTTGGCGATAGTTTAGTAGTGCAGGATTTTCGTGCTTGGGCTGAAACGTTCATGTAACAGCCCAAGCGCAGTAGAAATATTATCAGGTGATAATATGGTTGGATTCGATTCGAGCTTAAAGCTAAAAAAATTATAGGTTTGAGACCAATAACTGTGGTGTCGCTTTTTGCTGAAGGTAGATACTAAAGCGGCTTCCCTTGCCTACCTCAGATTCAACTCGGATCTCGCCACCCGTTTGGCTCAAGATACTTTGAGATACTGATAAGCCTAAGCCTGTACCGTCACGTTTGGTGGTGTAGAAAGGTGAAAAGATGCGTTTCAATTGTTCTTCTTTGATACCACACCCTTCATCTTGAACATGAACGATTGCACCATGAGACACGCCATTCTCCACCCAGTCTTCACTTGAGATAGTCAATGTGCCCTGTCCGTCCATGGCATGAATCGCGTTCATCTGTAGGTTAACCAAAATCTGCAAAAGTTGGTTTCGGTTAACTTCCACAGACGTTTTAGCATGCAGTTGTGATACGTAGACAATGCCTTTCTTTTTCGCGCCTGTTTTTACAAGCGTAATACTCTCATCCACTATTGGATTGATATGTTGCCACGTAATTTCGTCTTGTACGCCACCATGACGGCTATATTGAAGCAGGCTTCGCGTGATATTTCGGATTCGGTCAATCTGTTCCATGATCGCGTGGACTTCTTCGTCTACACGAGCGACTTCGTCACCGAGTTCAAACTTCATCAATTCGACATTGCCAAGAATCACCGCCGTCGGGTTATTAATCTCATGGGCAATACCCGCGGTTAATTCACCTAACGCGGCTAGTTTTTCATTGACCACCAGCTTGTCTCGAGCTTGGTTTAATAGTTTGATATGCAGTTCGAGTTCTTCGGTTTTCTCTTTCAAGCTAGCAGTACGAGAATGAACCTTACATTCGAGTTCTGAAGCGGCTTGTTGGATCTCTTGATTACGTTCGTGCAGCAAATCCAACATCTTATCGAATTGTTTAGCGAGCAAAGTCAGCTCGTGTTGATCGTTCAAACCAAGAGTGCCAATTCGCTTGTCTTGCCCCATCTGCACTAGCTTGACGACTTTATGGATGCGTTCAATAGGATTAAAAAGATCACGCGCACCACGGTGAACGATCAAACCAGAAGCCAGTAACAACAACACAATCGTAATGCTGATTTCACCAAGGTTAGTCAAGTATGTTTCCACTAATGGCCAAATCAGATAACCGGTATAAAGCATGCCGATGACGTTATCGAATTGGTCATGAATCGGTTGATACGCGGTGATGTACCAAGCGTCGTAAACATACGCTCTATCTAGCCACTCTTTGCCTTCATTCAATACTTTAGAATGAACCTCGTGAGAAACACGAGTACCAATTGCGCGCCCTGCACTTTCTTCGCTGCTCAACGGTACATTAGTGCTGACACGTAGGTCATCAAGGAACACAGTGACGGTACCAATGCGGCGATTAAAGCCCTCGCGTTGCGGATAAATGAGATTGCTGATCTGATCAACCAACTGTGTGCTGTTATTAAGGAGGATCCCGCCGTCAAGAAAACCAATCACGTGATCATTCTTGTCACGAATCGACACAACGGTGCGGCTAACTAACCCCCGAGTTTCAACATTTTGACTATTGAGCATTGGGACTTCGGCTTGCCTGGCAAGGTTTTGGTCTAAATCGTTGAGTTCGTTTTGGCTCAATACACTAAAGAACGATTCTTTGTGTGTCAGGTTGAGGTATTCAAGCTTTTTCTCCATGCTCTCGACGCTGCGCCAGCGTAGAAAATCGAGTTCATAGCGAGATTTGTTTTCAGAAACCCAACGTGTGAGCTCTTCTTTCGAAATATCGCTCGTGAGTTTGATTCGGAAGTTGTAAGACTCAGCAAATGCTTGAACGTTATAGGCCTGTTGGTTCTGAATTAGATGGATACTGTTGTCGGCAACATCCAAACGCTCATCGACATCAATCAGAGCCCCCTGCCACGTGTAATGTACTGACCAATACAGTGTTATAGCGACAAGCGCACATAAGGTAAGAATGATGGGAGCGGATGTTAGAAATAGCAGGCGATAACGCACCATGGTTTTGAACCGGAACGCCCACTTTGTCCACCAATGACGTCTAATCGGCATGTTCAGAGCCTTCTGTGTTCCATTCTTTGTACTTACGCTCTAGTGTTTTACGCGCCACACCGAGATCTCTCGCTGCTGCAGATTTATTGCCATCATGAAAACTCACCAGTTGTTCTATGTGAGATTTCTCGACTTCTTTGAGTGTCCAAGTGTTCGGGTAACCCTCAGCTGCGTCTACATTATTCAAGTTTGGTATTTCCGCCCCATGTGACACCGTCACTGAAATGCTGGTTGGGGCTGGATCACCATTCACTTCTCGCCAATAGTGTGCTGGTGGCTTGTCTAAAAGAATGCATCTTTCGACTAAGTTCTTAAGTTCGCGGATATTGCCCGGCCATTCGTATTCATTCATTGCCAAGATATCTTCATGTGCCCAGTTTGGAACCGGCATACCCAGTTCACTAGATAAAAGACGAGTGAAGTATGGAACAAGCTCTATCAGATCAGACGGTCGTTCTCTCAATGGCACAACATCAATCTTAAGTACATTGAGTCGGTAGAACAGATCGCGACGGAAGTGGCCTTTATCGACCTCTTCTTGAAGGTTTCGGTTTGTTGCTGCGACGACACGTACATCGACAGCGATCTCTTTCTCACTGCCAACTGGACGAATAGTACGTTGCTCTAACACACGTAACAGCGCTGCTTGCATTGGCAGTGGCATTTCACCGATCTCATCAAGGAACAAGGTGCCACCACTTGCGACTCTGAATAGACCTTCACGGTTTTTCTTCGCGCCGGTAAATGCGCCAGAGGTATGCCCGAATAGCTCACTTTCCAGAAGTTCAGGTGCAATTGCACCACAGTTGATTGGTACAAATGGGCCGCTACGCTTGCTGGCTTCATGTACACCACGAGCAACTAACTCTTTACCCGTACCCGACTCACCTTCTATAAGAACTGATGCTCTTGACGGTGCAAATTGACTGATCAGCAATTTGAGCTGTTTAGTCTTGTCTGAATTGCCGATCAATTCGGTCTTGATATGACGGCTAACATCGCGCTTCAACGCGTACTGCATTCTTTGGTCAAGGCGCTTGTCCATACAACGCAGAACCGCTTGTATCATTTGTTCGAGGTTGAACGGCTTAAGAATAAAATCTGAAGCACCAAGCTTAAGCGCAGATATCGTCATCTCTAAATCAGCATAACCTGTCATGAAAATCACATCGGCACGTTTGTCGTTGTCGTTAAACGCCTCTTCCCACTCAATACCAGACCGACCTGGCAGGTTGATATCAAGAACAATCAGATCAAAATGTTCGCTCGAACGCAGTATTTCGGCTTCTTCAACCGACCCTGCACTCGATACCTTGCCAAAGAACTTACCCAGAGCTTTCTTTAAAATAGCCTGCATACCCATTTCATCATCCACAACCAAGACGGAAAACGCTTGATATTGAGTCAATGTGTTCGGATTGAGGTTAGGTGCAGATGAACTAGGTGAAGACATAATGATTAGCCGGTGGGGAAAGTTGGGACAGAGTGTACCAATTAACCTTTTGTGCAACAGGGACAATGTGCGACATTTTGTCCTAGCTCATGTTTTGATTCATTTTAGAGGGCTAAATGACGCAGTTTTGTCCGAAATAACAGCAATTTAATGAGATCTGATGCATGATTTATTGGCATTAAGATTGCTTATAAGGTGTAGATTTCTAATTACAACAATTAGCGTCTTATGCACATGCCCTTTTTTGAGCCCTTTAAAACTGAAGGCATGTCATTCATTTATAACAGAATGGACATAATAATAATGAAAGCAATTCCCCTAACTATTGCAGCTCTATCTATCGTCAGTTACACGGCTAGCAGCGCGGAAGACACCACCCATATCAAATTGGCGACAACCACAAGTACCTACCACTCAGGTCTACTTGACTACTTATTACCTGAGTTCGAAAAAGATTCTGGTATCAAAGTTGATGTTCTAGCGGCGGGTACAGGTAAATCACTTCGCATGGGTGAGAATGGCGATGTAGACCTAGTGATGACTCACGCACCAAAGGCTGAAGCGAATTTCGTTGAGCAAGGTTACGGGGTTCTACCTCGCAAGCTGATGTACAACGACTTTGTCATTGTTGGTCCTCAAAGCGATCCAGCGAAGATTGAATCTCAAAAAGCAGTGACTGATGTGTTCAAAGCAATCGCGAACAATAACGTGACCTTTGTTTCTCGTGGTGACGACTCTGGTACTCATAAGAAAGAGATGGGTATTTGGGCACAAACTAAAATGGAACCAAACTTCGGTGGTTATCGCAGTGTTGGTCAAGGCATGGGCCCTACTTTGAACATGGCGTCAGAGATGCAAGGCTACACCATGACAGACCGTGGTACTTGGTTGGCTTACCAAAACAAATTGGATCTTAAAATCCTTTTCCAAGGTGACAAAAACCTATTTAACCCTTACCAAGTGATTCTTGTTAACCCAGAACGCTACCCGAGCATCAACTACCAAGCTGCGAAAGTATTCAGTGATTGGCTGGTTAACCCTAAAGGTCAGAAACTGATTAACGACTTTAAACTGCACGGCAAACAGCTGTTTGTTGCGAGCGCAGAATAGTTGGTTGTAAGTAAAGCGTAGCGTTGAAGGTGTAGTCAAAACCAACAAGCACTACACTTAGCTAAACAGTTAACGAAGCACTCTTAAAAACAATAGCTGGCCAATTCAAGCTCAAATAGTTTGTGTCAGCTATGATTAACATCAGTCATTACCGATAAAGACCTATTATCGATTCACACGAGATACTTCATGACCCTATGGCAAACAACGATTGATGCAATGAACCTACTAGTGAGTTTTGACCACGAATTGTGGAAAATCGTCGCAGTATCTTTCAGCGTATCTTTGTCCGCCATCTCATTAGTGATTGTTCCTGCAATCCTTATGGCTTTCTTATTGGCTTATACCGAGTTCCCCGGGAAGTGGGCATTGTTATCGGTGATCAATACCCTGCAAGCTATCCCAACCGTGGTTATCGGTTTGTTGATGTACATGATGCTCTCTCGTTCTGGCCCACTCGGTGATTGGGAATTACTGTTCACCCAAAAGGCGATGATTCTAGGTCAGATGCTGATCTGTTTCCCAATCCTAGTCGCGATGATGCACGGCGCTCTCCAAGCCAGTGACCGCCGAGCGGTTGAAACAGCGCGCACGCTTGGCGTATCAACCACACGTGTGGCATGTACCTTAATTTGGGAAACGCGCTTCCCTCTTCTAGCTGCAACTATCGCTGCCTTCTCTCGTATCGTCACTGAGGTTGGTTGTTCAATGATGGTTGGTGGCAACATTATGGGGATGACAAGAAACATCCCAACAGCTATCGCTATGGAAAGCCACAAAGGCGCATTCGCTCAAGGCGTCGCCCTCGGTATGGTGTTATTAGCATTGGCATTAGCCCTTAACTTTTTCCTTTCCAGTGTGAGAGGAAAAGGCTATTTAAGAACTTAGGAACGCTGTCATGAGTATAAAAATAACAACGCAGCAAATTTCAATGCGCTACAAAGAGCGTGTTTTGTTCCATATCCCTGAATTGTCGATCGGTCCCAACGATGCCATTTATCTCAAAGGAGATAATGGTGTGGGTAAAACGACCCTACTTAAAATATTGTCTGGACTGATTCAGCCAAGCTCTGGCCGCATTCAGTCTCCGACACAAAGCTGGCAGCAGATCTTATTCCCTAGGCTCAAGTTCAAAGACATTATCTACCTGCATCAAACCCCCTATCTTTTTGATGGTTCGGTGTACCAAAATGTCGCTTATGGCATTCGCTTTAACAAAGAGAGCCAAAAAGATAAGCGAGCTCAAATAATTAATGCGCTGAGAATGGTAGGTTTAGAAACCTTGGCAGATGAACACATTTCTGTGTTGTCTGGTGGTGAGCGTCAACGCGTTGCAATGGCACGAGCCTGGATTCTTAAGCCGTCAATCTTGCTTATGGATGAACCAAGTGCCTCTTTAGACAAAGAATCTATTGAAAGATTGGTGATAATGGCCGAAGATCTTCTTCAAAGAGGCGCGAGTTTAGTCATCACTAGTCACCAAACTAACGCGTTAACCGACTTATGTAAGAAGCAATGGTGGATCAAAGACAATACTTTGACCGAATCGCCGCTTCTGCAAGTTATTCAGAAAGATAAAGCACAAGAGAATATTTATGCTGCTTCCAACGCAAACTAGTTGGGTTATTTTGGCTGGCGGACAGGCCAGCCGCATGGGCGGAAAAGATAAAGGACTTGTTGAGCTCAACGGTTCTCCGCTTATTCAATACGTTATAAACAAGCTGTCACAACAAGATGTCAGCATCACCATCAATGCCAACCGTAACTTAGACAGTTACCAAGCATTTGCTCCGGTTGTTTCCGATTCCTTCCCTGACTATCCAGGTCCATTGGGCGGCATTCATGCTGGCCTTAAAAACGCGAGTACAGACTGGGTCGGCTTTGTCCCTTGCGACAGCCCACAAATCAGTGACGACCTTGTTGAGCGTTTTTGTTCTGCAGTTAAAGAAGACAGTGACATTCTTGTCGCGCATGATGGCGAATTTAAGCAACCTGTATTCACCCTATTCCACAAACGTGTTCTGCCAAAGCTAGAAGCGTTTTTGGAACGTGGTGATCGTAAAATCATCTTGCTATACAAAGAATGTGTTACCGAATACGTTGATTTCAGCGATTCTCCTAACTGCTTTGTTAATCTGAACACGCCAGAAGAACTCACCCAATTCGGAACGCTTCAATAATGAAAGATTCAAAACAACGCCCTAACCTTCCTCTATTGGGCTTTGCTGCTTATAGCGGTACAGGCAAAACAACGGTACTTGAAGCGTTACTGCCTCTGCTGACTAATGCGGGTTTAAAAGTGGGTGTTCTTAAACATGCTCACCACGATTTTGATGTCGATAAGCCGGGTAAAGACAGCTACCGCTTACGTAAAGCGGGCGCGAATCAAATGTTGATTGCATCGCGTAATCGTCACGTGATGATGACAGAAACGCCAGAAGCCGAAGCTGATTTTGATTACCTTCTGACACGTTTCGATACCAACACGCTGGACTTGATTCTGGTTGAAGGCTGTAAAAACATCGCCTTCCCTAAAATTGAATTGCACAGAGATGAAGTCGGTAAACCTTGGTTGTACCCGAACGATAACAACATTATTGCTATCGCGGCAGACATCCAAGTTGAATCAGAGCTGCCACAAATGGCGATCAGCGACTTAGAAGCGATTCGTGATTTCATCATCAATTACGCACAGTCCTTTGACCTTTCCTCAACAGCAGGCAAAGCCGTGTCATGCTCATCTTCAAAAGACGCTGCGCCCGCAGTGTGTTGTGATTCGTTCTCTCCTGCAGGTTTAACCGTTACTCAAGGCCAACAAAAGATTGTTGATAGCATTGACGCGCTCGATCTCACAGAGAGTGTTGAACTATTGCAGGGCTACGGTCGTGTTTTGGCTGAAGATGTAATCTCGCCAATCAATGTGCCTCAAAACACCAACTCAGCAATGGACGGCTACGCAATTCGTAGTGATGATTTAGAACTGGATAGTTACCAACTGGTTGCTGAAGTTATGGCTGGTCACAGCTACGAGCAAACTGTTCAACAAGGTGAAGCCGTTAAGATCATGACGGGTGCACCAATACCTGAAGGCGTTGATGTTGTTGTGATGCGCGAACAAGCCGTTCAAGATGGCGATAAGGTTAGCTTCCCTGATGCTAAAATCTCGGTTGGACAAAATGTCCGTATGGCGGGTGAAGATTTAGAAATCGGCCAACCTGTCTTTACTCGTGGTACACGCATCGAAGCACCTGAAATGGGCATGATGGCGTCGTTAGGTTTTGGTACCTGCCCTGTCCTGCGTAAAGTTAAAGTGGGTGTGTTCTCCACGGGTGATGAAGTTCAAGCACCGGGCAGCGAGCAAAAACCAAACTCTATCTATGACTCAAATCGTTTTACTATTATCGGCATGCTTCAAAAGCTTGGCTGTGACATCGTAGATTACGGCATCATTGAAGATGATGAGCAGAAGATGATGGACGTGCTGCACTCTGCGTCGTTAGAGACCGACATGGTTCTGACTTCTGGTGGCGTATCTGTTGGTGATGCGGATTACATCAAGCTTGCGTTAGATAAGCTAGGTGAAATCAACTTCTGGCGTATCAATATGCGTCCGGGTCGCCCACTGGCTTACGGCAAAATTGAAGACAAACCTTTCTTCGGTTTACCGGGTAACCCAGTTGCTGTGATGGTGTCGTTCATTAACTTTGTAGAGCCAGCGATCCGCAAGCTTCAAGGTCAAACGAACTGGACGCCAGTGAAAGCAAATGCCGTAGCGACTGAACAATTGCGTTCACGCCAAGGTCGTACTGAGTTCAGCCGTGGTGTGTTCTCGATGAATGAATCGGGTGTGCTTGAAGTGAAAACAACCGGCAAGCAAGGTTCAGGGATCCTGCGTTCAATGAGCGAAGCAAACTGTTTAATCGAAATCTCACCAGCAGTTGATACCGTGAAAGTTGGCGAAACAGTGACGATCATACCTCTGCAGGGGCGCGTTTAATTCACAGCTTAATCAGCTAAGTTGACTTACCAGATCTTTAATTGACTTAGCGGACCTTTGTCATGAATAGATGAAGCCCCTTCTATCGAGCTTTCGATGTTAAGGGGTTTTCTTTTGTGTTTGTTTCGTGAAAGACAACCTGTTCGTTTCCTTAAAGACAAAAGCTTAAATGACGCCAAACGTTTAGAACGATAATCTTAAGATTTTTTATCATAACCTTGAGCCACGTACTGTTTTTATGTAGAGTGCGCGCAGAGTAATAATTCTATTGGAGAGCATCATGGCTCGTACCATTCTGTACACTTACAAAGACGAAGACAAAGAGTTACTGTTTTCGAAACAAGAACACCGCACGATCCAAGAAGCTGTCGCTGCAGCTGAAGGTATCGACATCACTGAGTATCTAAAAACTGAGCAACAGCTTGAGTTTATTTCTGATACTAAAGCGGTTCGTAACTACCAAGACAACTATTTCCGTAAGCTAGGCTTTACTAAGCTTACGTTGAAGCAAAAAGACAACCTTGGTGTTGGTAAAAAGAAGAAGTAAGCCCTCTGGCTTCTTTTTCTCGATCTGTAGCTTCTAGCTTCTAGCTTTTCGTTTGCACTTGAGAGCTAAGAATTAAGAGCTAAAGAAACGAAAACACTGAACAATAAAAAATGCCGCAACCTCTTTAGAGATTGCGGCATTTTTATTTATGCTTTTAACTATCTAACCTTAATTAGCTTAACGGTAAGTGACGATTACTTAATGTTAAGGAATGCAGCACCACGAACGCCGCCTGAATCACCGTGCTTCGCTTTGATGATCTTTGGACATTTCGCTACAGACAATAGGTATTTAGGAACACGCTTTGGCATCTCTTCGTAGATAAGTTCGAAGTTTGAAAGTCCACCACCTAGTGCTACAACATGCGGGTCAAGTGCAGTAAATAGGTTTGCGAAACAGATAGCCAATAGTTCCATGAAACGGTCAACGTGCTCAGCTGCTTTTGCTTCGCCTTCGTTGTACGCTTGGATGATTTCAATCGCTTTCTTTTTCTCACCGAAGTAGTGCTCATAAATCAGTTCAAAGCCGCGACCAGATAGGTAGCTGTCTAAACAACCTTTCTTGCCACAACCACAGCCTAGTAACGGTGCGTTGTCGCCAAGGTGGAACCATGCATCAATAGGAAGACGCATATGGCCGAGCTCGCCAGCAACGTGGTTACGTCCTGAGAATACTTTGCCATCAAAAACCAAACCACCACCAAAACCAGTACCTAAAATTAGGCCCGCTACTGATGGTTCATCTTTCAATTCATCATCCCACGCTTCAGACAGCGCAAAACAGTTCGCATCGTTCTCGATTTTAACACTACGACCAATCAGCGCTTCTAAGTCTTTGCGTAATGGCTTACCTGTTGAAGCCGGTACGTTAACAACAAGCATAGTGCCGTCGTCCGCATCTTCCATACCAGGAAGACCAAGGCCAATTTTGCCTTCGCAAGAGAATTCGCTATCGTATTTTTTTACCAAACCGGCAATCGTATCAAGTAGCAGTTGATAATCTTCAGTAGGCGTTGGTACGCGTTCGGTTGCTACTCGCTCAAGTTTTTCATTGAACGCACCAAACTCAATTTTTGTGCCGCCAACATCAAAGCCGTAATACATGAAATCTCTCCAATTTTTCCCTAAATTCGGGCAAATAAAATTTTTAAATTAAACAACTAGGAAGCATTATCCATAACACTCCCCCTACAAACCGTGATAGATAACAAACTTATCTTGTGTTCGAATCTGTTTGAACAACAAGTCAGCACAAAGCGGTTAAAGGTTAGAGTGACGTCTCACTTTTAGTATGCTCTATGAAAGCATTCAGGCTTGGTTTGGTTGGATCCGATTTATAACGTGTCTTACTCAACATGTAGCTTTCACGAAATGCTTCAAACCATAGCTGTAAAGTCTTAGCGCCCTGCTCTTCACCGGCTTGTTTCAAAACTAAGCTCGCTACTTCGGCTGTTGATAGATGTTGTTCGTTGTCTGACTTACGCATCATGTATTGAGAAACCGATTCCGGTTCAATCGACAACACCGGTAAATCTTGCAGATACTCTGAACGACGGAAGATACGTCGTGCTTCGCGCCAACTGCCATCAATGAAAATCAGCAATAGTGTTTTGTTTGGGTCACGCATTTGTGGCAGATCTTGAACAACACGCGTTTTGTCGTCGGTATAGTCTTCAGGGAATACGATCACAGGTTGGTATTTGTCATCTTTGAGGACATCCAACATCTCTTGATTTGGCTCAGTACGATGCCAAAGGTAGGCGTAACTGTCTTTAACCGTATCAACAATCAAACGACCAGTGTTACTTGGCTTTAAGATTTCGTTGTCTGACAAGATCAACATAGTCGCGACGTTCGTATCAACGTTAGGTTGATGTTCACAGATACAGCTGTCTTGTTTGATTTTACAGAATTCACATCGCACGACTTTACACCCGCGCGCATTAAACGGTTTGGTAGCAATGGATAAACGATGTTGATATAAACGGTGAAAAGCGTGGATTCTCATGGACAATAACGATAACTCTAGAAAAGTGGCACGATTGTACTTACAGTGTCCTTAGAATGATAGAAGGAATTCCCATGCAAGACCCATCACTGCTTCGCCTTGTTTGTTTTATTGTCGTTTTTGGATTGTGTGCGCTTTGGGAATACCGTTTTCCGCGTAAAACACTGACTCAAAGCAAATGGTTTCGTTGGGGGAATAACTTTGCGTTGGTTGCTTTGAACAGCTTTCTATTAGCCACTCTAATTCCTATCGCAGCATTCCAAGCGGCGGTCATTGCACAAGAAAACCAATGGGGTCTGTTCAATACCCTGTCACTTCCGAAAGAACTCACCATTCTGGTCTGCGTATTACTGTTAGATTGCGCCATTTACCTGCAGCACTTGGTGTTTCACCGTGTTCCTTGGTTGTGGAAGCTACATCGAGTTCACCATGCGGACCTAGATATCGATGTCACAACCGGAACGCGCTTTCACCCTATTGAGATGATTCTTTCAATGCTCATCAAAGTGAGTTTGGTGATCGCACTTGGTGTCCCTGTTATCGCAGTCGTGATATTTGAAATTGTTCTTAATGCGAGTGCGATGTTTAACCACAGTAATGGACGTCTTCCGCTATGGGTGGATAAGCGATTGAGAAAAGTGATTGTGACCCCAGACATGCACCGCGTTCATCACTCGGTCATTGTGAAAGAAACCCACTCTAACTTCGGCTTCTTTTTATCTGTGTGGGACATCTGGTTTAAGACTTACCGCGCTCAACCAAAGCTTGGCCACGATAAGGTGCATATTGGCGTTCCAGAGATTCAAGATGGTAAAGAACAACGGTTAGATCTGATGCTACGTCAGCCATTTACTCAATTCCCGACGACGAAAAACTAGGTTTGAAGCCGTTTGAGGCTCAAGCTTATCTTGAGGCCAAAATTACCTTAAAGTCAAACTTATCTTAATAACAAAGTTATCTGAATCCGAAAGCAAACGCCCTTAGATTCTTGTGAGAATTTAAGGGCGTTTCTGTGTCGATAGTTGTTATAAGCGTAGTTAGTGATTAAGTGCTGCTAGTGCTTAAACTCTTGCGTTATCTAGCTTACCTCTCACGCTTGTTTATTTCAGCACGCTCGTTTATTTCAGTACGTATTTATGAAGCATAGCTTGTTGGTGCCCTGCTATCTCACCAACTTGCTCTGAACTCTCGATCATGGATTCAAGTTGCAGTTTAGTGTTCTCACCCTGCTCAGACACGCGAGTGATAGAATGCGTTACATCGACAGTCGCACGGGCTTGTTGTTCGGTTGCCACCATGATTTGCTCAACACGTCCTTTGATCTGGTTAACCGCGAATTCGATTTTCTCGAAGGCTTGTTTTACATCGCCACTGGTTTCCAGTGCATTCGCCATTTCGCTTCTCGATTCTGTTACAGAAGCACGTGAGCGATCAGCTGCCGCTACTAGCTCGTTCATCATATTACGAATATTAGTGGTTTGCTGGGAGGTACCACTCGCCAGTTTTCGTACTTCATCGGCAACCACGGCAAACCCGCGACCTTGGTCCCCTGCTCGCGCTGCTTCTATTGCGGCATTCAATGCGAGTAAGTTGGTGTTTTCAGCAATACCACTGATCACGTCAACCATTTCACGAATCTGTTTAACGCGAATATCCAAGTCCGTCATCGATTCTTGATTCAGGCTAAGAGATTGCTCGAGTGCTTGTAATCGCTTCTGATTAAGGCCGACTACTTGGCTACCATTGACTGATTCGTCTTCTGCTATCTGCGCGTCGTCATTCGATGCGTTCGAGATACGAGCAATCTCACCAATGGATGCTTCAAGTTCTGTAATTGTGGTGATCATATTCTGTAGTGATTCGTTCTGCTCGTTCAAGCTTGAATTGGTTTGCTCTGCGGCGTCATGGCTTACTTCAGCCGTTTGATAAAGCGTTTCACAGTTACGCGTTACTAAACGAACCGAGTCCGCGGTGGAATCAACGACCGTATTAAGTTTTGAAGTGATAACTTGCAGCTCTAGCGGCCCCATCAGTTCACTCTGTTTAGAGAAATCGTGATCTGCAAGTGAACTCAACTGGTGAGTAATGTTTTTAAGCCCTTTATTCATCCAACGGCGTAACACGAACCATGAGATCACAATAATAAAGGCAATCACTAGCCCGCTGATAAACAACACACGATCGATGTTGGTGATGGTTTGATTTACAACGAGTTCACTTTCATCAATCAGTTGCGAGGCTGTAGAAGACAACTGATTCAGTGTGCTGATAACGGTGTTTGCTAAGGTGATGACTTGCGTTAAGTTTTGCTCTTGCTGCTGAACCAGTTCGAGTTTTAAGAGGATTTGTTTGATTACACCTTCTTCGGTAAAGCCTTCTTTAACCATCTCATAAGGCGCCGTCAAGCTCGCGAACTCTGCAATGTCTGGGTGCCAATCGGCAAAATCGCTGTAAGCCAAGTTAAGGCCTGCGATTCGGTTTCTCAATTGACGGTATTCGTCTTGTGCTTTATCAATGTCAGATTGCATCATCAACATCAGGAAGGTGTTCGCCATAGCAGACGCACTGGATGTAAATCGGTTCGCTGCATCGCTCGCTTCTGGGTTGTCTTCAACCAAGAATGAGCTGATTCGGTTCATTTCAGGTCCGATAGATCCAACGCCATAACGGAACTCGCCCATTTTACTGTCGATCAGATTTTGCTTACTTTGAATATCAATCTGTGCCAGCAATACCGTATTGGTCATGGTTTGCAGTTGCGCCATATCATCAATAAGGTTTTGTTGTTGCTCTAAAGAGATCGCATCAGGAAAAGATTGGGAGATAAAAAGGAGTTCCTCAAGCGTGGTATTACTCTCTGTTGCGAGTTGGTCAATTGAAACCCTTGTCGAATTCAGCGCATCTAAGTCGGTTGACTGGGTGCTATAGGTGAGAAGTTTCACTTGCTCTAATACGCTTTGCGTTAATTCGGCGTTGTGTAAAGCAAGGGGTAAAGCTTGTTCTGAAAGTGCGTCAAAATGTCCCCCGACCCGTTCAACTCCCCGAATGCTAACCATTGATAAAAAACTAACGAGTAAAAGAATGGAAATAAATACAGCAGTGACGGTTTGAATGAGCGAGAATGTATAACGTGAGGGTTTTATTGATAAATTTGTGTCGGGCATGTGAAATCCAGTTTGACTACGAAAAGAGATATCCTTAAGTTAGTTCGTATACTAGAAGTCCTTGATGACGTTTTTATTTCAGTTTTTTGTCAGAAGAGTTACATATGAAATTCAGAAAAATGGCTGTAGTTACAATAATTTTAGCAACATTGGCTGCTTGTAGCTCGTCACCATCGCCTTCTCAGCTTAGTCAAACCGCACAGAAACCCTTATCAAAGTCAGAACAATTGACTACAAACGCTTATATGAGCGTGTATGAACAGTGGAAAGGTGTGCCATACCATTTCGGTGGGACATCATTTCGAGGCGTAGATTGCTCCGCTTTTGTTCAAATTGCCGTGCAAAATGCGACACAACAAGCCCTACCGAGAACCACAAAAGATCAGAGCAAAAAGGGAAAAGAAATAGCGTATGGGCAAGCAACAAGCGGTGATTTGGTATTTTTCAAAACATCGATGACGGTAAGACACGTAGGTGTGTATTTAGGAAATAATCAATTCCTACATGCTTCGACATCGAAAGGTGTCATCATATCGAGGTTGGATAACCCTTATTGGGCTTCTAAGTTTTGGCACTTTAGGCGTTTATAGCGGTTTAAAGTCTTAACCGCTAAACGAGGTCACTTTTAAAGCTACGACGTAAACGCCTATCAGAGTGAACATAATCATCGTGAAAAAATGACTAACGAGGAAATGGACAAATAGTTAGTCGTATTTAGCGACAGCAGAATCAAATAGATTCTTCACTAGCGCGATGTATTCATCTAGAAATACAATTTGCTCGTTGGTCGCTTTTTTAGCCCATACACCCGCTAATACTTCGCCTAAATCCGCTACCACAGCATCGGCTTCTTTCAAAAGTTGAAAACGAACACTCGAATGCAACTCTGGATTTTGCTCAAAAATAGCCATGATGTTTGTTGAAATCATGTCTGTGATGATGTCTTCAACACTCTCATTGCCTGTATCGCCATTACTATTTGTAAATACATCCAGATTAAACGATAAGTGCTCGATCAGAGCCAAATAGCCATCGGTTTCTACAACCACAATAAATCTCCGTTTTAAGCTCAAGAGCAGATTAATACGTACTTGCTTAATACTATGTAAATGAAGCGATTTGTCATCACTTTATTACCAAAAACCGTATTAAAATGATCCTAGTTAGTATTTCAGCTTAAATATTAAACCAATAGCTGAATATATACGTGTCGCCAGATGTCTGTTGGTCAAGATACTTGTAGACTCTGCACGTCATCATTACTCGGCTATTAAAGAGTTAGTAAAGAGCTAGTAAGATCAGATGGTCACGTGCCCTATCGTTAACTATAGTCGTTTCAACCTACTCTAATAGCACATTTAAGTTGATGCGTAGACAATAACAAGCTCCAACTACTTTTCCAGTTTGTTTCGACCAAAACCGTTTCGATTGTGAGGCCAGTTCCAAACAATTCTATAACTTCGCATTGCCAATTTCTGTTTGTATTTCAAAGAGCTTGAATCAGTTCGAGTTCACAAATCAGCCAATTGATTCTATATAAGGTAAAGAACAGATAAGAACATTGACGAGTACGTCTATAAATTGCTCAAATTTATCCTAAACTATGGCTAACAAACAGTATTTCTAACCTTCAATTTTTTAACTTTCAGTCTTTGAGGATTTCCTATGTGGCAGGCCATTTCTCAACAACTTTCAGATACTCTTCTATTTAACTTTCAGATTACTGAACGTACCAAGGTTTCTGGTGGTGACATTAACGATTGCTTTATGATCAGCGATGGTAATGAACGCTACTTTGTAAAAGTAAACCAGCGAGAATTTTTACCTAAGTTTGAAATCGAAGCTGAGAACTTACGCTTGTTAAGAGAAACTTCCACCGTTTATGTACCTGAGTTGGTACTGATTGGTAAAACCAAAGAATGCTCATTCATTATTCTCAATTACTTGCCAACTAAGCCGCTTGATACCGGTAATAACAGCTTTGATTTCGGGGTGCAGCTTGCTCAGCTTCATAAATGGGGCGAGCAAAAAGAGTTTGGTTGTGACCAAGATAATTATATCGGTAGTACACTTCAGCCTAACCCTTGGCATAAGAAATGGGGTCGTTTTTTCTCTGAACAACGCATCGGCTTCCAACTGCAATTGCTAAAAGAGAAAGGCATTGAATTCGGTGATATTGATGACATCGTTGATGTGGTGAATATGCGTCTTGCTGGCCACAATCCTCGCCCTTCTTTACTTCATGGAGACCTCTGGAATGGCAACGTAGCGAATTCAGCCTTTGGGCCAATCTGTTACGACCCCGCTTGTTATTGGGGCGACCATGAATGTGACTTAGCGTTAACGGAATTGTTTGAAGGGTTTCCAAAAGAGTTTTATGACGGTTACCAGAGCGTCAATCCACTCGACGTTGGCTATACTGATCGGAAAGACATTTACAACTTGTACCATCTTCTTAACCACTGCAATCAATTTGGCGGCGAGTATTTAGCACAAACTGAAGCATGTATTCAGAAGATACAAGCCGTTTAATACCAATCACAGCTAGCTAAGTCGTTCTATAAAGCTACTGCATAGATCTATACAAGCTACTGCGATCTTTAAAGCTAATACGATTGGAACAATATACAGTGAGGAGAATTAGCCATGCATAAATACACAGAGAAACATGTCTCGTGCCCCCACTGTGGGCATGCAATCAGCATAACGCTCGATGCTTCTAATGGGAGCCAAGATTTTTATGACGATTGCCCGGCGTGTTGCAATGCCATTCACCTCGATATGCAGGTAGATGAAGTCAGAGACAGAATTAATCTCTCGATTGATGCAGACGACGAACAAGTCTTCTAACCCCTACTCTCTTGTCGAGTTGGATCTACATCTCGATTTAGAGCTACACCTCGATTTTGAGGCTAGCTTAGAAAAATACAAATACACAAAAATAGAAAAAGAGCACCTAATGTGCTCTTTTTTAATATCTTCGACTTTTACTTAGTGTCGCTTTTGGGGCAAATGCTATTGATAAACCGTCACTACGATTTCTGGTTTGCCAATACGCGCTCAACAGTATCAACAATCGCCTGTGTTTGAGGGTCGAATTCAATATTTACTTGATCGCCTACTTCACGGCCGCCAAACAGAGTACGATTCAGCGTTTCTGGGATCAGGTGAACAGAGAAACGGTTCTCTTCCACTTCACCGATTGTCAATGAACAACCATCAACGCCAATGTAGCCCTTGCTCAGCACATACTTCATTGATTCTTGCGGCAGCTCAAACCAAAGCGTACGGTTATTTTCTGTCTTAATCACATCAACGAGGTTACCCATAAGAGTAATGTGGCCAGACATGCTATGTCCGCCAATTTCGTCACCAAACTTTGCTGCACGCTCAACATTCACTTTGTCACCAACATTCAGTTGGCCCAAGTTCGTCAATCGCAATGTGGCTTGCATTAAATCAAAAGCAATCTGATTGCCCGAAATTTCCGTTACCGTTAAGCAACAACCGTTATGAGCTACTGAAGCGCCAATTGCTAATCCCTCAACCATTTCGTCACTTAACTCAATGGTATGAGTTTGAAACAACTCTTTTTTGTTTATAGCAACCAGTGTTGCCATGCCTTGAACGATACCTGTAAACATAAGATTCCTATTTAGCATTCTAGGGCGTGTTGACCTTTCGCGGTTAAATTTTGTTCGGGTGGGGACGCCTAGTCAAAAGCGTTTTAATCGCGGCGAGGGGGAAGTAGCCTAGCATCCTAAGCAAATCTCCCTCAACAAAGAGTAAAACGCTTTTAGCCGAACCCTTCGGGCAGCGTTTGCTGGTCATTTTTACTACGTTATCGGCTTCTCATGTAGGCTAGCTACACATCAAAGCCTCTGCCTTGTAAAAATACCCAGCAACTCGCTGCAAAAATCAGCTCGAAAGATCAACACGCCCTAATAACAGTTTTTCATAGCAGTTATTGTGACATTTCTTTATGATTCGTCCAGTGGAAGCTTAAGATCATTGCCTCTGATTCCTTCAGAATGTCCTTTCCTACACTATTATTCTAATTTTCCCTCTTATTTGGAGTTGTTTGTGCATCGTTACAAAGAAGAATCCTCGAATCTAATCAAACTTGCGACACCAGTTTTGATTGCATCTGTTGCACAAACTGGAATGGGTTTTGTTGATACCGTGATGGCCGGTGGCGTAAGTGCTATCGATATGGCGGCGGTTTCGATTGCAGCAAGTATCTGGCTACCATCAATATTATTTGGTGTCGGTCTATTGATGGCGTTGGTTCCTGTTGTTGCACAACTGAACGGTTCAGGCCGCCAAGTCAAAATTCCATTTGAGATTCAGCAAGGTGCGTTTTTAGCACTCGTCATTTCCCTTCCAATCATTGGCGTACTATTCCAGACACAATTGATATTGGAGTGGATGGACATTGAACAACTCATGGCAGACAAGACCATCGGCTATATGAACGCGGTGATGTTTGCTGTGCCTGCGTTTTTGCTGTTCCAAACATTGAGAAGTTTTACTGATGGCATGTCTTTAACTAAGCCTGCCATGGTGATTGGTTTTATCGGTTTGCTATTAAACATCCCGCTTAACTGGATGTTCGTATACGGAAAACTTGGTGCCCCTGCTCTTGGTGGTGTTGGCTGTGGCGTTGCAACGGCTATCGTCTATTGGGTGATGTTTGCTCTGCTATTCGCTTACGTTTTAACATCAAAGCGTTTGGCTAAAATCAACATCTTCGGGACGTTCCACAAGCCTCAACTTAAAGCTCAAATTCGTTTGTTTAGACTTGGTTTTCCAGTTGCTGCCGCTATCTTCTTCGAGGTCACGCTGTTCGCAGTGGTTTCCCTATTAGTTGCCCCATTAGGTTCATTGGTTGTTGCCGCACACCAAGTCGCGATTAATTTCTCTTCTCTCGTGTTTATGATTCCAATGAGCATCGGTGCCGCCGTGAGTATTCGTGTTGGCCATAAGCTTGGTGAAAACAACACGGAAGGTGCGAAAATCGCAACACACGTGGGTATCATCGTCGGTTTGGTAACCGCCTTTATGACTGCGGCATTAACAGTATTGTTTAGAGAGCAGGTTTCGTTACTTTACACAGAGAACACGGCGGTAGTTACCGTTGCGATGCAATTGCTGGTGTTCGCTGCGGTTTATCAATGTACCGATGCAATCCAAGTTATCGCTGCAGGTGCTTTGCGTGGATACAAAGACATGCGTTCGATCTTCAACATTACCTTCGTAGCGTATTGGTTACTTGGTCTTCCTATCGGCTACATCTTAGGAATGAAAGATTGGATTGTTGAACCTATGGGCGCACATGGCTTCTGGATTGGTTTCATTGTCGGCCTAACATCAGCTGCCATTATGCTCGGTATGCGTTTGCATTGGATGCATAAACAAGACGATGATGTTCAGTTAGAATTTAGCTCTCATTAGATTCGTACTCGCTAAACCAGTATCGCCGTTATTACATACAAAAAGAGCTCTGATTTTCAGGGCTCTTTTCGCTTACGGCTGTAAATGATTTAGGGGCGATTAGTTTATACTCAGGAGATTAGTATTCACTCTTCTCTCTAACAAAGCGCGCAAACTTGGGCTTTCCGTTTTGAGTAAAGCCATTGTATCGAAAAGTAATACGGCTGCCTATTTCGGGCGGTGCGAGCCTCATCTGGTCACTGAACCCACTTCCAATATAAAATTCCACACCCTCTTCTGTGTGAACCAAAATCGAACCCATCATCCCTTTATACTTCCCTGTTCCGCCTTTGTAACCAATAACCGTGGCTTCCGCATCGTGATGCCTTTTAAGCTTTAAAAGGTCATTACTTCGGCCTGCTTGATAGCGACTGGTGATCTTACGAAGCATCAAACCTTCACCATTACTCTCATCGACATTATCGAGTTGATGGAACAGAGCTTCTTCATTGTGAACCGGTACATGTTCGATGTAGCTGACATGAGGTTCTCCAATCATGCTTACCCAATGCAAGATGTTGTAATAGCGCTTTTGATAATCACCAGCAGCCCCTGGCATATCAAACAACATGAAATCTATTTGGCGCCACGCTACGTCACTAGGCGTATGATCGAGGACGGTAGATTGGACTAAGTGGAACTTACCTCTTCCTGCCCACAACTCCCCTTCGAGATGCACCTTAGGCAAGTTTTTTGTAAACCACTTCGGTGAGTAAATGCGATTTCCGTTTCGAGTATAAAGGTGTTGCCCGTCCCAAAGAGCCCGAATCCCGTCAAGCTTTTCACTCTTCCAGTATTCAGAAACATCAATGCCTTGTTGGTATGTATTCGCCAGTACCAAATGGTCAGGAGGTAAATAGGATGAATGAGAAGAAAGCGAACACGCCCATAGAGTTGCTATCGCCAATTTAGTTAATCTCATCATCTGCTCCGTATTGATATCTGTAGTGCTCAACAAACGCCTTTAATCCTAAGCGTTCTGACACGTAGGTAGACAACCTTTGCTAGAAGATGCGATCCACACATCAACCTTATTTAACTTTCAATTTCATTCATATAATTAATGACTTATGGATCTCAAATGTTCACCCATTTTTAGTTCTCATATTGAGAAATCGACTTTCTCAATATGAGATAGAGATCAGCGCTCGAGTTAAATCATTGAAAAATATAAACATAAAAGTTGGCACATTCAGTGCAATTGTCCATACATACTCAAAAGGAGATATCGCTATGGAACTACGTAAGATTGATTTAAATACAACGACACTGACTCTTTCTATCTTCGGTGATTTAGATGCAGCAGGTAGCCGTGATGCTCAGACCGATATTGACGATGTAATCTCAAATGATGGCCACCCTGAAATCGAAGTTGATTTTAGCCAAGTTGAGTTTTTAGATTCATCTGGTGTTGGCGCAATTGTTTACATGTTCAAACGCCTAACTGAGCGCGAGCGCAACATGCGACTTGAAAATGTGACTGGCCAGCCTCTTGAAATTATGAACTTGCTACGTATTGGCCACGCTATCCCAGTAAATTCAAAAAATCCTACAAATTCATGAAGATCCACTAAGCTAGAAGTAACAAAACATAATAATAAAAAGTAAAAACATAGGACGTTGGCATGAAAATACTGAAAAACTACATAGCCCTTTCTCTGTCTGCTTTGGTTCTAGGTGGCTGTACTAGCTACCCTGAACAAGGCACCGGCGGTTTGGCTGAAAGTTATGACTCTATTAATTACCAAAATTCCGACTTTTCTCCTGTCATGCCAGACGAACCTCTTGGTCCTGAACACGGATTACGTTTTGATTGGCAACTGGCTAAATTACATCTTGATGCCTTGATTCAAGAAGGCGCCCGTTGGTGCTTCCCCGCTGCTGTTGTGCAAGCGATAGAGAAGCAAAATCGTATCGCTCGTGAACTACAAGGTGGCCTGCTTCTAGATGCGGCCAACGACCTAGTCATTCAAAGAAAACGCTTAAACGAACTTGAAGTCCAACTGGACTATGTGACCTCACAAGCCCGCTGTGAACCACCAAAAAATGAAACCCAATTTAGAATGCAATTGTCGGTTATCGAACAGTTGTACGACCTGCTTAACGTTGACAACCAATTCGCGGAAAACTCTACCGAAGTCAATCCCAAGTACATGGGACGACTTGCCGAGGCGACCACACTACTGAAAGAACATAAATCTTTAGACCTTGTTGTTACGGGTCATGCCGATGCTACGGGTACCGAAAAATTTAACGATGACTTAGCACTTGGACGTGCTAAACAAGTCGAACGCTACCTAACTATTTTTGGCTTAGGTGCTCAGCGAATTAAAGCCGTGTCTGTGGGTGAAACGGTTCCTCTTTTTGAAGGCGAATCAGACGGTACGCGTTTAACTAACCGCCGAGTGAGTATCGAAATTATCTCCCCTAAAAATGCCGAGAAAATGGGAGGTGGATTATGAAATTATTGATCGCTTTTATCATCACCCTATCGTTAAGCTTTACGAGTGTCGTGAATGCGAGCGAAGAGTTTTCAGACGCGGTTCAAGTCGGTGACCTTATCCAAGTTAACGTACCCGGTGAAAGTACGTTGAACACAGGGTTCCAAGTGGATAAACGTGGCCGCATAACCCTTCCTGAAGTTGGCGCCGTATTTGTTGCGGGTTATGACAGTGAGCAGCTTAACAAAGTCGTTCTAGAATCACTGGCAACCGCTTATAAAGATCTTTCGAACGCTTCGGTCTACGTCAAAGAACAACAAATCATTATTTACGTTCAAGGTTACGTAGAACAGCCTGGCGAATACACACTGGCATTGGGTTCTAGCATCCAAATGGCACTTTACGCAGCCGGTGGATTACGTCCGGGAGCACAACTGGACAAATTGATTCTTAAGCGAGGCGCGGACAAGAAAGAGTTTAACTACAAACGTTTCCTTGATTCAGGTGACGAATCAACGCTACCTACTCTGCAATCATTGGATTCGCTTTTTGTTCCGGCATCGCCATTAGTAGGCAATATTGAACAAGAATTCGATGCTGCCAAGCTTGCTAACTCTGGTGACAGTGCCGACTCTCGCAATTCAATTAAAGTATTTGGCGAGGTAAATGCACCGGGTTCGTTCACTTATAAAGAGAGCACCGATCTTGTCGATGTACTAATGCGCTCGGGCGGTGTAACTCGTTATGCCAGTGTTGAGCAAATCCGAGTAATTTCAAACAACACACCTACGCTATTCAACCTTAAACGTTATTTAGATTCTGGTGACGAAAGCCTACTTCCAATCTTACGCCCAGGTGCAACCATTTTTGTGCCGAAGCAAGAGGAAGAGATCAAATCTGGCGCAAACATGGTTTACGTTATGGGTGAAGTCGCTGCCCCTGGCGCTTTTGAAGGAAAAAGAGACGCCACCTTCATGGATATCCTTGCGAATGCTGGCGGTCCAACTCGATTTGCAGAATCGCGCCAAATACGTGTGATCAAAGCGGATGGCAGAGTACTTAAATTCGATTTAGCGGCTTACACAGAAGGCCTACCTAACTCTAATCCACCGAGCATTAAGGCCGGTGACGCTATTTTCGTTCCAGAGAAAACCGACATGAACGAGAAGTCTTGGTTGAAGATTGCTCCAGACAGAGCGGTTAACGTTATCGGTGAGGTCAACCGACCTGGTCGTATTGAATGGTCAGATGAAATGAACTTCATGGGATTATTGGCTCACGTCGGCGGCCCTACGCTACGCGCTGACACATCAAAAATTGAAGTTGTGACGGGTAGAAAGATGGTTGTGTTTAATCTTGATGATTTCATCAGAAATGGCGCGCCACGTGATCTGATGCCGCAAATTCGTGCCGGCTCTATCGTCCGTGTCCACGACTTACCACAAGATCCTTCAGACAATAAATCTCAATGGGTACGTCAAAGCTCTGATGCTTCGATCTACATCTTTGGACAAGTGAATGCACCCGGTCGTTACCGCTTCACCAAAGACATGCACTTCCTTGATATCTTGTCTGCGGCAGACGGCCCTACTAAAGATGCCGATATACACAACGTTCGTGTCACGCATCGTGATAAAACCTACTCTAAAGTAAGCAAACTCAATCTATCGCTCTACTTTGAAACCGGTGACGAATCATTACTGCCAAATGTAACCACCGGTGACACCATTTATATTCCGGAGAAAGGTAAAAACTGGTTAGACACACCGAAAGAAGAAACCGTTCGTGTGCTTGGTGCGATTAACAACCCAGGTCGCTATGTGTTTAACGACAACATGACGATTCTAGATATATTGGCAGAAGCTGCAGGCCCTACCGACAATGCTTACGTCGAGAAAATTACCATTGTGAATATGTCTTGTTGCCAAGGTCAAGCTCGTACCTTCGACCTTGTTGAATTCAGCAAAACAGCCAATATTTACAACCTACCAGTACTGCGCGCTGGTGACACTATCTACATCCCAGATCGCCGTGAGAGCTTTATGGAAAAAGCTCGTGTAGGTCTAGAAGACATATTACGTCTAACAACAATGATCGTCTTAATAGGAGCTTTATAATGACAATTTCAGCGACCCATGCCGAAGTCGAGCAACTGTATTTAGCTTCTGAACTTAACGGACAGAAATCGATTTGTGTGACTGCCTGTCATTCAGGTGACGGTGTAACCTCTGTTGCAACTGCATTAGCAGAACGTTTTCTCCTTGCTGGTCATTCTACGCTTTATGTTGACCTCAACTTATACAACCCCGCTTTCAAAGATTTGAACATGTTAGAAGACAGTCAACAGGGGCAGTTAATAGAACATGTTGAGTCTCACCGGATGTTCATTGGTGTCCCGGCACCTCAAGTGGCATCAACACAGCTTGCTTATAAAGACCCGACAACGTTACAAAAAGTGGTCAACAAATGGCTAGAGAAATACGACAGAGTGATCATCGACACCTCACCGCTTCTTAACATTAACAAAGGGAATATCCCTGCACAGTCTGTTGCGAGTGCCTGTGACAGCACATTGATGGTTGTCGCCTATGGTGAAACGTCAACTCACCACCTAGAACAAGCGAAAAAGCTGCTTGATGCACAGAGTATCAATCTAATGGGCAGTGTGATGAACATGAAACAAACTCCTAGCTTTGCACAAGAGTTGGTAAGACAAATCAATCGAATGAAATTCCTTCCAACGAAACTTCGCGATAGCTTGGCAAACAAGCTGTATCAAAATGAGTTTTTAAACCTGCCGATGTAACTTTTTCGCGCCACTATAGCTTTCTTGTACAACTATAGCTTTCTTGTGCAACTGTATGGCTGTCATTGATACCATGACAGCCACCTATCCTATTAAAATTCAAGCCCCCGACAGCTCTAAATGCCCCAAAACCAAATTGGGTGTTTTTGGCGAAATTATTATTGAAAATAAGATTTTAAAAACCATTCAACGCATTTCACACACGTCAACCATGGTCTTACCACCTTTAAATCCCTTCAAAAATCAACAGCCCCATGCCTAACTTTAGCGGTAATGTGACACAGACGGTTAAAGTGCCATGTAAATCGCATCAAAGATGGAATTCGTACGATTATTCCCTAAGATTATAAATAGAGGTGGTTTTTGACGAATTTGTAATAGTTTGACAAAGTTATCCGATGGCTGTTGAAACACAGTGGATGAATTGGCAAATCACACTTCACTGACTTTGCACGTTTATCTATTCAAACTTCACCCATTCCTCCTTCTGCTCAAATGGTTCAAATACACGGAAAGGATCACCATCGAGCAATTTAGATAATCAATTTACCTTGGTTACCTTAGTTGTATTATTAAAGAGAAAGGAAACTCAATATGAAATACAAGTTAAGCTCCGTATTTTTGTTAGTAGCAGCAGCCAGCGGTAATGCTAACGCTGGAGAATGTGGCAGCGTAACAATCGCAGATATGAACTGGAACTCTGCAACACTGATCGCCAATATCGACCAATTCATCCTAGAACATGGTTATGGGTGTGATGCCGAACTTATCCCTGGCGACACCATGCCAACAGGCACATCCATGATTGAAAAAGGCCAGCCTGATGTTGCACCTGAACTTTGGAGCAACAGCTTAAAAGACGCATTGGACAAGGGTGTCCAAGAAAAACGTCTTCGCTACGCAGGTAAAGCACTTGTGAATGGCGGTGAAGAAGGCTTTTGGGTTCCAGCTTACTTAGTTAAACAATACCCAGAGATGGCAACCATCGAAGGTGTACGTAAAAACGCTAGCTTATTTAAGCACCCTGAAGACCCAGATACATCAGCATTCTACAGTTGCCCAGCAGGCTGGAACTGTCAGATCAGCGCCGGAAACTTGTTTAACGCTCTTGAGCTGGAAGACAGTGGTTTCACGATTGTTGATCCAGGCTCGAGTGCCGGCTTATCTGGCTCTATCGCAAAAGCTTATGAGCGCGAAGAAGCTTGGTTTGGTTACTACTGGGCGCCAACCGCCGTTCTAGGTAAATACGACATGGTTAAAGTTGACTTTGGTAGTGGTGTTAATGAACAAGAGTTCTTAACTTGTACCACCAAAGAAGACTGTGATTCACCTAAAGCGACCATGTACCCACCTTCACCCGTTCACACTATCACCACTGAGAGTTTTGCGTCACGTGCACCTGAAGCTTATGACTACTTCACTAAACGTGGCTTCACAAACGATAAGATGAACTCCCTGCTTGCTTGGATGGAAGACAATCAAGCGGATGGTGAAGAAGCGAGCTTGCATTTCTTGAGTGAATTCCCAGAAGTATGGCACCCATGGGTTTCTCAAGAAGTCGCTAAGAAAGTTGAAGCTGAGCTCTAATCGCAGCATTTCGATAGCCGTTATATTTCAATGATAGCTATATTTCGAAACGCACTGTGCACTAAGGCTAAGCACTAAGCTTCAATAATACGGAAATAACGTCGCTATACTTGATGTTATTCATGATTCGGAGCCCTTTTCATAGGCGATTACCTCATCGCATGAACAAGTGGCTCCGAACTATAAGGATATAAAATGGCTGACACCAATTGGTTATCAACCTTTCCAGAGATGGAACGCGCTGATTTACGAACCATAAAAAAGACGCTGGATGGCGCATACCGTGAATTCTCTCGTGAATACGGTGAAATGATCGAATCTCTATTTGACCCTCTTCTTTCATTCCTTGTTTGGTTTGAAAAACTTCTTATCTCAACCCCTTGGATTATAGTCCTCGCCGTTTGTACAAGCCTTGTCTACGCCGCGAGTCGTTCTTGGAAACTGGCTTTAGGTTGTGTCGTTTCTCTGCTCCTTATTGGTTACTTTGGAATGTGGGAAGACACCATGCGGACGCTCAGTATCATTACTGTTTGTACCTTGGTTTCGATATTCTTAGGCATTCCGATTGGTATTGCGATGGCTCGTTCAAATCGAGCTCAATCTATCGTTACACCGATGCTTGATATCATGCAAACCATGCCGGCATTCGTTTATTTAATCCCAGTGGTGATGTTACTCGGCATCGGTAAAATTCCAGGTCTGATCGCCGTGGTTATCTACGCTATCCCACCTGTGATTCGTTTAACCAACCTAGGCATACGCTTAGTCGATAAAGAAGTCCTTGAAGCAGCAACCGCTTTTGGTGCGAGCAAGAAACAACGCTTATGGGGTGTTCAACTCCCTCTAGCAATGCCAACGATCATGGCGGGTATCAACCAAACTATCATGATGGCACTGTCTATGGTTGTTATCGCATCCATGATTGGTGTGAAAGGCCTAGGACAACCAGTTCTTAAATCCATCACCAACCAATATTTCACATTAGGCTTGATGAACGGTTTTGCCATTGTTGCCCTCGCAATTCTTTTTGACCGCGCTTCACAGGCATACGCAAGAAGAACCAATGCGCATTTAGGAGGACTCAAGCATGACTAAACCATTGATTGAAATTAGTGGTCTATACAAAGTGTTTGGACCGAAACCTATGTCTGTTATGAACCGAGTTCAGAACGGCGAACACAAAGATCAGATTCTTGCGGACACAGGTCATACCGTCGGTTTAAAAGAGATTAATCTCGAGATTAACCGCGGTGAAATCTTCGTTATCATGGGGCTTTCCGGCTCGGGTAAATCGACTCTAATTCGCCACTTCAACCGTTTAATTGATCCAACGCAGGGTAAGATTATGGTCGAAGGCATTGATGTAATGAGCCTCAATACCAAGCAATTAGAAGAGTTCCGTCGTCATAAAATGTCGATGGTATTCCAACGCTTTGGCTTAATGCCTCATCGCACCGTGGTAGAAAACGTTGCATACGGGTTGGAAGTGCAAGGCATCAAAAAAGAAGACCGTTTAACGAAAGCCAATGAATGGTTAGAAACGGTGGGTTTGAAAGGTTACGGCAAGCAGTACCCTGCGCAACTTTCAGGTGGTCAGCAACAACGTGTTGGCCTCTCTCGCGCTCTGTGTACTAACGCTGAAATCTTGTTAATGGATGAAGCCTTTTCGGCACTCGACCCTTTGATTCGAAGTGAAATGCAAGATCAGCTCATTGAACTGCAACAGAAGCTTCATAAGACGATTGTTTTCATCACCCACGATTTGGATGAAGCACTCCGTCTCGGCGATCGAATCGCAATTTTGAAAGATGGCGAGTTGGTACAACAAGGTACGCCACATGAGATTCTACTGAATCCTGCTGATGACTATGTAGAGGCATTCGTTAAAGACGTAAACCGTGCTCGTGCATTGACGGTTGAAACGGTTATGCAGCCTCCTCTCTATCGAATCACTTCAGAAACGATTGAAGGTGCTCTGGCACAAATGAAGATGCTGAAAAACGATTACGCTTATCACGTAACGGATGAAGGCTATCAAGGCCTAGTCACACAAGAGAGCCTACAAGACGCCGTTGAAGATGCCTCTGTTCATGACTTCAGTGATGAGATTTACGAAGAGGTACCTGCTGTTTTACCTGATGCGGTAATTGAAGAAGTACTTCCAGACACTATGTCTTGTGACTACTCCCTTCCAGTTGTCGACGAAGAAGGTAATCTGAAGGGTGAATTAGAGAGAAGCGCTGTTGCTGATATCTTCTCTGAAAGTAGCGAGGAAGAAGTAGAAGCCGACCCAAAGCCAAAGATTGATAAAGCTTCGTAGTTCTACTTTTCGTTATTTAAAGCACGGCTGTTTAAATTATCGTTATTTGCGTTATAGGTATTTGGGTTATCGCTATTTTGGTTATATAGCTATTTAGACTAGCCTAAACTACTTAACCCGCTCTAAGACCACTGTTGTTAATTCACCGCAGTGGTCTTTTTTATTTGTATCGGCCTCGTTTTCTCCGGAGCTCTACCCGCCCCTTACGCTTATAGGCACCTAAGTTTATATTTCATAAGAGAAAACAAAAATTAAATCAGTCCGTTAGGCTTGTCACAAACCCTGTAGCAATATGAGTGAGATGCCAATTAAATGCTCTATTTGTACGGCAACCAGTTGAAATTATTCTAGAAAATGACTAGAACTTAATAGGGGCTGTTGACCTTTCGAGCTGGGTTTTGCAGCATCTTGTGGAAAATTAATACAAGGAAGAGGCTTTGACGTGTAGCTGGCCTACATGAAAAGTCTCTAACGCAGTAGAAATGAACCACAAGGGCTGCCCGAAGGGTTCGAGCTAGGCGCCCCCATTCGAACAAAATTTAACCACGAAAGGTCAACAGCCCCTTTACTCACGGATATTACGCTCAATAGAAGGACTTAGTTTGATGAATTCCACTTTAGCGTCAGACACAGCTGCACATCTAAACTCACAAGAAGTGAGCGGGCTTGTCGATGAAAGCGTTCTGGAGCAAATGATTCGCGATACCAGTGCGGACATTATCCCGATCTTGATCGACCATTATGTCGAAGAATCACAAACACGCTTGGTCGCCATAAAAGAGGCTGTCGCTCAGAACGACGCTCAAATACTTGAGTTCGAGGTCCACACTCTTGGCAGCACGGCCTTATCATTAGGTAATCGCCCTTTGGGTGAGTTGGCTCGCGCTTTAGAGAAGCAATGTTTAGAACAGAGTCATGATGCGGCATTTCGACAAGTTGACGAATTACTACAACTCGCAGAGCGTTCAATCAAAGCCTTGCTTGAAAGAAAAAAGGCTGGTTTCAGCGAGCTCTGAATGCTCATTAGTATCAGTATCGGTATCAGATAAAACTCAACATAGTCGTTATTAATATACTCACCATTAACATGCACTCCGGCGTGACCAACAACGCGAGAAAGTACACCTATCGTTTCTTAAGAGATTGCATGCGGTAGATAACAAATACACAAGTCTCGTATTGATGGATACATACCACTATGTTATTGATTGGTTAGGATAAAGTTTCAAAAGGAATACACAATGCGCCCTAAGGTATTGTTAGTTGAAGACTCCACCTCACTCGCCGTACTCTACAAGCAGTACGTTAAAGACGAGCCCTACGATATTTTCCACGTCGAAACCGGCGCGGAAGCTAAGATCTTCATTGAAAGGCACTCACCACAGCTTGTTATTCTCGATCTTAAGCTGCCCGACATGCCAGGCGAAGAAGTCTTAGATTGGATTAGTGCGAACGAAATACCGGCCGCCGTCATCATCGCGACAGCACATGGCTCAGTAAACATTGCTGTAGACCTTATCCAACGCGGTGCGGAAGACTTCTTAGAAAAGCCAATTCAAGCCGATCGACTCAAGACCTCTGTCCGCTTACATCTAAAAAGAGCGAAACTCGAAAACCTCGTCGATAACATGCAAAGCAAGTTCGATCGTGACCGTTTTCATAATTTCATCGGCTCTTGTCTACCCATGCAAGCGGTTTACAAGATCATTGATTCGGTCGCACCAACCACTGCCAGCGTGTTTATTAACGGCGAAAGTGGTACGGGTAAAGAAGTGTGTGCGGAAGCGATTCATCAAGAGAGCCAGCGTAATGGTAAGCCCTTCGTTGCGATTAACTGTGGTGCTATCCCTCGAGACCTAATGGAGAGTGAAATCTTTGGTCACGTTAAAGGTGCATTTACCGGAGCAACAGCCGACCGTAAAGGTGCAGCAATGCAAGCGCATGGCGGTACCCTATTTCTTGATGAGCTTTGTGAAATGGAACTGGAGATGCAAAAGAAGCTCCTACGATTTTTGCAAACCGGTACGTTTACTCCACTCGGTGGCAACCGCGAGATTAAAGTGGATGTCAGAATTATCTGTGCGACCAACCGCGACCCACTGGTTGAGGTAGAAGAAGGACGTTTTAGAGAAGACCTTTACTATCGTGTTCACGTCGTGCCTATCGAGATGCCACCGCTTCGTGAACGAGGAGGTGACATTGTCACCCTTTGTAATCACTTCTTAAAGCTGTACGCGAAGCAAGACAAAAAGAAGTTCAAATCAATAGACAAAGAAACGCAGAATCTACTTAAGCGTTATGCGTGGCCAGGCAACGTGCGTCAGTTGCAAAACATCATCCGTAACATCGTGGTGTTGAACAATGAAACAAGCGTGACCAAAGACATGTTACCGCCTCCGATTAATAAAATAGACGCAGCTCCAACCTCGAAATCAGTGACACCAATTCGAGTAGCGGCGCCCCAAACTGTTGTTGTGGAAGCACCCGAAGCTAAGTTGCCACCGATTACTCCTGAAGAGTTGGAGCAATCGTCAGTTGTTCCCGCTAACAACGACCCGATGACGCCCGCATTTACAACAAGCGAAGGTGCTATTCGTCCAATGTGGCAAATAGAGCGCGAAGCCATTCAACATGCCATCAATCATTGCGATGGGAATGTGTTAAACGCTGCTGTGTTGTTAGAACTTAGCCCTTCTACCGTTTACCGTAAGAAGCAGGCTTGGGAATCGGAAGATGAGTACAATCAAGCCTAGCCAAGGTGTACTCAACGTAAACCTTCATGAAATTTGGCTGTTGATCGACAGCCAAACTTTTGGAGGTATAGAAACGCATGTTTTAGAATTAGCACAAGGCCTGATTTCTGAAAGCGCTCAGTATTCAGATGCTGTTCGAATCGTTCTTTTGACTCAGTTTAATCCTGAAGCGATCATCGTTGAAAAGTTGAATACGCTGAACATCCCTTTTAGTTATCTCTCCGATTTAGCCTTATGCTGTTCAGGTTCAAGCGGCAATAGCGCGACACAGCTTAAACGTGCAGTTCAACATTATCAGCCAAGGCTTATCCATGCTCATGGTTACAAAGCCAGTTTGGTCAGTAAACTCATCAAGCTCCCACCTCGTTTTAACAACACCAAACAAATCACCACTTATCACGCAGGTGAAACCCCAACAGGCAAAGTATGGCTTTATGACTGGCTCGACCGTTACAGCAGCTTTCTTTCTGATCAGTCGCTCGTGGTCAGTGAGAAGATTAAAGCGAAAGTGCCGAGTAAAACCCATCAATTGAATAACTTTGTTAAAGTCCCAACCGGGTTAACAAACTCCCCTTCATCAAGCCCATTCCATGTAGGCTTTGTGGGGCGGTTAAGCCATGAAAAAGCGCCTGATCGATTTGTAGCATTAGCCAAACAGTTTCCCGATGTTCAGTTTGAACTTTTCGGGGACGGACCCGAAATGGAGGCCTTAGTTAAATCGCAGCCTCATAATGTTACCTTTCATGGGCATCAGATCAATATGGACGACGTCTGGAGCCAAATCGATTTGTTAATCATCCCTTCCCGCTTTGAAGGCTTACCTATGGCGGCATTAGAAGCCATGATTCGCGGCATTCCCGTTCTCGCTACCTCAGTTGGTAACTTGCCTAAGCTCATCGTGCACCAAGTTAATGGCTACCTCGCCAATTCAGAATCTGATTCAGAAACAGCGTTAGTACTAGAACAGCATTTATCCTCGTGGATGTCATTGACGAGCGAGCAACGTGACTCTCTCAAGAGTAACGCGATAGAAACCGTGAAAGACCAATACTCGCCACAAGCTGTTGTCCCGCAGTTGTTGGAAATCTATCAACTCGACCGTTAATACTAGTCTTAGTCGGTAATTGGTTATTTTAGCTGGATAACTTAGCCGTTCTAGTCAGTCTTATACTGATTCTCAAATTGACAAAACTCACCTCAAGGCTAAGCCCTCACTTAATAATCCAACACTAAATCAATTAGTTAAACAAAATGCATAACTGGCACTCGCTTTGCAATATTTAACATTAGGTGTAACTACGTCTCAAAAGATTGCGAGCGAGTCATGAAGAGTTTATTTGCGAATAGAGGTCACAATGGTCAACCCTGAAGCCAATAGATTGCCAGTCATCATCACGATCAGCACCTTGTGTGTCGGGCTCGGTATTGTCTGGTACTTCGTGCCGCATCCCGCTGTTATTGTTGCGCTAGCACTTCTTCCTTTGGCTGGAATGTTTGTTATTAACAAGACCTTTTGGATGGTGATATTGTTCGTTGTCTTTTCATTTTTTCGAATCCATGAAGCGATACCTCAACTCTATTCGTTAAAGATACCGCTATTACTCTCGCTAGGCGCGCTTTCCGCTTTGCTCTGGCATGCTTTCATCAGCAAAGAACTTAAAATATTCTGGCACCCTACATTGAGCTGGCTTGCTGTTTTTTGGGCTCTCGTCTTTATCGGCCTGATCTTCGCGTCTAACCGTCCAATAGCGTTAGCTGAATTTAAAGGCGTGTATTGGAAAGTAATGGTGATGACGCTTGCGATTACTTGGCTAGTAAACACCACGGAAAACCTCGCAAAAACCGCGATGACGATTATCTACGCAGGCGCTTTAGTCAGCTCTATCGCCGTGTACAACTCAGTAAATGGGATTGGGCTTGTCGAGGGCTCACGCGTGACTATTGGCCGCGATTTTGGCTCTATGTTAGGCGACCCGAATGATCTAGCACTGGTACTGATGTTCCCACTCGCCTTTACGATAAGCCAAGCCACCACATCTGGCATCTCACGATCCAAACGTTTAATTAGCGGGTTAGTCTGTTTGTTGCTGCTCGCCGCCATTATTGCGACTCAAAGCCGTGGCGGATTACTGGGGTGTATTGCGGTGATTGGTATTTTTGCGTGGAAACTAGTGCGCTCTAAAGTTCTCTTAATCTCCGTAGGAACTGTCGTGGCCGTAGTGCTCTACTTGGTTGCTGGGATCTCAGACAGATCTTCTGGTGGTGCCGCTGAACAAGGTATCGATGAATCTGCAATGGGGCGAATCTATGCTTGGGAAGCGGCAGTAAAAATGGCAGTTGAGAATCCACTGACTGGCGTAGGGTTGAACAACTTCTTCTCGAACTACTTCTTTTACAGCTCGCACTGGGACGGACTGAATCACGCCGTTCACAGTACTTGGTTTGGTGTGTTGGCAGAAACAGGCTTTATTGGTCTGATCATTTTTGTTTGTCTTATCGTTTCTTTGATCAAAACCTCTCGCTCTACGCTAACGAGGTTAAAAAACTCGGCCACAGAAATCGCCCCCGAGCTTAATGCGGTCGCCTATGCGATCTATGCAGGTCTGATTGGAACAATCGTGTCGGGTACATTTTTGACTCAAGGCTTCAACTGGCCGATTTACATCCTCGCAGCACTCACAGTTTGCGTCTCTAACGTATCGCATACTGCCTGTCAAAATGAGAAAACCTAAAATGAAACTTATAACTCATTGAAAATAATAAACTTATTAAATGGCACAATATATGAAAGTACTTCTATATAACAAAAAAGAGGATTTTCATTATGACGTCAGTATCTATACATCAATTCAAACATTGGCTTAAGTTTCATCCTAATTCTCGAATTAGAAATGTGTTTATCATTTTGAAAAACATCAGAAGCACAGAGCTACCTACCCCTCAAGTACTTAATCGCTGCCTATACCAAGCACACAAGCTTGTCGTGAATTTGGTTTCTGGTTTTACTCGGTTCTTCTACTGGACACCAGCTTTCAAAGGTCGTGTCGCTCAATGTGGCAAACGCCTGTATTTATACGGTGGCCTCCCTTTCGTGAGCGGTCCTGTACAAATTACGATTGGCGATAACTGCCGTATCTCTGGCCACACGACATTCTCTGGTTGTACCCAACCACTTGAAGGCTTGGAACACCCACTACTGTCGATTGGCAACAATGTAGACATCGGTTGGCAATCGACCATCGCTGTTGGAGGTAAAGTCGTTATCTCCGACAACGTACGCATCGCTGGCGGCGCTTTCCTGTTTGGATACTCTGGACACCCGCTTGATGCAAAACGTCGAGCACTAGGTGAAGGCGATGACCCTCAGCAAATCGGCGACATCATTCTTGAACAAGATGTATGGCTAGGTACCAATGTTACCGTTAAAGGTGGCGTAACCATCGGCGAAGGTGCCGTAATAGCCGCAGGCAGCGTGGTAACAAAGAACATCCCTGCCTTCGCAATCGCAGGCGGTAACCCTGCTCGAGTTGTCGGTCAGATTAAATCTGTTGAAGTGACAGAATCCGATGTGTTCGATTCGTTAGAGACTCATGGAGGCGACCATGCGTGATTTAATCGTATTTGGTGAAGACTTTGGCGGTCTGCCTTCATCGACTCAACACTTGGTTCGCCACTTGGCTAAACAACATAAAGTCTTATGGGTCAACTCTATTGGTCTTAGACAGCCAAGACTGTCAGTTAAAGACATCACTCGCGCATTCAATAAACTGACAGGGCGAAGCAACGCAGTTACTCAAAACATGCTGGATCCTCAAAACGTCGCTGATTCAAACAACCAAGGCAACATAACGGTCGTGAACTTGAAAACCATTCCTGCGCCTTCTTCAAAGTTGTCTAGAAAACTGGCTCAGCAAATGATGTTACGCCAGTTGAAGCCAGTTATTGCTGAGCTGAAACTTCATAATCCTATCTTATGGACTTCCCTTCCTACCGCTGTTGATTTGTGCGGACACTTAGGCGAGTCAGCGGTTGTTTATTACTGCGGGGATGACTTTAGTGCGCTCGCGGGCGTTGACCACAAAACTGTCGCTCAGCATGAATTGGAATTGATTGATAAATCAGATCTGGTCTTCGCTGCTAGTGAAAAGCTGATGGACAAATTCCCTAATGAGAAAGCTCAACTCTTACCACATGGTGTCGATGTCGGGCTATTTTCTACACCAGTTCCAAGAGCACACGACTTGCCAAGCAACCACCGCCCGATTGCAGGCTTTTACGGAAGCTTATCTGAATGGCTGGATTACGACATGGTCAAACATGTGGCGACAGCAATGCCGGAATGGGACTTTGTATTCATCGGCCCCAATGAGCTTGATACATTGTCGTTGCCTAACCTCGAAAACGTTCATTATTTGGGGCCTCGCCCACATCACACGTTGCCAAGCTATTCTCAACACTGGGATGTGAGCCTATTACCTTTCGTTGATAACGAACAGATCCGAGCATGCAGTCCATTAAAGTTGATGGAATACCTAGCCGCGGGAACTCCTATCGTGACCACCCCTTTTCCTGCAATGGTTCCTTATAATAATCACGTTACGTCCGTTGAAAACGCACAACAGATGGTCGAAGCTCTCGAGCAAAGTCGTCACCTTGAAAACTCGCCAGTCTCTGTTGTCTCCAAAGACAGTTGGCAGAACCGTGGTAACTTCGTACATTGGATGTTGGAGCTATTATGAATAATCTGAAATTGCGGTTATTAGTCATCATCAATGCCATGTGGCGCCAACGCTACGTTATTGTTCTACCACTCCTTATTTTGCCCTTTGTAGGCTTTGGTGTGAGCAAGTTGGCTCCGACTAAATATGACGCGCATACCAGTATGTTGATTCAAGAAACGGCCAAAATGAATCCATTCTTGGAAGACATCGCCGTTTCTACCATGCTCAAAGACCGTCTTAACGCGTTGAGAACACTACTTCATAGTCGACATGTGCTTTACTCGGTCGCTGATGAACTGCAATTAACCACGCCCGATATGCCTGAAATTGAGAAACAAGAGATCATTACTGACCTATCTCAACGTCTAACGGTGACTCAGCTTGGAAAAGATTTTCTAAAAATTAGCTTAAGCTCAAACACACCAGATGGAATGGAAGCGACGCTTCGTTCGGTAAGTGAACATTTTATTGAGCAACTGTTAGCACCAGAACGTTCTTCGATTGAAGACTCGAGCAACTTCTTGAAAATTCATATAGATAAGCGCAGTGCTGAACTTGAAGTAGCAGAAGAAGCCCTTGCCTTATACATGAATGAGAATGTTCATTCGACGCCTGAGGTACAGAGCCAAAGTTTGAATCGCTTAGCGTCACTCAAGCAAACACTGGCAGAAAAAGAGGCCGAGTTATCCGGTGTTGAAAAAAGCTTAGGGTCAATCGATCAACAGCTTTCAAAAACCAACCCAGTGATAGGTCGAATAGAAGATCAGATCATCGATATTCGTAGTGAACTGGCTCTACTTCAAGCCAAATACACAAACAAACACAGTGCCGTACAAGCTAAAGTTCGTGAACTAGACAGACTGGAAAATGAGAGAAAGAGTTTACTCGATGTCACTCAACCGACGATGAACAGCGACCAGCTTTGGGACATTGCAAGTAGTACGACACTGAACAAACTGTCGGATACCCAACCTCTTTTGGTCACCCAGCTACACAGTTTACAACTGGTTCGAGCTCGCTTTGAGTCTTTAACTGAAGAAACGAAAAGCCTTCGTACTATGATCTTTGAACTAGAACACAAGGCGAATAACTTCGGCGAAAATGCAAAAGAGATGTACCGTCTTAAGCGACAAGTTGAAATTAAGCGCCAACTATACGATGAACTGACAGAGCGTTATGAAATGGCTCAGCTAACAGGTTCGCTTGGCGTATTCGAGCAAAACAAACGTGTGAAGATTATCGATTTACCCTTCACGCCTAGTATGAAATCTAACATACCTTCTTTTGTGTTTGTTTTGGCTGGTTTCGTTGCAGGTATTGGCCTTGGCATTGGGTTGGCGATATTGTTTGAGCTGTTTGACTCTTCAATCAAGCGTAAAGATGAAATTGAAGACATCTTAGGTGTTCCTGTTATTACCGTTATCCCTAAAATGAGTTGATTAGCCTTAAAGCTATTTTTAACTTCCTAGCTTCTTAGCTTCTTAGCTTCTTAGCTTCTTAGCTTTCTAGTTTCGTGCTTCCTAGCTTTCTAGCTTTCTAGCTTTCTAGTTTCCTAGCTTCGTGCTTCCTAAAGCAAAACGCTAACACTCGGTTGGCGTTTTGCTTTTATAAAGCCCCAATTATTAATCCCACTTTCGATTTCCCCAAGCACCACGATTCAAATAGCCATTCACTCGTATCCTGTTTTGATTCCCATTTTGAGAAACGAAAATTGCCCTCGAACCATTCAACGTAAATCACTGAAATATATTGATTATTTAATTGGCACAACTCCTGCAATCTCCTTGTGTAGTCAAACGTTTTAAAGCAGTTACTTCAATAGAAACGTCAGAAAAGCGAAACAAGAATTATAAAGGCAGGGTCCAAATTATGAATAACCAGATAACAAAGCATGGCAAGAAGATCATACACGTTGTTCAACACCTTGCCCCAGGCGGATTAGAAACCCTAACGTTAGATTTGCTGCGCCTTGCTAAACCAACAGACCAAGTGTTGATCGTCAGTTTAGAAGGCACTAAAGCAGAATCCATCGCAAACTGGCCGAAGCTGAAGCCTTACCACAACCAAATCGTGTTTTTAGATAAAGAGCCCGGTGTTCAATTCAACATCATCATAAAACTCATCAAAGCATTTAGAGGAATTCGCCCTGATGTTGTTCATACCCATCACATAGGCCCACTGCTCTACGCGGGTTACGCTGCCCGTGTATCAGGGGTTCCTACTCGAATTCATACCGAGCATGATGCTTGGCATTTGAAAAATAACAAACGTCGTCGCTTACAAGCATTAGCACTTAAAGCCGCTCAGCCAACTTTGGTGGCCGATGCAACCCGTGTTTACAACCAACTGCGCTCTGCCTTTTCATACAACAACATCGTCACGATTAAAAACGGTGTGGATTGCGAGAAGTTCAAACCGATGTCAAAAGCAGACGCGAGAGCAACACTCGATCTACCAACCGATAAACACATCGTAGGGTGTGCGGGACGTTTAGAACACGTGAAAGGTCAAGACCAACTGATTAAAGCGCTTAGCTTACTTCCTACTAACACCGTTGTCGCATTGGCTGGTGATGGTTCAAAACGCAAGCAACTGGAACAACTCACTGACCGCTTGAATTTGAGCGACCGTGTGATCTTTCTTGGCCTAATTGAAGACATGACTTCTTTTTACGGCGCGTTAGACACCTTCTGTCTACCTTCTCGTCATGAGGGGCTGCCACTTTCTACACTAGAAGCTCAGGCATGCAACATCCCTACCGTCGCGATGAATGTAGGAGCTGTCGATGAAACCTTATGTCCAGTCAGCGGCGCCCTCGTCAAAAGCGGCAGCATTGTGGGGTTAGCTAGTGCGCTATTAGAAAAGCAAAATGAACGCTTTTTGTCACCTCGTCGTTACGTACTCGACAACTTCGACATTGTAAAAATGGTTGCCTCTTACAACGATATCTCAAAAGGAGTTTGCGCATGATCGACTGGTTGCTTGCAGGACTTTGCTTATTCTCTGGTGCGCTGATTGTCTACCATCACGCCGCCTATCCACTGTTACTGCGTTGGTATGCGAAAAGTCACCCGGCGCGTCAGATTGAAGAGAGCCATCGTTGTTATAAAGACGAACAACAAGATTGCACACTACCCACCATTACCATTCTTGTGCCAGCATTCAACGAAGAGCAGTGGATCGCCGATAAAGTTCGTAACCTTGCTTCATTAGATTACCCAAAAAAGAAGCTACAAGTGATTATCGCTTGTGATGGCTGCACTGATAACACGGTAGAAATCGCCGAAATGACGATTCAAGAAGCGATGTGCAGCGATATCTATTTCGAGATACATGACCACAAGACCAACCGAGGAAAAGTTGCGGTTATCAATGAAGAAGTGACCAATATAAACAGCGATATCACGGCGCTAAGTGATGTATCAGCCCTTATTTCATTGGATGCATTGCTTATTGCAGCCGCTCATTTTGAAAGTGACAAGGTTGGTGTGGTAAACGCAACGTATCAACTATGCCCAACAGGCAACGAAGGCGAAAACACTTACTGGCAGTACCAAACCGCCGTTAAAGAGTCTGAGGCTTCATTAGGTTCTAGCTTAGGTTCTCATGGCGCGTTCTACTTGTTTAGAACCCATTTATTTGAACTATTGCCTCTAAACACCATCAACGATGACTTCATCTTGCCAATGCAAATCGTTAAACAAGGTTACATTGCAGAATACGAAACACAAATGGTGGCACTGGAGCTAGAAGAATCGAACCTAGAAACGGACTTCAAAAGAAGACTTCGTATTTCAGCGGGCAACATGCAACAAGCGATTCGATTGTTTGGCTTGTTCAGCCCGAAGTTCAAAGGCATCGCGTTTGCGTTCTTCTCCGGAAAAGGGCTTCGCCTACTCACTCCATATTTAATGATTGTGTGCTTAGTGTGCTCAATCTTACTTAACAACTACTTGGTATTTGAAGCACTGTTATGGGCTCAAGTTGCCGTTTATACCATTGGCGTACTTGGCTGCATCTTGCCAAAGCGCCTAGTAAACAAACCTATTTTATTAATCTCTTATTTGATAGTTGGACACTATGCCAACTTCATTGGTGGCATTCGTTACCTAATCGGACTAGAAAACTCACCTTGGACACGAGCGAATCATTAAGGACTTATTATGATGAACATTGAACAGCTATCTACTCAAAACTTATACCAATACAAAATCTCACGAGCTAAACGTACGTTCGATTTCGTAAGCTCACTAATTGCTTTGATTTTGCTAGCGCCAGTATTTCCATTGATAGCGATGGCAATTGCACTGACTTCTCGCGGCCCTATTTTCTACCGCCAATTGCGTGTTGGTAAATCTACACCAGAGAAAATGGCAATCTTTGAAATCATGAAGTTCCGTAGCATGTACGAAGATGCAGAAACGCGTTCTGGCGCAGTTTGGGCTACTGCGAATGACCCACGAATCACACCCGTTGGCCGCTTTTTGAGAAAGACACGTCTTGATGAGCTCCCTCAGCTGTTCAATGTATTGAAAGGTGAAATGTCTCTAATTGGTCCACGCCCTGAACGCCCTACTTTTTACACCAAACTAGAGAACGAAATCCCTTACTTTGCTGACCGTACATACGGCGTAATGCCTGGTATTACGGGGCTTGCACAAGTTAATCAAGGTTATGATACCTGTATTGATGATGTACGTCGTAAAGTGGGCTTTGACCACAGTTACGCATTAAGCCTATGTTCGGTGAAGTCTTGGATTGCCGCAGATCTCAGCATCATTTCTAAAACTATCATTGTGATGGTCGACGGTCGAGGTCGTTAAACTGATATGGAGTGAGGCGAAAGAACAAGCTGTCTAGTCCAAGGTGAAAAATAGAGCAGTCTGTCCCATGCGAACACAAAGCCAGCTTTGATAATGATTTGTCAGCTGGCTTTTTACTGTCTTAAAACAAGCCAAACCCAAGAACGCTTCGATTTTAAAATCCAATTGGTATACGATGCCAACATACTGTTCTAAAAACGATTAAATGCCGTTGTTATGAAAATCGCAGATCTTAAGCTGTTTACCACCGTTGTCGAACTGGGTAGTTTTACTGCCGCAGCCAATGCACTTGACCTTCCCCGAGCTAACGTTAGCCGTAGAATTAACGACCTTGAGAAGTCTCTCGGCATTCAACTGTTCTTTAGAACTACACGAAGCCTCTCCTTAACCAAATCTGGCGAGCTCTATTACAAAGAGCTGCTCAATGCGCTTAGTGCGCTCGACAAAGCGAACCATGTCGCTTCCAACCTTTCGGAGGTTGCACACGGGCAAATTAAGATTGGTCTATTGCCTGAAACCAGCGACATCATGCAGTCTACTCTGTTTAAATTCCAAGATATGTACCCTAAGGTTGAACTTGATATTCGCAACATTAGTAACGGCTTTGTCGACATGTACCGTCAAGGATTAGACCTCGCTATGCATGGTGGTACGTTGAGCGACGCTAACGTGGTTGCTCGTAAAGTGATGGTTCTCCAGCGTATTTTTGTCGCAAGCCCTGAATTTCTAGAGAAACAAGGCAAGCCCTCAAACCTAAGAGAGCTCTCCAATTACCCATTTGTTTGCTTCAGATGGCCAAGTGGCGACATCGATAAACAATGGGACATCAAAGATCACACCATCAAAGTTGAACCTTTGGTCGTCAGCGACAGCATTGGGTTCGTGAAAGGCGGTGTAATTCGACATAGAGGCATCGCGTTGTTACCAGAACTCTTGGTACGACAGCAACTCAAAGACGGCACCTTGATTAACCTTTTCCCCGACGAGAATCTTCAAGAAGAAGAAGCATGGTTGCTCTATCCTCAGCGTAAAGCGTTAAGCCATTCAGCACAGCTTTTGATTGATTTTTTATTACAAGAGCTTCCGAAACTCTAGTTATTGTAACGAATATTGTGACAGTGTTTCACGTGAAGACTAGATTATCTAAACAAGACTGAAAGATAGAATTACTCCATAAATTGACAGGAGTAATCCATGAAGCCTATATCTCAACATTCATCTGTTTTGCAGCGTTCGTCTATCTTTCAACAGACACCTATCTTCAAACACACAGTCATTGCACTAAGCCTAACCGCTCTGTTTGGCTGTAATGACTCTGAGGCGACGATAGCTCAAAAACAAACGCGCCCGATTCAAGTTATCCAACTTGAGCCTCTCTCTCATCAAGTTGAAAAATCGTTCACAGGCAAATTGCAGTCATCAGAAACTGCTGGCGTCGCGTTTCGTGTGCCTGGCACTATTCAAAAAATGATGGTCTCGGTTGGTGATTCAGTAAAGAAAGGCCAACCACTTGCGCAGTTAGACCCTCATGATTATCAAGTCGCGTTAGAAGAGTTACAAGCACGAGCACTCGAAGCGAAATCTGCACACAAATTAGCGAAATCTGAACTTGTACGAGTAAAACAAGCCATCGCTGATAATGCGATTGCCGATGTTAATCTAGACCGTGCAATCAGCGGTTATGAACGAAGTGAAGCGGCGGTTAAAGTCGTAGAACAGAACATACGCCGTGCGAAAGATTCGATTCGTTATACCCAACTGCTCGCACCCTTCGATGGTGTGGTTGCGGCATCTAACTTCGATCAGTTTGAGCAAGTTCTGCCGGGCATTTCGGTTTTCACCATCCACAGCCCTGATCAGCTTGAAGTTAAAATCCAAGTCCCAGAGAACTTGATTCATGAGTTCCAACCGAATCAAACCGCTGTTATCAATTGGTATGGTTCAGAGGAAAAGCTGATTGGGTACGCCGCTGAAATTGCCACGTCACCTGATCTTATCAAGCAAACCTACGCGGTTACCTACCATGTAGAGACAACCAACAAGTCAGTGTTGCCAGGAAAAGCCGTCACACTGACAACTCAACTTGGCGAAGCTAGCAACAATTTCTGTTTACCGTATTCAGCGTTGGTGAATCAATCTGGCATCGAGCAAGTATTCACCGTTCAAAACGAACAAGCGCATGGCGTGACTGTGGACGTGGTTTCAATGTCTCAAAATACCGTGTGTGTTGAATCAACGCTCAACGATGGCGATTTCGTCGTGGTGAGTGGTGCTCAGTACGTCATGGAAGGCCAACACTTCTCCGATATTCAAGTTAAGAGTCTGTAGGTAAATCATGATGAATCTAGCTGATTTTGCGATCAAACAACGCACCTTCATCCTGTTTTTCACTGCATTGAGTGTTATCGCAGGCCTGTTTTCTTACTTTGATCTTGGCAAGCTCGAAGATCCAAGCTTCACCATCAAAACGGCCGTCGTAGTAACGCTCTACCCCGGTGCTTCTGCGGAAGAAGTGGAACAGCAAGTTACTGATACCGTCGAAACTAAACTGCAAGAGATGGGATCATTAAACCGACTTCGTTCACTCTCTCGCCCTGGCATGTCGATGGTGTTTGTCGATCTCAAAGAGTCTCTTAATTCAAAGGCACTTCCTCAAGAGTGGGACTTATTGCGTCGCAAAGTATCTGACATGAAGCTGTTATTGCCTTCGACTGCACAGATCAGTGTCGTACAAGACGAGTTTTCTGAAGTCTACGGCATGCTTTTCTCTATCCACAGTAAAGATGCCTCGCCTGCTGAACTAAGACGTTACGCAGAAGAGTTGCAACGTCGAATTAAAACCGTCGATGGTATTAAGAAGATCGAATTACACGGCGTTCAACCACGCGTTGTTCATATCGACATCCCAGATGAAAGGTTGGCGCAATACGGCCTATCTATCACACAAGTTTGGTCGCAGCTGAATACGCAAAACATGGCCTTCGATGCCGGTAAGTTTTCAGCAGGAACGGAACGAATCCGAGTTCAACAGTCGAGTGAGTTTGGTTCATTAGACGACATCAAAAACCTGATGATCAAAGGCGGCGTGAGTGAATTAGGAACCAGCTTAATCCGCTTAGGTGATATTGCAAACGTCACAATGGGCTACCAAGAGCCAATGATGACAGAGAACCGCTACAACGGCGTACCAGCGGTCACATTAGCGATGAGCCCAGTCGCCGGCGTAAACGTGGTATCACTTGGTGATGAAATCAATCAAATCGTCAGCGATTTTCAAGCAACCCTGCCGTTAGGCGTTGATATCGCGACAGTTGCTAACCAACCGGAAGAAGTTCAAAAATCGATCGACAACTTCGTAAGCAACTTGCTAGAGAGTGTCGCGATTGTATTCATCGTCCTGTCTATATTCATGGGGCTAAAAAGCGCAACCATTGTCGGCTCAAGCTTACTGCTGACTATCTTGCTGACGCTTATCTACATGAACATCGCTTCAATCGATTTGCACCGAGTTTCGCTAGGTACCTTCATTCTTGCGCTTGGTATGTTGGTTGATAATGCCATTGTCATCACCGATATGATGATTGTGAAAATCAACAAAGGAATCGACCGAACCAAAGCCGCAATTGATTCTGTTAAAGAGACCGCTACACCACTCTTTGGCGCGACAGTCATTGCTATCATGGGTGCGAGCCCTGTTATCTTTTCAAAAACCGATGCCGCTGAGTTCGCAAGCTCAGTATTCCTAATTATCGCCTCTTCACTGTTGTTGTCATGGTTTGTCGCAATGACCTTCACAACTTTGATGTGTTGGTTCTTCATCAAGCCAACTAAGCAAGCTGACAACACCAAAGTGAGCTTATACCGTAAGAGCGTAAACTGGACGGTAGATAACCCACTCAAAGCACTGACGGGGCTTATTCCGTTGATCTTGGTTACTGCATTGGCTATCCCGAATATTGCCGTTAACTTTATTCCACAAGCCGACAGACCCATTCTGTTCTTAGATTACTGGCTGCCCAATGGCGCCAAGGTTGAACAGACCTCAGAAGACATGAAGCGTATCGAACAATGGTTGTTAGAGCAGCCGGAAGTCGAGAGTATTTCAACGTACATTGGTGCTGGCGCTCCTCGTTTCTCAGTGACCATTGAGCCAGAACCGTTTGACTCTGCTTACGGTCAGATCTTGATTAACGCGACCGATTTCCCTTCACTCAGCCCGTTGATTGCGCGTGGCGACAAATGGTTAATGGAAGAGTTTCCAAACGCCGATCCTCGCTTTAGAAGCTTAAAGCTTGCGACTTCGGATAAATTTAGTGTTGAAGCGCGTTTTTCAGGCCCAGATATCGAGGTACTGCACGGCTTATCTGAACAAGCGAAAGCTATCTTTGCTCGACACCCAGACACCAAGTACGTTCGTGACGACTGGCGTCAAAAGAGCAAAATGCTAGAACCTGTCATCAACCAAGACAAGATGCGCCTTGCGGGTATTAACCGTGCAGATATTGCATTCGCGATGAAACGTGCGTCAGAAGGCATGCCGCTGGGTCGTATGAACTTAAACGACGAACTGGTGACGATTCAACTGCGTGGTACAGAAAGCTCTATTCAATCGCTAGAAACTTTGCCGGTACGTTCTTTATTGGGCATCCACAGCGTTCCACTAGGTCAAGTCATTGACGGGTTTGAGCTTCGCAGCGAAGAGACCATGATTTGGCGTCGCGACCGAGTAAAAACCATCACAGCACAAGCTGGCGTTGGTCGCTACACCACACCTGCAGCAGTGAGAGACTCAGTTAAAGAACAAATAGAATCCATTCACCTTCCACAAGGTTACCACTTGGAATGGGGTGGCGAATATTACGACGAGCATAAAGCGGTCAGCGATATTCTTAAGCAGCTGCCTAAAGCAATGCTGTTGATGGTGATTATCTTAGTGGCGATGTTTAACGGCTTCAAACAGCCAGTGATCATCTTTACCACCCTACCGCTTGCGGCGACGGGTGCAACATTCAGCTTATTGCTGTTGGATAAACCATTCGGATTCATGGCATTGATTGGCGCTGTAACCTTGACCGGTATGATCATCAAGAACGGCATTGTATTGATGGACCAAATCGAGCTTGAACGTAAAAACGGTCGCTCACTGTCTGATGCAATCAAAGAAGCAACCGTGAACCGTACAATGGCGATCTCAATGGGCGCACTCACTACTGCACTTGGCATGATCCCGCTGCTTAGTGACCTGCTATTTGACCAGATGGCGGCAACCATTATCGGTGGTTTGGCTGCAGCAACCGTGTTGTCTCTGTTTGTAATGCCTGCGCTGTACAAGCTTTTCTATCGAACCGAACAAAAGAAAACGGTAGAAGAAGCCATCAAAGACGCAGTGATCGTGCTTGATGCAACACCTCAGTCTACAAATAGCGGCACTCCAACCTCATTCAACAAGGAGCAATAAACATGTATCCATTAACGAAGTTTAAAGTGGCTCCTATTGCTCTTGCCTTGTTGCTGACAGGTTGTGCGGTTGGCCCCGATTACGAAGAACCACAAACGACCATGGCAGAGACCTTCTTATATAGCCAAGGTGATGTAAACCAAGACGGCGTGAGCCAAAACGAACAGCACAATCATTGGTGGACACAGTTCAATGACCCGACGCTCAACCAGTTAGTAGCCGATGTTCAAAACCAAAACATCCCACTTAAATTGGCCGCCGAGCGAATCAACATGGCGAACTCATATAAGAGCGTTGTGGAATCATTCAAAGTGCCGACCATCAATGTCGGTGGCGGTTATTACAACTACCAGCTGAGTGAGAACGACTCCCTACTCGGCCCGGTATTTGGTGCCTCTGACGCGGTTGAATCAGCGACGGGCATGTCGTTATTGGAAGCGCAACACGATGGCGGGTTCTTAGGTGCAAGCATCGCGTGGGAAATGGACTTGTTTGGACGTATCGACAAGCAATCCAACGCGGCAACAATTCGAGTGGAACAAGCTGAGATCTTTCAATCGGGTTTGAACACCTTGATCACCGCCGATGTCATTCACAACTACCTGCAATATCGAGGCGCGCAAGAGCGAAAAGCGATCGCACTAGAGAACATTGCCGACCAAAAACAGACCTTAGAATTGGTCACCAAAGTGGTTCGCAGCGGCTACGGCTCTGAGTTAGATCTTGCGCAAGCCAAAGCCATGCTTGCCGCGACTGAATCCATTGTTCCTCAACTTGAAATCGCAGAGCAAGTTCACAAACAACGCATGGCAGTGTTGTTAGGCGAATCACTTACGAACGTGAACCAACGTTTAGCGGGTGAATTTACCTTGCCGAGAATGAACGATGTGATTCCGACAGGCTTACCTTCTGACTTGTTAGAACAACGCCCAGACATCCGAATTGCAGAACGAGAAATGGCAGCCATTAACGAAGAACTCGGCGCAAGCATTGCCAATCGTTATCCAAAATTCTTCCTAACGGGTACGCCAGGAGTGACAGCCGGAAGTTTTGATGATCTGTTCAGTAGCGACTCATTCGGTTGGGCAGCCTCTGCAGGCATCAGTTGGAATGTATTCGATGGTGGCCGAGGCGAAGCCATGGTAGAAATGAACGAAGCAAGGTTCCGTTCTGCAGCGCTTAACTACCAACACTCGGTAGACAGCGCCTTTGCAGAAGTCGATTCAAGCTTGTTTGCCTATGGTCGTAGCCAAGAAAACCAAAAGCGCATCGATGAAGCCACCCTTGCTGTTGATAATGCGGTGAGTAAGGCAAAGTCACTCTATAAAGCGGGCCTAGTCGATTACTTATCAGTGTTAGACGCACAAAGACAACAAAAAGCGATGCAAGACCGCCAAGTCGCCGCCAAGCTTCAAACCGCCAACACCACGATTGCAGTGTATAAAGCCTTAGGTGGCGATTGGAAAGTCGCTAATGAAACGCAGAGTGTTGAATTAGCTCACGCTAAGTAGGCTCGCTGTTCTCAGCTGAACGATGCAATCAGCATAATAAAAAATACCGCCGTTGATTACGGCGGTATTTTTATGAACTCGTTAACTGGCTAATAAGTTGACCAACAAGATAATCCGTTACTTTGTATCGTTACGCTTCGCCCACTCTTGTAAGGCATCACCCATAGTCAATCCTGTCGCATTGTTCATCCACTGCATAAAATCACGGTCAAATTTAAACTCATCACCAAGCTTGGACTTAAAAAATCGACGCACGTTCTGAGTCGTTTTGTAGCTGTCCGTAATGACGGTACTGTCATCAATCTGATTCTTGTGCCAATCAACCTTTTTCATGGTTTAATCTCTTCCTGTCATCTCAGTGCATGAATTATGCGTTTCGAGGGCCAAACATAATAATCGCCATACCGAGTAGTGCAACTGAGCCACCGAACAGATCCCACGTTGTCGGCTTTTCGCCATCAACAAGCCACAGCCATATCAGGGCAACAGAAATATACACACCGCCATAGGCCGCATAAACACGCCCTGTCGCGGTAGGATGAAGCGTCAATAACCAAGCAAACAACGCCAGGCTGATCGCAGCTGGAATCAATAACCAAATACTCTTGTCTTCTCTCAACCAAAGATAAGGTAGATAACACCCTACTATCTCGGCGACCGCCGTAAGTACAAAAAGACCGACCGTTTTAAATTCAATCACAACTTACCTTTATCTGTTTAAATGCAGAATACCCTCTGGCGTCTAGGGCCGACAAACGCAATAACCAGTGACTAGGAATTAGACGCTTCGTTGCTGTCTGTATCTACGGTTTTGATCAGAGGACCAGCACACTCGACAAAATCACCGATATCGAAAGTATCTGGCGCATCGGCTCCGCCCGTCACACCAAAACTGCCTTTGACCGTTGGATCCTTCTCAGTCTTATCTACGTCTAAAATGATCTCTACTTTATACGTGTGACCATCAGGAAGAAGTTTGGCACACTCTTCCAGTGTTGAAGCGCTAGCACTCATGCTGAAACCGAATAAACACACCGCAAGTACACTACTTTTCATTTTCAACATCATAAAACCTCTCGAAGACTATAGAAACATCATACCAATAATCGACTCATCTTCACGGGAATTGCCATAAAACGTCTAAAAAACATAACGTTGGTTATCTATGAACGCTATTTGGGCGCTTCTGACTCTGTAAAATTGGTTTTAAAAGTGAAGGCATACGGCGTATCACCGATTTCTCTGAGGTGTTCAAGTCGCTCTATCGCTTCTTCGAGTGTGGGAATATGGTCTTCTTCGATCCACCAAAGAACATAAGTATCTTCAGGTAAACGATGAAACCAATCCCCCTTTCGGCGCATGAAATCACGGTGATGTGTGCGGAACATGAAGTTCTTTAACGAATCCACAGAGTCCCACACCGACATGTTCACGATCATATTAGGATCCTCGAAAGCTTGGATGTTGGTGGCGTCCCCAGATTCATCTTTCAGACGGCAAACAAACCCTTCACTGCTTTCTGCGATTCCATTAACCAACTCTAAGTTATCGACAAACTCTTTGATTTCTGGCGCATCTAACGGGTATTTTGCCAGAGCGATATTTAACTGAGCTAATTTCATAATGTTTCTTCCTTGATAAATTATGAGTAAAAAATTCAAACGCACCGACTGATACTAAGACAACTAAAGAACCGTCACGCCTTCAACTTCAATTACTGAATTAACATTCGCTCGCTCGATTATCTTGAGTAACGTCGTTTGGATTAGCTCATTATCTCGGATTTCGGTTTCACAAGAAAAACGCTCTTCTTGAACACCATCGCCCTCACCCATCATAAATTGAACCGCGACTTCCGTTGCGAGATCTTTGGTCGTCCCGTAATACGCTAACGTGATTTTTGGGTATCCGTTGTCGCCTTTTTTAACCTGCTTCGCGATACGTTTTTTAGCTTTATCTAAATTCATACAACTTCCTTTTAAGGCTTAAACTAAAATGAACAAACGTCTGATATTTCTTAGCTTTACTATAAAGCATTACCACAGTCACTACATGATTTAATGGATGACAATCCGCTTTTTCTTACGTTAGTTTTTCCACAAGAACCACAAAATTTCAAAGAGTGGACATTGTAAATAGACATTAAAGTAACAAGCGGAATCCAGACCAACAATTCTGGCCCATTACCACCTGAACAATAGATAAAACCAATCGCGAAGATACCAAACATAACAGACTCCAAAGTCCACAATGTTTGTTTGTACTTTGCATCTTTGATAATAAAAAACGTAAAAAATCCGATTAAACTACTGATAACCCCATAGACCGCAAATCCTATAAAGGCTTCTTGTTGATTCATAACTTTCCCTGTCCACATACCACTTTACGGTCCGAGCAACGCCACTAACCTAAACCATAAGACGTTAAACACTAACCTACATTAAACGAGAAGTGCCAAGCCTTGTAAATCAGTGGCAGGCTTACTTTTCAAATTCTAACCACATTCAGTTAAGCAGCAGGCAACACATAAGAACTACGCGCCAAGAAGCGGAAGATGTTTTCGTTGTTGATAAGTTAAGGCTAGCTCTAAGCACTGCTTAATCTGTGCCTTGGGGAGTGGTTCAGTTAGGTTCAAGACGATTGCCCTATTACCCTGAAATGCCAATGTGCCGTCGTGCAATTCTCTGAATGTGTCGATTAGCTTTGTTTGACAGTTAAAGAACAAGTAATAGTTGTTTGGCGATTTCAATTTCCAATCAATTCGAATTGGGCTGCCCGTCTTAACGCTGTAACTTGGTTCGCCCCATTTCAGAGACTCTTCGACTTCACCTAATTCCAAATCAGAGCTAAGTTCAAAGATTAATGCACGCAACTCTTCAAGCCGAGCTCGAACATCATCGGGATACTCGTCGAAATGTGTTTTGATTGCTTTGTCCATTCAATCTCCGATTCACTTGTTGGCATATTAAAGTGCAGCTCACTTAAAGCATAGAGCCTTAACAATTAGTCCAACTCAAAACGAAAAGTGCCAAGCCTCGTAAATCACTTTTGAGTTATCTGTTCGTTAGCGGTTTTCAACGCCAGCTTTAAACCGTCCGTATCCTTACAACCAATGTAAACATGCTTTCCATTGTTTAGGCTTAACTTCAGCGCTGAACCTATCGATGCATTATACAACCAACCATCGCTCAGCATTCGGATACCAATACCTTGATACCACTTGCTTTGATAGAACGATGTCTCTGTAATGTCTGACACTTCTACATTCTTACGCCAAAAGCCAAAGCCGAAATACCAACTTAGTACATTGTCTTTGACCTCAATGGTCATAGAGAAAAAGAGCAAAGCAATTAAACCATTGATGGCGTGAGCGATTAATGTCCCAGGGTTATTATCCGAGGTAACGACAATGAAAGCACTTATCGCAACAAGGATGAGCAGCAATCCCTTGTTGAATTCCTTACTATAAAACACAGCGACAACTCCTATAGACAACGAACAACCCACTAACTAGCCAACAGTTATCTTACCGCAGCCTTTCTAAATAATCGTAGCAAGTAATGCAGGCATACACCCACAACCAAACCAAGTAGCATCGCCTTGATACTACCAACCCAAAGTATCAAGCCAGAATAACCTTGTCCCGGACCTAAGCCTTGTTTATTAATCACATCGATAAACATAAAACCGTTCCACAGCACATGTAGTGATGCAGTAAATCCATGCACACAAATTGCGACGGTTCCAAGTAACTTGTACCTGTTAATGACTAGTGCGCCACAAAAAATGACAACAAGCGCAAAGGTAAAAATCAGAGGGCCAGACAGTACTAAAGTGAGTGTGATTACTTCAACGTGGCTCTCTATGCCATAACTGTATGTACAAAATACCATTGTCATTGAAAACAAAAGCGAAATGAGTGCGAACCATACCGTTCTATTCATTGGGTTCCCTGCCTTAATAGTGGGTTTGGGACAAATTCGATAATCGACAGGAAGAACTAATTACCAAAAATACGGCATGAAAAATGCCCTTATTACACGACTATTCGATGGACGACTCAGACTTTCACAAACCCAATGTAACGTGAGACTTAGAAGATAAGCTAGATAACAAAAACACCACTCACCTGCGCTCCTGACTACATACCTTATTGAGCTTCCTGTTGAACCCAAATAACATTTTCGTTTGAAGTTGGAACCTCAAACCAAGACCAAAACAGATCTAACATTTCAGGTGTCATTTCATAAGACTTACCATCCAGTTCAGAGTTACGGCTGAATGCCCTCTCCTTACAAGTCTCAAACGGAACATCAAGATAGTGAACTTCGCTATCCACACCTAGGTTTGATGCCCAGCTTGTAAAAGAATCCCGATCAGACTCACGCCAAAAACCGAAGTCAAAAATCACCGGGACACCCAAGGAAAACAGCTGCATTGCAGAATCCTTGAATAACCCTTGTAACGTAGCCAGCCGGCGATCAAAAACTTCACGCTCCATATGCTCGCCATACAAAGGAATCATCCACTCATCGATCGAGAAACGAAAGGCGCCATGCTTTTCTGCAAGCGCTTTAGAGTAAGTCGTCTTACCAGAACCGATAAAGCCACACACGAAATAGATTTTAATCATGATGCCTCTTTAGCTCATAGGTAGAGTTGCCGTGTAAAAGCGCTGACACCAAGCTTAAGCACTAACATAAGCTTTAGGATGCCAAGTGTCATAATTCATTCTTAAAAGCGTTCTTACCCGGAACTTCTCGTGCATAGTGTCATCATTGTTTCAGACACAGACTGTCCTTCTATAAGATAACAATCTGGGACTTCTCCAATCACTTCGAAACCACATTTCAAATACAAATTTTTTGCAGGAAGATTCTTCGAGAGAACATTTAGATCTAACCAATCGATACTTGGGCTTTCGTTACAAAACTCAGTCACGCGCTTAATCAGTTCTACACCCAACCCTTGCTTTCTTAGACTTGAATCAACACCCATGCCGAGAAGCACACGATGAAACTTATACTCTTCACCGTAATGACGTAGGTCTATATGACCAAACACTCGTTCCTTAGAGTCTTTGATTACCCAGAGCTTTCTCCAGCCATGTTCAGCAAGGCTTGCCTCAAAACCATTTCGAAACTTGTCTTTAAATTGTTCCGAAACTACACAATTCTCTTTAGAGATCGGTTGGAAAAGTGGAGAGTTATCATCCGCATTCTCAAGAAGCTGTGCTCCTATGTATTCGAAAAAGGATTCTAAATCCGACAGAACGGCTTCCGATATTCTCATGTAATCTCCTTCTTGCGCATGATTCTTTCTTTTAGAAGTGTACCAATACTGCTAACGACAAACGTAAAAGCAAACGCCACAAGTGGCTGATAGAAATCAAACGCACCATCCGTCATAAAAAAGTACTGATGAATGGAAACACCAAAGCCAACCCCTAATGCCAGCTTCAAGTTCTTGAAAAGTCGTTGTTTCATGTTCATTCCCTCGCAGTAAAAATTTGGTGTATAGATATGAGCAGTGCCAACTAATTTGAACTTAATCCAATGAAAACTCTAGGTTTGGGCCGCCCCATTGATAATTCAATTTATCTGAATCGATCCAACAAATAAGTAGGCCATAGTCTTCCTTTTCAAATGATCTAAGTCCCATATCTCCCTCTTAGGTTATAGCGCTAAGAGGTTATAGCGCTAAGTTCGTTGCTGATGGTCACGCAACGCGTTTTTAATTTTTTCATTGCTACGTAAGTTATTGGAGTGCACTTTTCTGGCAATTCGTCGAGGTTGAACCAACGCAACTCTCGACACAAGTTAGGTTCTGCGTTCTCTATTTTGCCAACCCAATCAAAACATAGGTAAAAGTAATGACGAATCTGCAAACTAGGGTCAACCAATTCAGCCGCTAAATTCAATTCTTTAGTGCTAACCGAAGTTTCCTCCAAAGCTTCGCGTTCTGCTGCGTCTAGAGGAGATTCACCGTCCTCTATGCGCCCAGAAGGAAAGCCCCAATACTGGTCAAACGCTTCAGTATTTTGGCGGAAGGCGAGCAATAACTGATTTCTAGAGACAAAGACAAGTTGAACTACATTTTTCATTTATATGAATCTTCCTTTGGAAAACAATACTCACGTTGAGGGGGCTACAAACGCTTGCAATACTGTAAGCTAAACCGGCAAGCATTAAAGTCTCCCTTAAACCGGTTGCTATGCCTATAGTTATACCTTGTCTGCAAAGTAGGCCATGATTTCTTCGGTGGTCATTTCCTTAGTTTCATTGGAAAAGCAATAGTAACCAGGTCGCATGTCACTAAAATACTGCATGTCCATTTCCAACCCTTCTAAATTTGGAAACAAGCCCACTGGCATATTGTACTCGCCTGTTTCTTTGAATTTACAAAATAGGTGGGTTCCACATTCTCTGCAGAAACCTCGTGAAGCCCAAGAAGAAGATTTGTACATCTTTACTTTATCTTCACCTTCCAGTTTCACTTGAGTACCACATTTCAAAGCAAAGAACGGAGCACCACCCCAAGTTCGACATGACTGACAATGGCAAACTGTAAACTTAGGATCGATGTTTTCAGCCTTGATTTTTACCACACCACAAAGACAACTAGCCTCAGAATATGACATTGAAATAGCTCCTAAATTGATGAAAAATATAACGTCCAGTTAAGTAATGATCAACGCAGACCACCCAACCTAACCCATTGCACCGTAAACACGACCCCGACTTGAACTGAAAATGCCAAGTGTTGGGAATCGGCCCTAAACGCTTGTTATGTGTAATTTTCTATGTACTTCCTTAAGGACTCTTTCGGTTCACACAAAGAGCTAATTGGAAGTTTAAGATTCAACTTTTCAATTTCCACTGCCGAAGAGCCATGGTATTTCTCAAAGTCACTCCAACTGCTCTTGTAAACATGCTTTACAATTTGAAAGTCTAGTAACAACTGGGAGAACAATTCAGGACTATATCCCACCGTCTCAGCAATAAAGTGCTGTATAGCAGGATGTTTACCTTGAACCAATGCCAAATAAAATCTAGCGATGTCATTAACATGGATATATTGGTTATAACCTTGAGATGGTATCGCTACTTGAAGAGTTTGGTCAGATAAGGAATCTACGATTCGCTTTAGCTGACAGTTTTCTCCGCCATAAACCAAACTAGGACAGTAAACAACATGCCACTTCTTTTTGATAGAGCAACCGATTGTAACTGTGTCCGGTTTTACCGCATCTAGAGGCTTAAGCCTAAACTCTTTGAGGTCATTGTGAGAAGCATGACCAAATAGCCAAACACCCGATGTGTGGATTTTTGTCGCTCCTTCAGCAGCTAATCTATCCAACTGCGTTAGTAGCTTGGACTCTATATCCGCTATTTCCTCCGGCGAAAATTCTGACCAATGTGGGCGAGCACAATTTATAACGATATCAAAGTAACCAGAAAAATCTGATGGCACTTTCGTAAGCTTGCGAGCAGGAGGTAAAACACCGCTAGTCCTGCTGTAGATCGAAACTTCAAAACCACTTTCGACAAACATCTTAGTCACGTGGCTACCAATATACCCATTGGCTCCTGCTATAAGTACTTTCATTCTTTCCCTGAACTATACGAATGACATGGATTCGCCCTACCGGGGAGGATCTGCCACACTTATGTGGTGCTTAATTGTGCCGTAATCCCTAAAGCCGATTTAAACCTTAAATACCAAGCGTTGCGAATCTACTTAAATGGTTTGTTATAAATTTGAGTATGGATTCATCCATGCCTTAGGAAATTTAGAGAACAACGTATAACTAATTGCTTCACGTAAACTAAACTTACCTAAAAGGCACATTACTAAAGAAAAAACACTCGCGACACATACAACACCAGCATACACCGACAATACTAGCACTAAGATCTGTGAACCTAGAAATTGATAAACACCATACTCTGAACCATCTAATTGGCTTAACGGTAAATTAAGATCAACGCCAAACCAACCTGTTAACAGCATGCTTGATTTAATACAGATGAAGATGCCCAAAATTACACCAAAAAAGCCAACATAAGACGTGATTTTTTGATATTTCATCGGTAATCGATACTGTGCTTTGAACGCTTTAATAACCATTACACCGCCTCATTTATAACGCTAAGCTAAGCGAAAAAATACGGTTGGCTAAAATGTGCGAGGCACCAGCGAGAGCTAACTGTAATCTTTCCGTTTTTGAGTGACTTGTTAGATTTTTGAACAGTCAGCCGTTTCTACATTAGCTTCCGTGATGTATTTACTATCTTTATCGTAGTAACGGTAAGAAATATCGATAGCATTATCTATAAAATATTCCATCCCTGGCGAAGTACAAACAAAACCGGTTACTTGCTTAGTAATTATTTCTTGGACTTTTTCAGTATCGAAATCATCCACGCTGTAATTTATCAAGGTGTATTTATACACCAACTTATTTTCAAGTGCATACGAACTATCAATTCGGGTCTCACTATCAACCATTTGTGGTGCAATTTTGTTAATTGCGTTAACTGAAGTTTTTAACACATCAGCTATTGTCGTTTCTTCGTTCTGAACCGGTGTAGACTGGCAACCAGCGACCATTACTAAACCAATAGTTGATAACAATAATTTTTTCATATAATTCTCGATAAAAAATATAACGAATGATATGGACTCCTTCTACCTGACACTCTGTGTGGCATACTTATTTAGTACACGCTTAAGAACTAGAAGTTACTATATCCACCATTCGAACTATTGACGGGACCTCGCCAAGAATGCGTTTAGTATTCACATCATTGATGCATATGGCAAGTGCATCCTACGAAAAACTGTTAAAAGAAACAAAATCTTAGACACATTCGCTAAGTTACCTCCCTGCCTCATTGGCATCGAGACTTGCTCTGGTGCACACCTCTGAGCTAGAGAACTGCTTCAAGATCTATCGAACAAGATTTAATACCTTAACCTAGAAATACTGCACTATGATCGCAGAGTCTCTGCTTTAGTCCGTGAGATGGCATCAGCCAAAACCCTCATGGATATTCCAGGTGTCGGTGAACACAGTGCAAGCGCCATTGTCGCAACGGTCAATGACGCCAAACAATTTGGCTCCAGCCGCCAATTCGCAGCTTGGATAGGGTTGGTTCCAAGACAATACTCAACAGGTGGTCATGTTCATCTTGGCCGCATCAGCAAAAGAGGCGAAAACACATTCGCACTCTACTTATTCATGGCGCAAGAACCGTTATTGCACGATGTAAAGAGAAAACCGATCGCAACAGTATTTGGTTAAATCAACTCGTTGAACGACGAGGTTATAAACGAGCAACTGTCGCACTAGCAGCAAAGAACGCTCGTATAATATGGGCATTATTAACAACGGGAAAAGAGTACAAGATTAACTATGTAAATGGTTAACACTCACCGAGTCAAAGCAATAGCAAATGATGACAATATGACCAGACCGAGATGCCTAAACCTGTTTAATTGGGAAGTAATAAATACTGTTTAACGAATGAGGCCGGCATCAAGCGAATATCATCAAGTTGACGGAACGAATCCGATTAAACACCGAATGTAGAGCTGCTGTCCGATCCACTGTTGTCAGCGGGAGCTATTGTTGACAAAAGAGGGAGTCCATGTAGCCTAATTAAGTTGCACGTAATTTTGACATATAATTTTGCGAAGCAAAAATGCCAAGCGTTAAAGTGTCTGGTTTAGCTCCTTGTTATAGCGTAATTAGAAAACCACCGTGTGCTAGTGGTTTACCAACGATTTATTCGCTTGTGATATACCTTAACAGTAGCTGAAGTTATTGAAATGAAACCAAAAAGAAATACTGCAAACCAACGGTAATTTAGGTATTTAGTAATTGCGGCTATGGCATCATGAGGAGCGGACGAATTCCAAGCCATCATAAAACTAACAACACTTGCTACAAATAAAATGCAGCTAAGTGCGATACCCATTTTGATTTTCCAGTCGAATACGGAGTACATAATGTCCCTTATGTTATAACGAATGACATGGATTCTCCCTCCCAAGGATTTGCAACACTTATGTGGTACTTAAATACTTCGGAGGCACCATGTCTGATTATTCTTATTTCTGCGGTATCGAAATAGCTAGAAACCACTTTAGTCTTCATGCCGTAGACCAAAATGGTAAGGTCATACTTCATAAGTCGGTAACTCGAACTAAACTACTGACTACAATAGAAAAGCTGCCACGCGTTGCGAATCACTCTTAAACAGATTGTTAGAATTATTTAGCAATACTGACTTTGTCCATTGCTCTAACTAAACCTTTAATAAAGCGAATTGCTTTAACCAGATCTTCTCTTTTTACAAGGTGAGCTTGCTGTTGATTTGTATTGGCTTGATGTGCAGCATCACCACGCATAGATACAAACTGATCGAGTACTTTCTTTGCTTGCGATGGGTGATAGTTATCCCACTTCCAACTTTCCGTAACATCGATATCAAAATATGCTTTAAATAGTTGCTTAGTCTTTGCGGTGTTCGGATTGAAGAAACGCTTCAAGTCTTCGTCTACTTTTCTCTGAACAAAATTCCCTAGTTGACTTCCCTTTACAGAGAATAGCCAAACATCAATTTCCTCATTAAACCGATTTTTGACGTAGGTTTCCCAAGCAGCGAGAGTAAGCACCAACCCTGCTCGCTTCAGCGATTCCGTATTGTAGGCTGATGAACCATTTTTTTCTTCGTCAAATCGTTCTAAGATCTCTTCAGCATCCTGTATTGAACGCTCAAATAACTCTCCGGATTTTGTCAAAACTTACTCCTAGCCTAATAATAATTCTAACGCTAAACTAACCCGCACGAAACCTTGGCATATACTTTTGCAAAGCAAAAATGCCAAGCGTGGAGTGTCGGGTTTAGTGTCTTGTTATGTGTTTGTCTTTGGGACTACATATTTGGCTAGTTTTATACCTTTACTAATTTCTGTCCCATAAGACTCATTTATATGTGCTGATTTTGCAATAGCCTTACTAGATGCACCAATATTTTTAATTTGCTCGGCATACCGAATACCAAACAGATGTATCATAGCAACAGAGTCCCCAGTTGGAGCATTGTTGTACATGTTTGATAAAGCTTCACCAAGTTCGTTTAGAGTCATTTTGATTCCCTTTCTCAGGCTACAATAGTATTCAAATGTTAGCGTAGTAGTCAATAAAACACATAACGCTAAGTTAATCCGCCACAACGCTGATGGCACTACAATTCGCGAAGCAAGAGTGCCATGCGTTTCAGGTTGGCTGAACGCCTTGTTATGTGACTATTAAAACATCGAGTTATTATTGGCTGACTCTTTCGGGACCACTTGAATTGAATCCCAATGCTCGACTATTTTTCCATTTGAATCGAAACGGAAAAAGTCCATCGTTACGTACTCTTCACCAGCAGGCCATGTTTGCCTTGTATGCAAAGCTACCTGATCACCTTCAGCAATAATTCTCAAAAACTCTATATCCTTTTTTGGATAGTCCCGAGACATTTCTTCAAAGTAATCTATAAAGCCCTGCTTACCATCAGCAACAACTGGGTTGTGCTGGATATAATCATCACCAACATACAACTCTACTGCTTTAGCTGGATCACCCATGTAAGCAGTTCTATAAAAAGCAATAGCATTATCTTTGTTTTGTCTAAGTTGATTCGTCATAGCAGCCTCATGAAGGGAAGTTTCACACTAACAATATGAGATATCGAGTGCTTTCGCCAGCGATGGATTAACGCTTGTCACATAACGAATGACATGGATTCCCCTCCCGAGGATCTGCCACACTTATGTGGTACTTAAATGCACCGGAGGCACCATATCTGATTATTCTTATTTCTGCGGTATCGACCTAACTAAAAACCACTTTAGTCTTCATGCCGTAGACCCAAATGGTAAGGTCATACTCACTCACAAGTCGGTAACCCGTTCTAAACTACTGACTACAATAGCAAATATGAATTCATTGGTGTCGCTCTAATAACACGCGAAAGTGGGCGCCACAAAGGTAAGCGCGTAATCCAAAGCGACTTATGCTCGACTTTGCGTTGCAGGGGAGCCTAAGAAAGTCGCAACAATCGCGTGGGTACGAAAGATGGTTGTAACCGTTAACTCTATGCTGAGAGATGGCGCCATGTGGGATGAAAACACAGCAAAAAACTAATCATTGACGCCATAGTCGTTTGTTATATCACTCCAATAGGTACATGGGAGAATCTATCATCAAAGACTCCACCACTTCGAATGCCGCATGTTTCTCAGAAAATGTAGCACCTTCAGACATTCCTCTTAGAATTATGTCTCTCTCATGAGCAGAAACAATCACCGTTGTGAAAATTGCCTCTAGAATAGCGCTTGAAAACTGATATCCACGAGATGTTTTGATGTATTCGAACTCGTATAGTTTAGCAAGCGTCAGAACTTCTTTTACCGCAGAGCCCAGTCTATTTTTCACGTCGAAGCCATTGATAATTGCATAGTCTTTCATTGTTAGTAACGCTGGGTCTTCTTTGTGATCTTGCACTACTACACCAAAATCATCCCAACTTATAAACTCTATTTTCTTCATAATATCTCTTACCTAAATCATGCTGCACTCAATGATATATCGCCCTGTTAAGGTGTGAGCAACGCAATCCAAAAGCCGCCGAATACCACCTTAAACACAAAACGCAACGCATAGCAAAAATGCCAAGCGTTGCGAATCACTCTTAAACAGATTGTTATGTTCTTATACTAACTTGATTGTCAAACCAGAATTAGGACCATTTGGTAAGCCTAATGCCGTATCTACACCGACATTAACTCTCAAGTCCTCTAGCAACTCCTTTTGAGCAATGACTTGTCCGATTTTTTCTTCAGATGCGCTACGAGCGTTAGTAACTTCCTTACCACGATAAACTTGAACCATTTTTCCTTCTTCAATCGCACGTGCGCATAACCCACGACAATAGAAGCGATTAAACTCACCTTCAGCTAATGTCTGCGGAGCCGTATAAGGGACTTTGGCTACAGTAAAACCACCTTTAGGCTTTTTCCTTTGATAGCTATCAACTAATAGTTGGTTTGATTCTATCTTACTTTCCAACCAAGCCTCATCATGCTCAGTAACGGCTTCAAGTAAAAGGTTATCCCATGTATCTTGCAGTCCCTGCTTCAAGAATTTGCTGTAGTAAACGCTCGCATTTTCAAAGTCTACGTTTACTTCGCCACGCATGTAATCACGAGTTGTTGTATCTAGATTTTCGAAGAAAATTGGCACAGTGCATTCCTCATTGTAATTAAGCACACTAATTACATGGGTATACATTTAATGCAAATAAAGGGGCAATTCTCAATATTTTACAAAACTAGATGCACATCACATATGTGCACAATGGAACATAACACCTACAATAAGGTGTACCCCACAAAACCAGTAAAGCGCACCGAACTTCATACCAAAACCGCCGAGTGTAACGCATCACCTTGATTGCCTTGTTAACTGGCTGTTTCCGTTACCCTTGGATTTGCTTTTGCTTTAGCCAAAAATGAAGGGATATTATTGGCAGCATTTAAACCACCGTCATGCTCCGTCCCAAGATCTTTAGGGTCAACATCAGGTGTTGGCCAAATTTTATTGTGTCCGATAAAACGATCCAAATCTAACTTATTAAGTTCTAGGAAGAAATAGTCTTCTGATTCTCCAACAGCAACACCTGCAGCCCAATAAGCAAAAGAACTTGCCACAATATCAGCAACTTGAATCTGTTTATGTTTTTGTGAATCTGCAAATTTCATTGATTTACCTTTTAGAGGTAATCCAAACTTGCGACGATCATATCCAAGTTCAACAGTTTCCTGAGTCCAATCCATAAATTGAGCAAACATTTCACGTTGTTTTTCGATGCTGTGAGAGTCATCGTGAATTAAATGGAAACCTTTAGGATATTGATTACCCCATTGGATACATTGTGCAAACAGAGCAGGGATTGATGGATCTAAAGCTGTTTTATCAATACCATCGAGTGCGCTATCAATATATTCTTTTGTTTCAATGATTTGGTCTATGTCAGATTTAAAGCCATCACTTGACGATGATGCTTTCACGGACTCAACGCAAGAATAGAAAGACTCTATAGATTCTTCCGTTTGCTCTTTAACCATATCCACAAACAGTTGATACATATTGTCCACTAACTCTTCATCGCAGAACGCTTGGAAGCAATAAAACAGCATATTTGATAGTGCAATATTTTGCCCATTAACATAAAGATCGACACCTTTTAGGTGGAGCATATGCTCAATGAGCAAATCTACAATTTTCGACGTAACCATAAAGCGTTTTGAGAACACATTCATTTTAATACTTTCAGTATTAATCGCAGGGTCACTTAGTAAACGGACGATTCCGTCTTGACCTGCTTTATTCCGTTTCAACCTCTTAAAATGAAGTTCATTTTCTGCACGAGAGCCAACTAAACCTAAAAGGCGCTCCGCCTCTTTCGTCGAAAGGTCGCAACTAGCTAGGGTAAATACCGGTTGATTTTTGTCTAATAAGTTTGAGCCAGTATTTCCTGATTCATCTAAGAAAATAGAAGGAATCACACTCTGCTTTTTACGTATTGCCTCGGTTTTTTGGTTAGCCGCTTTTTTCGCTTGAACTTTCTTTTGCGTTCTTTTTTGTTTGCTATTTCTGCTCATATTTACTCCTGCCAGTTAACGCCCTGTTGAGGTGTGAGCAACGCAATACCGATGCCGCAGCAGACCACCTTAATCACTTAAACCAACGCATACTAAAAATGCCACGCGTTGCGAATCACTCTTAAACAACTTGTTATGACTTAGGGCTTGATAGGTACTCTGAAGCAACCCAGCCTTTTATACCATTGCCTTCCACTAATGCCCAACTACTATTAGTTTTCAAGACCACAACCTCATCACCAGCTACTAATTGGTTGATAACCTTTGAGTTTAGGGTTGCCTCTGCACGCACACGTAAACTTTTGGCCTCTACCGTACTCACAGATACAGCAGGTTCCGAGGGAGAACTAAAAAAGTTCACCGCTAAGAAAAATGTAACGATAACGGCTAACACCTTACCGAAGAGGGAACCTCCATTTTCGGTTTGTGAGCTGCCCTCATTAAAACTGTTACTCTCGGATAAATTCTGACTATATGAAAGCCCAGAACCTGGAATTCCGACTGTTGCTTTCACACCCTTTTTACCAATATTTACGGTAGCACCTGACTTGCCGATAGAGGTACTAACACCGCTTTTGCTAAGATTGACATGAAGTCCTGGTGCAATTTTTATACGTTTACGAAATTTAAATCCCATGATTTTCCTAGACTACCTAACCAGAAATATTGTGTGAGTCATAACAGCTATTAGACCGAAAAATTCTGCATTTAAATACTGAATCATTCTATCTAGTTTCATATGTACATCAATTTACCACGATTAATCACAGCAATTCAGTGACTTAAAACATAGATAGACTCATTGAATGACAAAATACAGAATATTTCCATATAGTATGAATTGCGCAAAAACCCCTCTTACTGGATATAAACACAGCTCCCCATGAGCATGCCCCCAAACACAAAAAAGCCTGCCATCTATGTGAACATAAATGGCAGGCTTTATACGTTAGTTAAGCTTGTGAGTAGCTAGCTTATGCGGCTTCGAATGCGAGGGCTTTCTTTTCTACTTGGCGGAAGATCAGCGTTAGTATGCCGTTTACTGCTAAGTAGAATGCGCCGGCAATACCGAACACAGTGAGTGTGTCGTAGGTTTGGCCGTTGATACGCTGTGCGTAGCCCATCAAATCCATGATGGTGATGGTGCTTGCCAGTGACGTACCTTTGAAGACTAGAATCACTTCGTTCGAGTAAGCTGGAACGGCGCGACGTAGAGCGTATGGCAGTAACACTTTAAGCGTTGCTACTTTGTCCATGCCGAGTGCACGACATGCTTCCCACTGCTCTGCTGGAATCGCGTTGAATGCGCCTCTGAACAGTAGCGTGCTGTATGCGGCAGTGTTCAAAGCTAATGCTAACATTGCACAGAACCAAGGTTGGCTTAACCAAGTCCACATGAAGCTTTCACGAATCCAATCGAACTGACCTGGACCGTAATACACCAAGAAGATTTGAACCAATAATGGTGTGCCGGTGAACAGCGTGATGATGCCACGAGTGAACCAGTGAATCGCCGGTATTCTTAGGATTAGCGTTACCGTCATCAGCAGTGACAAGATACAACCAACAAGCAATGAAGCACCTGTGAGTTGCAGACTGGTCACTAAGCCTTCAAGCATTTGAGAGAGGTATTGTTGATTCATGCCATTGCCCCTTTGTTACCCAAACCTTGAATAGAGAACTTACCATCAATCACTTTTACCAATCTTTGTGTGATTAAAGTGATGACCAAGTAGATTGCTGCTGCTGTCGCGTACCAAGTAAATGCTTCGTGCGTTGCCGCTGATGTTAGTTGTGCTTGTTTCAGCAAATCCGTTACGCCAATCAGCGAGACTAATGCAGTGTCTTTTAGTAACACTAACCATTGGTTGGTTAACCCTGGTAGCGCGTGTCTTACCGCTTGAGGTAAAACTATACGAAAGAATGAACGTGATTGAGAGATACCAAGCGCGCTTGCTGCTTCTCTCTGCCCTTTGCTTACTGCTTTCAAAGCACCACGGATGGTTTGTGAAGCGTAAGAAGCAAAGATAAGTGACAGTGCAACAACACCAGATAAGAACGGGCTCACTTCTATGAAGTCGCCAGTGATCATAAACAGAACTTGTGTCGAACCAAAGTAGATAAACAGTACGACCAGAATTTCTGGTAAACCACGAACAATCGTCACAAATGCAGTCGTTGGCCATTTGATTGCAATACGACGAGACATCTCACCACTTGCAAACAAAACTGCTAGAACCAATCCAACCAATAGACTTACGAATGCAAGCTGAACAGTCATCCAGCTTGCTTCGACGAGCCCTAAAGAGTAACCCGTTAATTCCATAAATTACTTACCGAAGTACTTGTTGAAGATCTTGTCGTATTCGCCGTTTGCTTTTACTGCTGCAAGTGCAACGTTAAGCTGGTCTACAAGTTCTTGGTTGCTCTTGTTTACTGCGATACCAAAGCCGTTACCGAAGTACTCTTGGTTTGTTACTTGGTCGCCAACGTACGTTAGGTTGTCTTCTTTCTTGAACCATTCTGCTACAACGGCTGTGTCACCGAATACAGAATCGATACGACCGTTTTTCATGTCGATGAATGCATCTTGGTAGCTTGAGTAAGGTACCGCTGTTACGCCAGTCATTTGCTCAAGTAGGAAGCTCTGGTGAGTAGAACCGTTTTGAACACCAACACGCTTACCTTCTAGTGCTGCTTGGTCTGCTACTTTGCCTTCGAAAGAGATGAATGCTGCAGAGTTGTCGTAATATGCGTCAGAGAAGTTCACTTGTTTAAGACGCGCTTCTGTGATGTCCATTGCTGAGATAGCTGCATCGTAACGTTTGAATTTAAGTGCAGGGATTAAGCTATCGAATGCTTGGTTGTGGAAAGTACACGTTGCTTTCAGCTCTTCACAAAGTGCGTTTGCTAAGTCTACGTCAAAACCTTGAATTTGGTTGTTCTCATCCATGTATTCGAATGGTGCGTACGTTGCTTCCATTGCGAATTTGATTTCTTCTTGCGCCGCTGCGTTGAAAGAAGCAAGGCCGATAAGTGAAGCTAGTAGAATCTTTTTCATTTTGTTACTCCGAATACTGTTTGATAGCGGCCTGTGGCCATTCTTATAATTTGATTGTTTTGATCGATGTTGTGTTTAGCTAAATCTAGAGAGTTACGTGAATCTTATGCGTTAACTCAGATTTAATGAGTCAAATACTCGGCAAACTCAGGTGTCTGCGGATTAACGAATGAATCACTGGTGCCGTGTTCAACGATGTACCCTTTCTCTAGGTACAGAACGTGGCTAGCAATCTTCTTCGCGAAATCGACTTCGTGCGTTACGACCACTTGGGTAATGCCCGTTCCGCTCAATTCTTTAATAATGCTGACGACTTGGTTGGTGATCTCAGGATCAAGCGCCGCTGTTGGCTCATCAAACAACAACACATCCGGTTTCATCATCAGCGCACGTGCAATCGCAACACGCTGTTGTTGACCGCCAGACAGTTGAAGTGGCCAAGCGTCTGCTTTGTCGGCAAGTTGAAGTGTCTTTAGTACTTCTTGAGCTTGCTTAATCGCTTCTTGCTTATCCAAACCCGCAACTTTGGTTGGTGCTTCGATCAAGTTTTCCATCACCGTCATGTGTGGCCATAAGTTGTATTGCTGGAACACCATGCCGACTTTACGACGCAGTTTAAGCCCTTGCTTCTCTTGGATCTGACCAGCAAAGTCGAATTGCTCGTTAGCAATGTCTAATTCGCCGTTGTCCGCGATTTCTAGCAGGTTCAAAACTCGCAGTAGTGAACTCTTGCCTGCGCCGCTTGGGCCAAGCAATACCAAGGTTTCGCCACTCTCACAGTCGAAACTGATGTCGTGAAGAACTTGGGTATCACCGTATGATTTGTTGATGCTCTTTACTTGAATACTCATGCCACAATACTGCATTAATTGTCATTTGTTGGTTATTCTATTCAATCCGAGGTTTTATGCAAGAAAAATGTATAAAAAACTACTTTGTTGAATTTTTGTAACAAATATTGCACAAAAAACAGTCGCTATAACTGGTCTTACAACCAAAAATTGCAAGCCATTGATAAGGTTAGTATCGAGATAAAAAGCAAACGTTTTTCTATCAATTTATAAATCACAACTCGATTACTAGTTTATGAACGCACTCCCCTATTAACGCTAATCTACTTGCATAAAAATTAGGGTTAAGCCCCCTACTTCCCTATCGAACTGACTGGATCAAAATGCTTAGTTTTCCTTTAAGGTCGTTTTGAACTATGCACTTGGTGATGATGAAATATTGGAAATTGAGTTTCCTAAGGAGCGTCACAGCGCAATAAATGCTTTAATGGGTTCTATTCTCAACAACAATTACTTCCCAGCGAACAACGCGCAGTACAGGCAATAAGTCATAAACCATAAGCAATTAGCCATAAGTAACAAGCCATCTATTTTTAAAGCGACAACACATTAAGGCAGTCATATGCAAAACGATGTCTCTTCTACGCTCGACTCAACTCAGCGATCGACTCAAAAAGCGCCAGAACCCAAACCTGAGAAAAAAAGCCTCAGTATTCTGTTCGAGCTCAGCAAATTTATTCAGCCCTATAAAGGCCGTGTGATTGCTGCTTTGATCGCGTTGATCTTCACGGCGAGCTTAACCCTTTCAGTCGGTCATGGTATTCGTCTTCTCATCGACCAAGGTTTTAGCCAACAATCACTCTCAGATTTAGGCAGCGCAATTCAATTCATCATGGTCGTGGTCGTATTGATCTCGATTGGTACTTTCTTCCGCTTTTATTTGGTCTCTTCTGTTGGGGAACGCGTGAGTGCGGACATTCGCTTATCGGTTTTCAATCATGTCGTGACACTGCATCCGAGTTACTTCGAAACCAATGGCAGTGGCGACATCATGTCGCGCATTACTACGGATACCACTCTGCTTCAAAGCATCATTGGTTCATCGTTCTCTATGGCGATGCGCAGCGCGTTGATGTGTATTGGTGCGATCATCATGCTGTTTGCGACCAATATTAAGCTGACGTTGATTGTATTGGCCTCGGTGCCATTTATCTTGATTCCAATTCTTGTGTACGGGCGTCGTGTGAGAGCCTTGTCTCGTCAAAGCCAAGATTCGATGTCTGATGTCGGGTCTTATGCCGGTGAGGCGATTGAGCACATTAAAACCGTGCAAAGCTATAGCCGAGAAGCGCAAGAGAAAGCGTCATTTGCTGTTGAAGTGGAAAAGGCTTATGAGATTGGTCGCCAACGTGTAAAACAGCGCGCGATTCTTATCTCTGGTGTGATTGTTATCGTGTTCAGCGCAATATCAGGGATGCTGTGGGTTGGCGGCAGTGATGTCATCAACGGCACCATGTCGGCGGGTGACTTAGCGGCGTTTGTCTTCTATGCCATTATGGTCGCTTCGTCATTAGGTACCATTTCTGAAGTGATGGGTGAACTGCAACGCGCGGCAGGTGCGACCGAGCGATTAATCGAAATCCTACAAGTTGAAAGCCATATTGTCGCGCCAGTAGCGAACCCAACATCACTAGATAACGTGACACCAGAAGTCGCTTTTGACGCTGTGACCTTCTGTTACCCATCAAGACCGGATCAACCCGCAACAAGTAATCTCACGCTCACTGCTCATGAAGGCAAAGTGTTGGCATTGGTTGGCCCATCTGGTGCAGGTAAAACTACCCTGTTTGAACTGTTGCAACGTTTCTACGACCCGCAAGTGGGTAAAGTAACCTTAGGAGGTGTTGAGCTGAATCAGTTTGATCCTAACGAGCTAAGAAAGCAGATGGCATTGGTGCCACAACAACCTGCTCTGTTCAGTAACGATGTGTTCCACAACATTCGCTACGGAAACCCGAAAGCAACGGACGAACAAGTGATCGAAGCGGCTAAAAAAGCACATGCGCACGAGTTCATTCAGAACTTACCTGAGGGCTATCACAGCTTTCTTGGTGAACGTGGCGTGAGATTGTCTGGCGGGCAAAGACAACGTATTGCCATCGCTCGTGCCATCTTAAAAGATCCGAATATTCTGTTATTGGATGAAGCAACCAGCGCACTAGACAGCGAAAGTGAGCATCACGTTCAACAAGCTTTAGAAGAGTTAATGCGTGGTAGAACGACGATCATTATCGCCCATCGATTATCAACAATTAAACACGCCGACCAGATTGCGGTGCTCGATAAAGGACAGCTGGTAGACATCGGCGACCACCAGTCTCTCATCAATAGCTGCGAATTGTACCAACGCCTAGTTGAACTGCAATTCAAACACCTTAATGCGTAATCATTGAGTGAATGTGGGTAAGTCGTTTGTTTAGTGAGACACTAATCAATAAGTAACGGAAAGTTAAGTCACTGACATTGTGTGGTTTCAAGCTTCAAAAACTTAAATCACACGTGTTGCAGTTTTGTTAATTTAGCGGTAGGGTTTTTATTCCAATAACAACTTATCCCGATGAAGGATAAGCAGATAACATTAATTACCCAGATAACATTAACTACACAGATAACAATAAGAGAGTTCGCATGGAAGCACTATTATCTGACTACCCGGTAGTAACAGAAATCCCTGTCGCTTGGGGAGAAATGGACGCACTCAATCACGTTAACAACGCCGTATATTTTCGCTATTTCGAAACCGCTCGCTTAGATTTTTTCAAGCACGTTGAGCTGATGGAAGAGATGGCGATTACCAAAGTTGGCCCTGTCCTTGGTGACACTTACTGTAAGTATTTCCGCCCAGTCACGTATCCAGATACGTTGATGATTGGCTCTCGTGTCACCGATATTCAAGATGACCGATTCACCATGGAATACGCGATTGTCAGTAAAACTCAGCAGAAACTGACGACCATAGGCACCGCGACTATCGTGATGTTTGATTTTGCTTCAAACCAAAAAGCTCTGCTCTCGCTGCGCTTAACCAACGAAATTGAAAAGATGAACACGTTGAAAAGCCCATGCTTCAAACAAGAAGCCGTGACGGAATAACGTATTCGCTGATTCAAAATGCTCAGATACAAAAAGGCCACTCGATTGAGTTAATGCCGATCGTTTAAGAAGACTTGAACGATCTTGCAGTTAGCAGATAATCCCCATCAACAACGTTGATGGGGATTTTTTTATGCTTGAACAAGAATTAGCAATGGCACACGAGACCATTGAAGA
>NZ_JAKKCR010000016.1:0-134303 GCF_021728015.1 Vibrio sp. G-C-1 | reverse complement strand
CTTCAATGGTCTCGTGTGCCATTGCTAATTCTTGTTCAAGCATAAAAAAATCCCCATCAACGTTGTTGATGGGGATTATCTGCTAACTGCAAGATCGTTCAAGTCTTCTTAAACGATCGGCATTAAGTCGCAATGACTGGCTTTGTTGACTCTACTTTTCGGTGTTTCTATTTGAGTGGCTAAGCGTTACTTATTCGCAACGTTACCAAGCTTCAACCACGTGTCGATAACCGTATCTGGGTTTAGTGAAACAGAGCTGATGCCTTGCTCCATTAACCACTCGGCTAGGTCGTCATGGTCAGATGGGCCTTGGCCACAAATACCTACGTACTTACCCGCTTTCGCCGCTGCATCGATAGCCATTTTCAGCATCGCTTTAACTGCAGGATTACGCTCGTCAAATAAGTGCGCAACATCGCCTGAATCTCGGTCTAGGCCAAGTGTCAGCTGTGTCATGTCGTTTGAACCGATAGAGAAACCATCGAAGTACTTCAAGAACTCATCAGCCAATATCGCATTCGATGGTAGCTCACACATCATGATGACTTTCAGACCTTGGTCGCCACGACGTAGGTTAAACTTAGCCAGAATATCGATAACCGATGCCGCTTCGCTTGGAGTACGAACGAATGGGATCATGATTTCAACGTTCTTTAGTCCCATCTCGTTACGAACACGTTTTAGTGCTTGAGTTTCAAGCTCGAAACAGTCTTCAAATACTGGAGAGATGTAACGAGATGCACCACGGAAGCCCAGCATTGGGTTCTCTTCATGTGGTTCAAACGTTTTACCGCCAACAAGGTTGCTGTACTCGTTCGACTTGAAGTCAGACATACGTACGATCACACGCTTAGGCCAGAATGCAGAAGCGATGGTCGCAATGCCTTCTGTTAGCTTGCTTACGTAGAAATCGATAGGATCTTTGTAGCCACGGATGCGTTGGTTGATTTCTGCTTTGATCTCATCCGTTTGCTCATCGAAGTTCAGCAGAGCTTTAGGGTGAATACCGATCATCTTGTTGATGATGAATTCAAGACGAGCAAGGCCAACCCCTTCGTTCGGGATTTGAGCGAAGTCGAAGGCACGATCTGGGTTACCTACGTTCATCATGACTTTGGTTGGCAGCATTGGTAGCTCATCAACCTCAGAACGTTTGATTTCAAAATCGAGTTCGCCGTTGTAAACGTAGCCCGTTTCACCTTCTGAACATGACACTGTTACGATGTCGCCATCATTTAGGCTACTTGTCGCGGTACCACAGCCTACAATGGCAGGAATGCCGAGCTCACGCGCAATGATTGCAGCGTGACAGGTACGGCCGCCACGATTAGTCACAATCGCAGACGCTTTCTTCATCACAGGTTCCCAGTCTGGGTCTGTCATGTCGGTTACCAGTACGTCGCCTTCTTGAACCAGTGACATTTGGTCTAGAGAATCAACTAAGCGAACAGGGCCAGAGCCGATACGCTGCCCGATAGCGCGGCCTTCAACCAAGACATCCGCCTTGTTGTTTAGCTCGTAACGCTCGATAACGTTTTGGTCGCTCTGAGAACATACTGTTTCAGGACGCGCTTGAACGATGTAAAGCTTGCCGTCGATGCCATCTTTTGCCCACTCAATGTCCATCGGACGTTGGTAGTGCTTCTCGATGATCATCGCTTGCTTTGCTAGTTCTTTGATCTCTTCATCGTTCAATGAGAACTCGTTACGCTCTTGAGTATCTGTGTCGATGATATCAACTTGCTTGCCGATCTCTTGGTTGGTTGAGTAGATCATCTTGATCAACTTAGAACCAAATGTCTTTTTAACAACGGGGTAGTGACCCGCTTCTAGCATTGGCTTGTGAACGTAGAACTCGTCTGGGTTCACAGCGCCTTGTACAACCATTTCACCTAGACCCCAAGAAGAGGTGATGAATACCACTTGGTCGAAACCTGACTCAGTATCAAGCGTGAACATCACACCTGAAGAAGCTTTGTCTGAGCGAACCATACGCTGGATGCCCGCTGACAATGAAATGCCACGGTGATCAAAGCCTTGGTGTACTCGGTAAGAGATAGCACGGTCGTTAAACAGAGAAGCGAACACGTGTTTAGTCGCTTCGATAACCGCATCGATCCCTTTCACGTTAAGGAAGGTTTCTTGTTGGCCTGCAAAAGAAGCATCTGGAAGGTCTTCAGCTGTTGCCGATGAACGAACCGCAACAGACAATTCTTCGTTGCCTTCAATCAGTTCGCGGTAGTTATCACGGATATCTTGCTCTAGTGATTCTGGGAAGGGTGCGTCTAGAACCCATTGTCGAATCGTTGCACCTGTCTTACGCAGTGCGTCAACGTCTTCAACATCAAGTTCATCAAGGAGTTGGTGAATGCGTTCATCAAGACCTTTGTAGTCAAGAAAGTTATTAAACGCATAAGATGTGGTAGCAAAACCATTAGGTACTGATACGCCAGCGTTGGCTAGGTTAGAAACCATCTCGCCAAGTGAAGCATTCTTACCGCCGACTTTGTCGACATCTTCCATGGAAAGGCCATTGAACCATAGGGTGTTATTTTGCATTTATTTCTCCAGAAACATAGCAAGCATTGTAGGGATTTAAAGGCAAACGATTACGTATCAGTTTAAAAAAATGTAAATTATTTTCTAAAGCTGTGGGGGACGTAATAGTCAGCAGGGTTTCGTTATATATATTATGGTTCCCATCCTACTCAAAATAATTTTAAACATTAAATAAAAAATGCAAATTGATATCCAAAGTCGTGATGTATTCTATGTTTCTGATGGAACGGCCATAACATGTGAGACTTTAGGGCATGTTGTTCTAGGTCAATTCCCATTCGAAGCCAATGAAAAAACCTTCCCGTTTGTCGAAAGTGAGGACAAACTTTCTGATTTATTAAAAGAGATCGAAATTTCGTATCGTGATACGGGCAACCACCCGTTAGTCTTTTTTTCGATTGTGATTCCAGACATCAAGCAGAAGCTCTTGGAGGCACCAGCGCATTGTTATGACGTGCTAGAGAGTATTGTGCAGAAAGTGCAAGACGATACCCAGATGGCCCCGGTGCCTAAGCTGCAGCGCTCTCGTAGTGTTAATAAAGATTCAGTGAAGTACTTCGACCGTATTGCTGCGATTGAATACACGTTGGCTCATGATGATGGCATCACGCTGAAAGGGCTTGAAGAGGCGGATATCATCCTATTGGGTGTGTCTCGAAGCGGTAAGACACCGACAAGTTTGTATATGGCGATGCAGTTTGGCTTGCGCGTAGCGAACTATCCGTTCATTCATGATGACTTGGCGCGCTTGAAGCTGTTACCCGAATTTGAGATCTACCGACACAAGCTGTTTGGTTTAACCATTGATGCGGAAAGGTTGACTGAAATCCGAGAGAACCGTTTAGCCGGCAGTGAATACGCGAGTGATTCGCAATGCTTGTATGAGTTGCAAACGGTAGAGTCGATGTTTCGCCGAGAAGCGATACCTTACATCAACACGTCTTCGTTATCGGTTGAAGAAATTTCAACGCGAATTTTGGAGCGAACAGGGTTGAGAAGGCGCTTGTTGTAGAAAAGACAATTGAGTCATAAAAATAGAAGCTCGTACGAACAATGGTTCGGGGAGCTTCGATTTTTCGTTTAGGCTCGTTGCTAACGACTAACGACTAACGACTTAGGAAATTAGGAAATTAGCGAAGAAGCTTGATGTCTAACGTTTGACTCTGTTTTTCTAACCAACGCTCAAGTGCTGGTGGCCATGTGATGCTTGGTTCAACACAGAAGCCACGAAGCATTGAGAAATAGAGTGCTTGATCAACTAAAGGTAGCGATGATTCACCATTCTCTAGATTCAATAGAAGCTCTGCATCTTTCAGTAATGGGTTAATCAGTTGAACGTATTGTGGGGTCTTTTCTAAGAGCTCTTCAAAGTTAAAACCTTCGGTCTCTTTACTTGCACGCCAAGCCTCTTTGGCTCCAGCAGAGCGATATTCAGCCAAGTCGAGGTTCCACCAACGTGGGCGTCCGATCTGTTGAGTAAGAGGGAAAGCGCGGCTTTGAAAAAGAGCAGCCTGCTCAGATGGCTCACGTTGCTCGTCACTTGATTTCAAATCCATGAAGTAAACAATGATGTCTAGGCTTTCAGCCATAATCGAACCGTCGTTTTTTTGTAGGACTGGCACCATCTTCTTACCGATCAGATCGATAAGGGTTTGAGCATCATCATAATCCACAGAAACAAGTTCGATGTTCAAGCCTAAAGATTGAGCGATGTAGGCAACTCTTGCACAGAAAGGGCAGTGGTCGTAAATGTAAAGCTTCATAGCTTCCCTTAGTTCAGGATATTATAAATATAAGTTAATGCTAATATATCAGAAAGTATTACGAACATTAAGCGTGAATAAACGCTAAGTACTAATCAACGCTAAGTATTGATAAACAGCAAGCATCAACAACACACAATAAGTGCTTGGTATAAATACTCTTTCATTAATTCTATTGTCTGTTGGATTCGGCTTTACTGCAATGCGTAGACTAATGGGAGGCTAGTGAGAAATAACGGGCACAAAAAAGGCTCTGGCGGCTCACTCTAATGCAGAAGAGTGAAGTCAGCCAAAGCCTCAATGTTGTTACCTTTAGCAGAGTGACTACTAAAAGAGCAGAGTGGTTAAACTATGCTTTTTTAAGGTCTTGTGCTGGGTAAGTAAGCGTCATTGCGCCTTCTACCGTTGTAACGTGAACGTAGCCACCACCAGCACTTAGGCCAGTCACTACCATTTCACCAAGCTCAACACCTTTTGTTGCTACAACGCGATCGTCAACTGAAAACACTTTACACACCTTCAATAAATTAAATAAATACGATAGATATCGAACGCGGATTTAAACAGATGGCACCCCAATCAACTAATCCGGTTATTTGTCGTAAAGATTAAATTTAGTTATGCATAAAACAGTATTTCTTAAAAATCAGTTTGTTAAATCATTCAGCGATGTTATTTGTCTGCCGGATAAACGACACCAACTTGTTGGCGCATCTCTGTAATTAACTTAGCAACCGTTAAAGCGCGCTGTTGGGCTTGCGTTTGTGTTGTGTTGTCTCCAGCAATGCAACTAGCAAAGGCTTGCGCCTCGTAACACATTGAATTTTCGCTTTGCGCTTGGGTTAGGCTCTCAACATTACCATCTCGGTAGCGGATCTTAATGTCAGTACATTCAGCGATGTGATCGATGATGATCGCTCCTAGTTCACCTTGGATCTCACTTGGCGTATAAGAATCACTGACTTTGGAGTGCGCAAGGGTCACATCAAACTCAGGGTATTGGAAGATCGCACAGCCATGTGCGTCCACGCCAGAATCAAGCAGCTTTGCAGAAGCCTGTGCATTTTCAGGTTTGCCAAATAACGCGACTGTCGCGGCAACACAGTAGAAGCCAATATCGACCAATGAGCCGTTAGAAAAAGCTGGGTTGAAGGTGTTTGGGTTCTCGCCATTTAGGTATTTTTGGTAGCGCGATGAATACTGGCAGTAGTTGATGTGTGCCTTATGTACCTTGCCAATCTTTTCTAAACCAAGTTGAATTTGCTTAAAGTTCGGCAGAAACTGAGATTTGTACGCCTCAAACATCACCACACCGTTCTTCTGAGCGACCTCAAACATTCGGGTTGCTTCATCAATATTCGATGCGACAGGCTTTTCACAGATGACATGTTTGCCGTGCTCCATCATGAAGATGGACTGTTCGCAATGGAGTGAATTCGGTGAAGCGATGTATACGGCTTCAACCGTTTTGTCATTGGCCAATGCGTCGAGTGAGTTATACGTCGTTTCAACGTCAAACTCTTGGGCGAACTGTGCCGCACTGTCTAGATTTCGAGAGTAAACCGCTGCAAGTTGCATCGATTGAGATTCGTGAGCAGCTTGAACAAACTTTTGTGTAATCCAATTCGTTCCAATTACAGCAAACTTAATCATATAGGTGTCCAATAGTTAGTGTATTGATTCTGCAGAGATAGTAGCACTCAACGGCTGGCAATGTGCCTGAGATTTACGGAACAATTTCCCTAAACATAGTGCCTAATATTAATAATCAGCCTTCACAGAACGTCTGGGTTGACCAGTACAACGGTGCACAACCAAGTCATTTTTGCTAAGGTATTAGTGAATTCAAATAAGGTAATGATATGCAAATCCGGACTGCCAAGGTCACTGATATAAGCTCGATCTTAGAGCTCTCAGAGCAGATAAATCGTCAACATCATCTTGGTGCCCCAATGGTATTTGCGCCACCTTCGTTGGGTTTTACTGACAGTGAAGAGTACTGGTTAGGGTTGATGATCGATCCTGTAGGGGCTTTCTTCGTTGCTGTTGATGAGCAACAAGTGGTCGGCTTCTTAGCCGGGAAGGTGACACAGAACAAGGGGGTGAGCTTTATTCAGCCGCATAAGGTGGCAAGAGTGAATACGATTGTGGTTAACGATCAAGTTCAAAGCCAAGGTGTCGGTCGAGCTTTAATGAAGTCATTCAATCAGTGGGCTCAAGCGAGCGGTGCTATCGAGCTTAGGTTAGAAGTGATGGAGTTCAACCAACAAGCTCAGGGTTTTTATGAGTCGTTAGGGATGGAAACTCAATCTCGAACCATGTCCATGCGTTTTGAGGAGATTTAAGGGTGCGTTTGATTTGGCCTTTATCGTTGTGCTTACTCTTTTTTACTTCGCTCGCTTATGCGGAGAAGCTCGTCGTCGAAAAAATTGTGTCTGATGCGACCGCTATCGAAACCATTGTATTTGAGTCAGCACCTTCCCATTCTAATCGAACACCTACGTCATCGGTCACCTCGAATTCAAAGCATGTCATTGTTATGGATGATGCTGTTGAAGGGGACTCTCAACAAAAGGTCGCCCAGCTTTCTCAACGTTCTTCACTAGATCCCTCTCAAAGCTCTTCATTAGGCCAACCTCAAAGTTCCTCTCAAGAGTTTTACACTCTACCTGACGCGTCTTCTGGCATAGACCCGTTATTGCAAGTGGTCACCTTAGTTAAAGTCGACAAATCTAAACGTAGAATGTATCTGCTCAAAGGGGAGGAAGTGGTTCAGGAGTTTCGTATTGCGCTAGGTAAACAACCGAAAGGGCATAAGCGTTTTGAAGGGGACAACCGAACGCCAGAAGGGCAATACCAGCTCGACTATGTTATGGAAGAGTCAGACTTCTACCGCTCGGTGCATATCAACTACCCACGATCATCAGATATGCAGTGGGCACAAAAAAATGATGTTGATCCTGGGGGCAATATCAAGATCCACGGAATCAAGAATGGTGAGCGTCGTTCACCTAGTTTTATACAAAGCTTCGATTGGACGGATGGTTGTATTGCGTTAACCAATCAAGATATGGATGAGTTCATTCAACTCGTAAAAATGGGTACCCCTATCCATATTGAATGGTAGCTATCGGTACCCAATTTCCCTGAACAATTCTCGAAAACAACTCTCAAAAACAATTGCCGAAATCAGCGCTAGAGCCAGTTACAGTAAGACTCGACCAGCACTGAATATCGCAATCACGATAAGCAATGCAATCGTGACTGGCTTGAACTTCGCTCCACCAAACCTCTCAAACAATTTTGAACCGACATAGCCGCCAAACATGCTGCTTGGTAAGAGTGCTAGAGTAAGCCAGACCACATCACGATCGACTAACCCTGCGATAGAGGCCGTAACAAAGGCGCTGGAATCAGCTAGTACAAAGAACGCAATCAGGCCTGCTCTTGCAATGTGTGGTGCGACAGGACTTGCCAATGCATGCGTGCCAACCGGAGGGCCAGACATTGAAGCTGCTCCATTCATTACCCCCGCAAGGCTGCCTAGAATATAGGGAGCAAATCTAGGTTCGCTCTTGTATTGGAACCCTTTGTAGATCATGATTGCTGACGCAAAAATGAAGGCACTGATGATCAAGATGATCGTGTCTTGGCTAACGGATTTGAGCAACAGCAAGCCGACGGGCGTGAAGGCCAAACAAGGGATAAATACCTTTGAAACCCATCGCCAATTTACGTGATGTTTAACCTTCGGCAGCAATTGGATATTGCCTAACAGGTCGATCAGCATGAAAACAGGAACCAGTTCGATAACAGGCATGAATAACGCACTTAATGGCAATGCCACTAAGGTGAAACCAAAACCTGAGAAGCCACGAACAATAGCGGCGAAAATGAAGATTGCACCCAAAATTGGGAAGGTTGGACTAAAAATGAGATCCATAAATTAAGTAACCAATGAAGCTGTCTAATAAGGCGAGCTAGTGAAACCAAGTGAGTAGCGGAATGTACTCCTACTCACTTGTGTTTGCTACCTAATTTTCAGGTTTTTCAGGGTTAATTTTAAAGTCTCTCGGGGGGTACTTTTTCGGTATTTACGAGGTCAATTTATAGGGTTAAATTGATTCGGAAAATCAGTAAATACAGCATCTACTTTTGAGAGAAATTTGAAGCGAGACGGATCATTGACGGTGTAGCACCATGCTTGAATGTTCGCTTCGTTGAGAGTGTCAAGATCGCTCTGATCAACGTGTTCATAGTTCATGTGACAGCTGAACGCTTTGACCTCATTGATGAGCATAAGATCATTTTGAGTCAGTTGCTCTGTGATTACGCCCACTCGATATCTCGGTAAATGACGAGCCATTTCAGCAACCACCTTATGACTGAAGCTCGAAAGTAAGACCTTATCGGTGTCTAGATTTGAGCGAATCAACTCGTCGTGCAGCAAATCAACGACATAAGGGGCTTGATGTCGGCTGTCGACTTTGATTTCGAGGTTGACGCTAAGATCATGCTGCTCAACAAGTGTGAGTAACTCCTCCAACGTCAGTATTTTTTCTCCAGCGAACTGCTCAGACTTCCAACTGCCAAAATCGAGCTGACGCAGTTCAGCAAGGGTGTGTTCATCAACACGGCCTTTACCATCACTACAACGCTCTAGTGTGTGATCGTGACAAACGACAAGTTGGTCATCCTGAGTGGGCTGAATATCAACTTCAATCCATTTCAAGCCGAGTTTAGCCGCTTGTTCAATGCTTGCTTTGGTATTTTCTGGGTGAGTACCTGCGACACCCCGATGACCTACGATGATAGACGACATAATTAATCCTTCTTAAAGACGCACCGTAAAAACGCATTAAATATCAGTGTACTCGATTAAGCTAGAGCCGTCGTTAAGCTTGTCGCATCTTCGTGTGACTCCTGTGATGTGAAGTTATTTGGGTGAATGCGTTTGCCAAGATTGTCAAAAATATGCAGGTTGGATTTATCGATGCTTAGCCCGAGAGGGACGGCTTGGCACAGCGTCGTTTCGGGTGTTACTGCAATAAAGGGTTGTTCGTTCACAAGGCCATGAACCAATTGATTTGGCCCTAAAGGCTCAACCACACTGATGCGTAATTCAAGCGGCAGCGCGTTCATGACTAAGTCGGCACAAACCTCAGAGTGTTCTGGGCGAATACCAAGTGTGATGGCTTTATTTTTTACGTGGGCGTATTCGGGCAAGTACATTTGCTGGTCGCCAATCTCAAGGTAGCCGTCGTCGAGTGTTGCTGGTAAGAAATTCATCGCAGGGCTGCCAATGAAGCTTGCCACAAAGGTACTGGCTGGCTGGTGGTAGACCTCTCTTGGCGTCCCGACTTGCTCTATCTGGCCTTTGTTGAGTACCACGATTCTATCAGCCAGTGTCATGGCTTCAACTTGATCATGAGTGACGTAAACACTGGTCACGCCAAGCTCACGCTGTAGCTTTTTGATTTCTAACCTCATGTGGGCACGCAGTGAGGCATCTAGGTTAGACAGAGGTTCGTCAAACAGGAACAGTTGTGGATCGCGAACGATTGCTCGCCCCATAGCAACACGTTGACGTTGACCACCAGAAAGTTTGGCTGGCTTGCGGTCTAGGTATTCTTCGATCTTCAGCGTTTTGGCGACTTTCTCAATTTTATCTTCAATAAGGTGCTGACTGACACCTCGGTTCTTTAAGCCATAAGCGAGGTTTTTATACACCGTCATGTGAGGGTAGAGCGCGTAATTCTGGAAGACCATCGCGATATCACGCAGGGCAGGTTTCTCTGTATCAACCCGACGACCACCCAAGTGTATCTCACCGCCAGAGATGCTTTCTAAACCCGCAATGGAACGCAAAATAGAAGACTTGCCACAACCAGAAGGCCCCACCAAAACAAGGAACTCACCCTCATCGATATCAAGAGAGACCCCTTTGACGGCTTGATGGCCGTTTTCATACGTCTTGACCAAGTTTTTGATACCCAACATGGTGGGAGCTTTACGCGTACGATTGTGAGTGGCTTGGTTGTGCGCTAGCGTCTGCTTTAGGTTTGGCATCGGGGTGTCCTCTGTATTTTTGTGGATAGCTTGGTGAGAAGGCAGGTGAGATGTCTTGTACTCATTGAGAGATTGAATGCGGTTATTGTTCATTTGAGTTGTGTCGTTATTATTTTTCACTTTCTACTAGCCCTTTTACAAACCAACGCTGAAATACAACCACCACTAAAACGGGTGGCAACATGGCTAAAATCACCATGGCGAAAGCATAGTCATAGCGCGGTAAACTGGTTTCATTGATATTGTTGAGTACTTGTTTTATGCCCATCACGATGGTGTTGTAGCCTTCATCGGTAGTCATCATGATCGGCCATAAGTATTGGTTCCAACCCACCACAAACATGATGATGAAAATCGCTGCGATCATGGTTTTAGATAGAGGCAGCAAGATATCGACAAAGAATCGAAATGGACCTGCGTTATCTAACTGTGCGGCTTCTAACAATTCATCGGGGATGGTTTTGAAGAACTGTCTAAAAAAGAAGGTCGCGGTGGCTGATGCGATCAAAGGTAGAATCAATCCTGTGTAGCTATTAAGAAGCCCAAGCCCTGCGACAACTTCATAGGAAGGGATAATACGAACTTCTAATGGCAGTAGCAGCGTCACGAAGATCAACCAAAACCAAGCTGTAGCATAAGGCAGTCGAAAGTAGACCAAAGCATACGCCGCCATCATCGAAATGATGATCTTACCGATCGCAAAACCTAGCCCCATGATCATTGAGTTGGCGATCATTTTACTGGCGGTGACTTCGCCACTGAAGCCCATACTTTTGTTCCAAGCTTCGCTATAAATAGCCGTAAAATTATCGCCCGGTAGCCATTGCAGACCTTCGCTGACAATGGTGTTTGGATTATGGGTTGAACTGGCGAAGATTAGCCAGATAGGGACCAACATAAACAGCATCCCAGCAATTAAAATTAGGTGGTCAGAGACCTTATTACTTTTCATAAATAACTCCTATCGCGTTAAATCCTAGCGGGGATGGGCTAGTAATGGACTCGCTTTTCTACAACGCGAAACTGGATAAATGTAAGAGTGAGGACCAGCAATAACAGCACAACAGATTGTGCGGAGCTGCCGCCTAAATCTGCGCCAACAAACCCGTCTCGATACACCTTGTACACCAACGACGTTGTGCCGCCACCCGGGCCGCCATTGGTCATGGTGTCGATTACGCCAAAGGTTTCAAAGAACGAGTAGGTGAGGTTGATGACCAGTAGGAAAAATCCAGTTGGCGCGAGTAGTGGGAAAGTGATGGTCCAGAAACGTTTCGAGTCACTGATACAATCCAGCATCGCTGCTTCTTTTACGGCGTAAGAGATCGATTGAAGTCCCGCCAGAAAGTAGATGAAATTCACCGAAACCTGTTTCCACACGGACACCAAAATCAGAGCAAACGTGGCATCAACAGGGTCGGTTTGGAAGCTGAAGTCCCAACCCACAACGGCAAATAACTCGGTAAATACACCAATGTGCGGGTTAAACAAGAAAGCGCCGATAACGCCTGCTATCGCGGGTGCAACCGCATAAACCCAAGTGAGTGTGACTTTGTATACGCCTTGTCCGTGAATGATGTTGTCGGCTTTCACGGCAAGCAGCAAAGCCAAGGCAAGTGATAAGAAAGAGACCACAATCGCGAACATCAAAGTAAAGCCAATCGAGTTCAGGTACTCGCTCGATTCGAATAGCATTTGGTAATTCTCAAACCAGACGAATATAGATGAGGTTCCCCAAGGGTCTTCCAGCATAAATGAAAGATAAACCGCCTTTGCTGCTGGGTAGATAAAGAAAACGGCAATGATGAGGATCTGAGGCGCCAAAAATAGGTAAGGCAGCGGAGAGTGAAAGAATTGCTGACGTCGTTCCACAGGGTAATCCCTAAAAATAGTTACACTGGCCACTATTAGATTAGTGACCGTTACCACTAGCGCGATATCAAGGCATGCATCCAGTTGAGTTATCGTTGTTGGAGCAAGAAATGGCGCTAATGAAGAACCTCCCCACGCCTTGCCATTACGTTTTTAATAACGCAGTGACAAGTGATGAGGAGCAATGAACGGCTTTTGGTGTGTTAAGCCTTCAGTTCAGTTATCTGCTCTAGCTAAAAAGCAGAATTAGTTCATGGTTCGAGCGAAGCGTTTCAGTAGTTTGCTGCTCTCATCTTCGACCTTGTCTAGGCTGTTCTCGACACTAGAGCGGCCTGCGAAGATGTTATCGAACTCACGGTGCATCACTTCACGGATCTGCGGGTAATAACCTAGGCGGTAGCCTTTAGTCCACTCGCCCGATTTAAGGCTTAGCTGCTTTACGCCCACTTCCGCGTCTGGCTGTTCTTTGTAGTAACCAGACTCTTTCGCTAGTTCATATGCAGCGGTTGTTACAGGTACATAGCCAGTGGTTTTGTGCCAGTAAACCTGAGTTTCAGGCTTAGTCAGGTAGTCAAAGAATGCTGCCACACCTTTGTCCTGTTTCTGGTCATGGCCATTGAGTGCAAACAGAGCGGCACCACCAATGAAGGTTAAGCCAGCATCCGGGTTAACTGATTTCCAGTATGGAAGGTAAGTTGTGCCTAACTCGAAAGGTACGCGGTTACGTAAACCACCGAATGAACCTGAAGAGCCCATCCACATTGCCACTTCTTGGCGCTCGAAAGGCGTTTGGTTTGCATCCCAATCGCTGCCGTAATACTTGTAATAACCTAGATCTGACCACTCTTTCATCTTGCTAACGTGCATCATCATGTCTTTGGTGTTGAACATGATCTTAGTGGATAGGCCGTCGTAGCCGTTGTTCTGGTCAGAGACTGGCAGGTTATGGCGAGACTTGAAGTTCTCGAACATGATCCATGGCGTTAGAGATTGAGAAAACGCGATGTGTCCGTCTGCCTTCAGCTTTTTAGCAACGACTTCTAGTTCTTCATAAGTTTTAGGTGCCTCTGCACCTACTTCCGCAAGAAGGTCTTTGTTGTAGTAAAGAACTGGGGTCGAACTGTTGAAAGGCATACCAATCATCTTGCCTTGGCTGTCTGCATAGAAGTTACGAACGCCAGCTAGGTAGTCGTTCGAATTAAAGTTGTAGCCAGACTCAACCAGAATATCTTGTACGGGTTTGGCGACACCTTTAGCGTTCATGATGGTTGCAGCACCGGCATCGAATACTTGTAGAATGTTAGGAGCTTCGCTTGCTCGATATGCTGCGATACCCGCTGTTAAGGTCTCTGTGTATGAACCTTTATAGATTGGCGTGATCTTGTAATCATCTTGTGACGCATTAAAGTCAGTCGCAATTTTATTGACGGTTTCTCCAAGTTGGCCGCCCATTGCGTGCCACCAAGTGACTTGAGTCGTTGCGAACGCTGGCATTGCCGCTGTTGCGGAAAGAACGCCTGCCAAAATTAGCTTATTCATCTTCTTTTCCTTTTGGATGAAATCGATGTAGAGGTATTGAATTAGAGTATTAACGAGACGGTAGGGGTGTCGTTTGAAGCTATCTTGAACAGGCCATATTTCACTTACGTGGCTAAACCGTTTCAGTGATATGAAAGATTCGTTTCGATTTTATTTAAGAGAAAAGTTATTGATGGTTTTGATGTTGAACATGTTCGGTTTTTAAGGCGTTTTATTGGACAACTGTTGTTCAATAAAAAAGCCTCTCGATGGAGAGGCTTAGAAGAAGGTTCGATGTGGATACAGTCTTAGTGTGCGATGTCCAATTGGTTGTCTTTCACACCGTTAATACGGAACCAACCAGCGATACTGAATCGCTCTGTGTTGGTTGGCAGTACCTCGTGTGGGAACTGTTCAGACAAGAATACCAACAGTCGACCACCCTTTGGTGGAATGGTCGCGATGTGATTGTCTTTTAAATCGTAAACCACGAGCTCCCCTGCGTCTTCCTCAGACCATTCGTCATTCATGTAGAATACTGTGGTCAGGCGGCGGTTTTCGTTGCCTTTGAAGCAGTCTAAGTGCTTCTGGTAAAAATCATCTTTTTCATATTTTGCAAAGTGCGCTTCGTATTCGAACAGACCTAAAAAGAACGCTTGGTTTGCCGCTAAACGAATTTGTTCCATTTTGTCTAGGAACAGAGATGCTGGTCCGCCCATATCACGGCGTACCCACTGAATTTTGTCACTACGAATCGTTGCTTCTCGTGCTACGTCATCGTTACGGCCGATCCTAGCCTTTTTCCAGTTCTCTGGAATGCAATCCCTCAATGCCACCACTTCTTCGTGAGTTAAGAAGTCATCCCAAACAAAGTAACCTTGGGTAGAAAGAGCATCGATCAATTGGTTCATGTATAGTACTCAGACAATAAATTAGAGGCGCATATATAGTCCGAATAACTTAGGTCAACAAATCACATGTTTTGTCGTTACGATAAATGGTGTTGGCAGCTTGAATCGCAAGGCCTATAGAGCAAGGTTTACGGCAATGCGGGCATTCGATAATGCTGAAAATTATCGGATGAAATTGATGCTCATCTTTGGAATCTGTTCCCATTCTTCTGAGTTGAATTGGATTTGAGTAACATTGGTTTTGAGTAACGTTGGATTTGAGTAATTTAGTGAATACCAATAGAAATCTTGATTCGAGTTCTCTATCCGGTTTTAGATTGTTGTTAACAAAATGATCACAATTGAAGTTGGATTTGTTATTGTATAGGTCTGACCAGTTGTTTTATCACAAGGAGCGGTTTTGCAGCTGCATACCATTAAAGGCTATATCCAAGACATGTATCTCGTAGAGTACCCTGACAGGTTGTTGTTACTTGATGGTGCGTGCCGAGCGGATATTCCCCACCTTAAAGTTTTCATTGAAGATGATCTTGGCCGTGAATTTAGCGACCTACACACAGTGGTTGTGACGCACATGCATCCAGATCACGCAGGAGCAGCACACAAACTCAGAAAGCTCACGAATTGTAATTTGGTTGCAGCAAATCGAGATAAGGATTGGTACCACGGCATCGATGGCATATTGATGCATTTGACCGATTTGGCATTAGCACGGTGGATGGCGAACCGATTGGGCAAGCCCAAAGCAAACCTATGGTATTCAAGAAGGCTGAAGCCGGACTACAAGCTGTCGGATGGTGATAGCATTCCTGGCTTTGATGATTGGTTGGTTCTGGAAACTCCGGGCCATACCGATAGAGATCTCTCTGTCTATTGCCCATCACACAGCGTTGCTTATGTGGCGGACTTGATGGTCGAGGTCAAAAAGAAGCTGATTCCGCCTTTCCCAATTTTTCATCCCAATAAGTATCGAGAGTCGGTATCTCGTATCTATGAAATGCAGCTCGACACTTTGCTGGTGGCGCATGGGGGACAAGTGAACTTGAGTGAGCAAGCGTTTGAACATCTGCTGATGAGTGCGCCAAGAAGGCCAGTGACACATTGGCGAGTGACCAAAATCAAACTCAAAGGTTTGCTAAAATCTGTTTGGCGGTTTGGGTTTAAAGATAAAAAAAATCGCCATAAATAATTAAGGCCAGTCTCAAAGACTGGCCTTAATTAATACGTGTTGTTGACTCACTATTTGAGCTGTGGAGCAGTTCAATTAGTGAGAAATTAGAAATTCGCCCGCAGGGTCAACAATCACTTTGTCACTCATGCCTTGACGACCAAGCAGCATCATATAAGTCATATCTTGACGGTTACTTAGCGTGATATCGATAGGCCATTCCTGACCACCAATTTTTAGCATGGTTTCAATCACACAACGGTGTTCAACTTCGCCGTTCGATGATTTGATTCTTTTACTCGTTTTCAGCTTCGCCTTGCAGCGCACTGTCTCTTCTAGGTGGTAAACGTCTGGGTGAAGATCGAACTCAACGAAGTTTTCACCATCTGTTTTTACACATAGTAGATTGTCTACGTGTAGAGAAGAGGTTTGAGCCCCTGTATCAACACGCGTATGTAGTCCAGTTATCCCTAACTCTGGTAAGCAAAGTGCTTCTGTATTCCCTATGATCATTTTATTGTTCATGTTTTTTCCAATCATGAGTAAACGGCGTTTAATCAGCCTTTGCCACGAGTACGGTTAGCGTTTGGTTTTGCATTTTTCTCGATAAATCCGAAAATCATGTCTGCTACATCTTTACCTGTCGCTTTCTCGATACCTTCTAGGCCTGGAGAAGAGTTCACTTCCATTACAACAGGGCCATTCTTAGATTGTAGAATATCGACACCACATAGGTTTAACCCCATGATTTTAGCTGCATTGATCGCTGTAGCGCGCTCTTCTTTGGTTAGTTTAACCAATTGAGCTGTACCGCCACGGTGCAGGTTAGAGCGGAATTCACCCTCACCAGCTTGGCGTTTCATTGCTGCAATAACCTTGTTACCCACAACAAAACAACGAATGTCTGCGCCATTAGCTTCTTCAATGAACTCTTGAACCAAGATGTTCGCTTTTAGGCCCATGAATGCTTCGATAACGCTTTCAGCTGCTTTGTTTGTTTCTGCTAGAACCACGCCGATACCTTGAGTACCTTCAAGAAGCTTGATAACCAGTGGCGCGCCACCTACGTTTTTGATCAAGTCTTGAATCTTGTCTGGGCGGCTAGCGAAACCAGTTTTTGGTAAGCCAATACCTTTACGAGACAACAGCTGTAGTGAGCGCAGTTTGTCGCGAGAACGACTGATTGCTACTGACTCATTGATACAAAAAGTGCCCATCATTTCGAATTGGCGAACAACCGCAGTGCCGTAAAAGGTAATGGAAGCGCCAATACGTGGAATAACAGCATCGTATTGAGGTAGCTCTTCACCCATGTAGCGAATCTTCGGATTGTTACTCGCGATATCTATATCACAGTGCAGCGTGTCGATAACATCGACCTGGTGACCACGAGCTTCTCCAGCCGCTTTTAAGCGAGAAGTAGAGTATAGGTTTTCGTTGCGAGAAAGAATTGCGATACGCATGGCGTTTCCTTAGTTAATACCTGATTGGTAACTGCAAATAAATGAGTTGTTAGCTGAGCTTTCAGTTTTTCTGAGGCTCTTTGCTTGCTTCGGGGCGAACCTTAAGGCTTTTCGTTTAACTAAGAAAACGAATTAAATTTGTCGAGTCGACAACGGAAATTTATCGAATGTGTGAGCGATTGGTACAACTAGGTTGAGAGGGAGTTTGGAATGGAAAAGCGAGTTGAGACCTAACTCATATTGGGGGTAGGAGCCTATTAGGTTGTACTCAACTCGCGTTAACTCGGTGCTTAAAAGTGTACTAATAACGCCAGTTACATAGCTCTATAAGTGTTCGTAGTGCTTCTCTTTCGAGCTTGCTACAGGTGCTTTTTAGCTTATTAAGATAGTATTTTCTCATGATGATTACTTCTCTTGTATTAGGCTTTGGTGGGAGCTCAAAGTTCCTTGTTGACCCATTAATTATGGTTACTTAATAGGAAGTAATAAACAGATGGGTTTTTACTAAGTTGTTCCTGTTTTTGTCTTTTATCGCTACTTTTTGACTGATGTGTTTTATAATGGGCTTAATCAGGAAGGGTTGTTTCTAAAAAGGTTCATTATTTGTCTGATCTAAACATGATGCGTTACTACACAAGGCTGGATTCGTTTGAGCCTAATCTTTCACACTCGGTGACCTTAACCGAGGTCGCAGACAAGCTGTTCACCAGTTTACGCCATGCACGAACTTTGTTAGGCAAGATGCATCAGGCTGAATGGGTAATTTGGGAGCCAAAAGTCGGTAGGAATCAACGTTCAAATTTGACTTTGCGCTTTAGTAATCAACAGCTGACTCAACACGTTGCCGGTAAACTGATAGAGCAGGGTAAGTACGAAAAAGCGCTCTCACTTTTAGACAATGACCGCGCTGTATTTGGTTCTCTCCTTCAAGAAACCTCTGGCGCGACGATGCGTGAAGGATTGCTTCACGTTCAATTGACCTATAAGCGTAAGTTTGAAGACCTGTTCCCACATCATATTCACCGCAGTAGCGAACGCTTTTTGATCAGGCAGGTGTTCAGTTGCTTAGTCACTTGTAATGGTAAGGGCGAGTTGAAGCCTGAACTGGCGCACCATTGGGAATATGATGCTGAAAAGTTGGTTTGGACTTTCTATTTGCGCCCCGGCCTAACCTTTCACGATGGGCAACCCGTCGACGCCAAGCAACTCGTTTCGTTGTTTTCAGCCTTGCAAACCTTACCTTTTTATCAGACAGAGCTAGCCCATGTTGCTTCGGTTTACAGTGAGCAGCCATTGAGGGTCAGCTTTCAACTCACCAAAGCAGATACTGGTTTTGCTGGTTTACTTGCTGGCGTTAAGTATTCGATTCAACCCGCAGCGCAAGTAACTCGTGAGCCATCGCCATTAAACTCGGTGTCACATGCAGTTATTGGTACCGGTCCATTTAAAGTGGTTGAGACCAATAATGAACGGATCAAGCTCGCGGCATTTGAGCTCTATTATGGTTGTCGGTCTTTAACCGATGAGGTGACCATCTGGCAGTTTGAAGAATCGATGACAGGCAGTGCTCGATTCGATGACAGCCAAATGCAAGTCTCGTCTTATGAAGATTCTTCTTGTTTCCATCAGCTAGGGAAAAGCGATACGGAGCTTGTTTCAGCAGACACAGACGGCCTTCGTAGCCGAGTCGAAGATGGGTGCTTGTTTATCCTGTTCAATCAGAATTCAGCGGCAACTCCGCTTAATAATGAGCAGCGAAAATACCTTTCAGAACTGACCAACCCACAAGCTATTTTATCTCAGCTGGAAAAAAACAAGGGTTTGTTCAGTGTCTCTTTAGCTCAAAATATACTGCCAAGTTGGCATAAATTGTATCGAACGCCTTCGAAAGAAGCTCAATTGCCGAAAAAGATGAGTATTGCAGTTTACGACTATTATGCGTTGTATCGATGTGCGATTTGCGTATCCGACATACTCAAAAGATATGGTGTGGAAGTTGAGGTGAACACCTACAGTTTTCGAGAGTTGGCGCAGCTCTCTCAGAGTGGCGAGTTAAAGGAGGATCTGGTGTTGTGTAACCTCAACCTCGATGACAATGCCCCGTCTTCGCTGTTTTCGTGGATGATGAATGATCCTGTTTTGCACTCTGCTTTGGGAGAGGTGAACAGTGATTGGCTCAAGCAGCGTTTAGATCTTCATAAAGCATCCGTTGAACTGCCTAATTACTTGGCAGAGTTGGAGCCCGTTGCATCCACGTTGATTTCTGATTATTGGCTAGTGCCTATGTTCCATCACCTACAAACAGTTCGTTTCCAAGGCATTTTGAAAAACGTCGCCATCACAAACTGGGGCTGGCCAGACTTCAAGAATGTATGGTCTGCTGATTAACCTTTCTTACTAACTAAATAACTAAGTTAGCTCGTTTTCAAAGTCGGTTTTTCCAAAATCGACTTTGGCACGCTCACGTCTAGATAAATGAAAAATTACACTCATTGGTTTACTTTTTGATTTTGATATGTACACTAGTCAGTGTAGTTTTTGCGTTGGGATAGACCCAATGATTAAAGAGATACCAATGAAAAAATATCTATTACCGATTTTAGGAGTACTTGCCGTGGTCGCTATCGTAAGCACAGGTTCACAATCAAACGACAATCTAGATAAGCTTCCAAAGAAGTTTGTAAACAGTGAGCTGGAATACAAATCGGGTATGTCTGATATTTTTTCAATCTTGAAAGCATACGTGACTGTGGAAAGAAACGAGCCCGTGCCGCGCGCTGCATTGCCTTTGATTCCAATGACAGCTGAGCAATTGATCGAAGAACAAGACGACGTTGCTTACCGCTTGGGTCACTCAAGCGTGATGATGAAGCTGGATGGCAAGTTAGTGATGACTGACCCTGTGTTCAGTGATCGTGCATCACCGGTGCAATGGATGGGACCAAAGCGTTTTCATCCGACACCAATCACACTGCAAGACCTACCCGATATTGATGTGGTGGTGATCAGCCACGATCACTACGACCATTTAGACAAAGGTGCCGTTAAGGTGCTCGCTGACAAAGTGGGGACGTTCTTAGTGCCATTAAGAGTGGGCGCACTATTGGAAAAATGGGGAGTGGATAAAGAGAAGATCATCGAATTGAATTGGTGGGAATCGGCAACGGCCTCAGATATTGAGTTCACTTTGACGCCGACACAGCATTTCTCTGGGCGTGGCTTACTTGATCGTGACCAAACACTGTGGGGTAGCTGGGTTATTAACGCTTCCGACAAAAAAGTCTTCTTTAGCGGTGACTCCGGTTACTTCAGCGGCTTTAAAGAGATTGGCGACCGCTTCGGGCCGTTTGATTTAACCATGGTTGAAACGGGCGCGTATAACTCTCTTTGGGCGGATATTCATATGTTCCCAGAGCAGAGCGTTCAGGCCCACATTGACCTGCAAGGTAAGGTGATGATGCCAATCCACAACAGTACCTTCGACCTTTCTATGCACGATTGGCAAGATCCAATGGAACAAGCTCTGGCGATTAGCAAAGAGCGAGATGTGCAAATGGTAAGCCCTGTGATGGGTGAACGTTTGGTGATCTCAGAGCCCGTACCTGTTCAGGCATGGTGGAAACTGGCATCGAATAATTAGAACGGACATCTAATTAACACTCTCATCTAAGTTAGAAGTAGTCATACTGCTAATCTATATAAAGCCAGTTGATACAAAAAACGCCACCGATCATTCGATTCGGTGGCGTTTTTTCGTTTCGTTTTGAAGATCAGCTTTCTAAGTTCTGCGCCATTTTCTTCGCAATTTTTCTGAATTGTTCTAACTCGTCTTCGGCCATGCCTTTGGTCATTCTCTTCAGCATGTCTCGATCGATATCCGAGACCTTACTCATGATCTCTTGACCCTTATCAGTCAGAACCAATAACTGGCTGCGCTTGTCTTCCGGGTTCGGAGACTTCTTCACAAGTTCCTGATTGATCAAGGCATTAATGAGCCGAGTGACCTGTGCTTTATCACGATCTAGGAAGTGTGCGATATCGATAGCGGTACATGGAGACTTCTTGGTAATGATCTTCATGACACGAATGTTCATAGGTGCGATCTCTGAGTCTAAGCTCTCAATCTGTTCGCTCATTTGACGTTTCAAAGAGTGCACTAAACGAAAGATAGACTCTAGCGATGTGTTATCAGACATAAACGATCCTTAGAAATGTAGCTGACATTGTCAACTACTGTATTTATAGTTGACATTATCAACTTAATTGTTCGTAAATTCAAGACAGGAAATAGATATGACGATTCAAGCAACTCTAACGCTAACTCTTCCTGAGCAAAAAGGCACACCGGTTTTATACAAAATTTTGGTCATGATGAGCTTAATGCTAACGATTGGCGGCAGTTTAACGGCCGTGATGACTTACATGAATGTCGGATTCGGTGAGGCATTTATTGGCAACTGGCTTTCTTCATTAGCCCTTGTTGTCGTGATCATGATGCCAATGGGCGCGGTGATGATGGCTTTAGTCACCAAAGCCGTTGCTAGAGTGTTCACAACTTATGGCGAGAAAGTACGCAACCTGATCGTGGGACTGATCATGGCTTTTATCATGGAGTCCATCATGGCATTTGTAACAGCTGCAAATAATATTGGATTTTCGGATACATCGGCGTTTACCAGTGGATGGTTTAATGGATTTATTGCCGCGCTTCCTGTTGGCCTTACGATCATGGTCGTAATGTCGATGACGGTTAAACCTAAGCTTGAACGACTCATGAAGAGCTAGCCAAAACATTTCACAGCATTGTAGGAGATCCACATGAAAGCATTTACAGGTAAACACAATAACTACCGCATCACTATTGAAGAAGTGAGCGTTAAAGAAGACCGTGAACTTCAAACCATGCAGTTTGAAATTGAAGACAGAGAAAACATGTTCGCGATTGTTGAGAAGATCAAACAAGACAGCGGCTTAGACGAGCAATCTGCAGCGCGACTCGGGGTGAGCATCCGCTTACTTGGCCCAATGATGATGCAAGATAGAAAGCACCCTCTGTTTGTTGATTTCATGCCTCACTTCAGAAACTTCATGCAGAATCTGAAGAAGACATTGAAAGGGCAGTAAAGCCTAATCATCAGTAATACATCGAAAAGCCAGTAACCAACTTACTGGCTTTATTTACATTTAAATCAAAATAGTTTCAGTTGTTTGCGTCTAGAATATGCGAAAATTGAGGACTAAATTTTCGGTGTTGCACCGTTGTTTAATTGTCTATTCAAGCTTTAAGAAATCCGATATTATACTGGTCATAAAACTAAAGGTGGTATTATATGACAAATGTATTTAAGCAAGCAGCTGAAGAACTGTTGAGTCGTCGCGTTGCAGGCACCAAAGCACCAAGATTGGACGAACAGTACCGTCCGAATAACTTGGAAGATGCGCTAAAGATCCAATCATCAATGATCGATTTGAAAAGCGATAAAGTCGGTGGTTGGAAGTGTTTGCTTCCTTTAGCTGAAGACAAGTTCATTGTTGCGCCTATCTTTTCGGGTAGTGTTCAACAAGGCGAGGTTTGCGAACTGTTTGCTGACAACGACGTAGTACGTGTTGAGCCTGAAATTGCATTTACTCTTGCTAAGAGCTTGCCTGCAAGCCAAGAAGGTTACAGCGAAGAGCAAATCAACGAAGCGATTGGCTCTTGCCATATGGCACTTGAGTTAATGCAATCTCGTTTTGCGGATGACAGCGGCGCTGAGTTCTATGAAAAGCTTGCTGATGGCCTAGTGAACCAAGGTCTGTTCATTGGCCCTGAGATTGACCGCGAAAAAGCGTTCACTTCTGCTGAGATCAACATTGAAGTGACCCAAGGCGAACAAGTTCAAGCATTCGATGGTAAGCACCCAAATACATTACCGCCAAGCCCAATCTACTGGCTGATTAACTACATGACTCGTCGTGGTGTTGATTTCCAAGCGGGTGAAGCCATTATCACGGGCTCTTACTGCGGTATCGTAGAAATGGGATTCGATAAGCCAACGACCTTCCACTACGAAGGCATTGGCGAATACCAAGTAACGTTCAAGCAGAAACGCTAACTTCTAGCGGCGTACTATTTGTTATCGAAAGGCTGTTTACTGATGAGTAAATAGCCTTTTCTACTTTCTGGAGCAATAAGAGTCTAATACGACTCTTATTTTAGTGCTCGTTACCATTAAAACGAGTGAATGCGAAATTTAACTACTTCTAATACCTAGTTACTACCAAAACACAGATACTTAATATCCATGTACTCATCGATGCCTTCTTTTGCGCCTTCACGGCCAATACCTGATTGCTTAACACCGCCGAAGGGCGCGACCTCGGTTGAGATGAGGCCATCATTAATACCGACCATACCGTACTCAAGTGCCTCTGCGATGTTCCATACTCGATGAATGTTCTGACTGTAGAAGTACGACGCTAATCCATAAATGGTGTCGTTTGCCATCTCAATAAGCTCTTCGTCTGTCTCGAATTGCATCACAGGAGCGACAGGACCAAAGATCTCTTGCTGAACAATGTCCATGCTGTGTTTCACATTTTTCAGAATGACAGGCTGAAGGAAAAGCCCATCAAGCTCTTGAGTTTGCGTCACAGGTGTCGCGCCTTGTTCTACTGCTCTGTCTATTAATGCTTGGATGTTGTTCTTCGCATTCTGACTGACAACAGGACCAATGGTGACACCTTCATCTAAGCCGTTACCAATCTTAAGCTGCTGAACCGCTTGATCGAATTTAGCCACGAACTCATCGTACACTTTACTGTGAACATAGAAACGGTTTGCACAGACACATGTTTGTCCCGCATTACGGAATTTCGACGCCATTGCGCCTTGAACGGCCGCATCGATGTCGGCATCGTCAAACACAATAAAAGGTGCGTTGCCACCGAGCTCCATAGAAGTGCGTTTGATGCCTTTTGCCGCTTGAGCCATCAAGATACTGCCCACTCGAGTCGAGCCTGTGAAAGAGATTTTTTTGATCAGTGGATGAGAAGTGAATAGGTTGCCAACTTGCTCAGGGCTTTCACCAAGAACGACTTGAAGTAGATCTTTAGGGATGCCCGCTTGATAAGCCAGTTCAACCACAGCAAACGCAGAAAGCGGTGTTTCATCTGAAGGTTTTACGACGAAGCTACAACCAGCGGCTAGGGCAGGTGCTGCTTTACGAGTGATCATTGCAATAGGGAAGTTCCATGGCGTAATTGCACACGCGACTCCAATAGGCTGCTTGATGGTCACCAAGCGTTTGCCAGCGACTGTGCTAGGAATAGAATCACCATAAGTACGCTTGGCTTCTTCTGCAAACCACTCAATAAAGCTCGCGCCATACACGACTTCGCCTGTCGCTTCTGCTAACGGTTTACCCTGCTCAATCGTCATGATTCGAGCCAGATCTTCTTTGTTTTCAATGATCAGTTGGTGCCAACGGTGCAGTGATGCAGCACGAGATTTAGCTGGAACCTTGGCCCACTCTTTCTGTGCAACATGAGCACGTTCAATCGCGTTTGCTAACTCTGCTTGTGATGAAATAGGTGCGTGTCCGACGAGTTCACCTGTCGCTGGGTTTGTGACTGCAACTGCGTTGTTCGCTTCTGTCACCATAAAAGAGAGTAAGTGCTGGTTCTTAATGTTTAGCATCGTGATTCCTTTGTTGTGATTACTTTAGACGTGTTGCTTATATGCGGGTTGGCGAGTGTTCAAATGACTTCGACCAACCGTTGATTGGTCGAAGATTGTGGTCGTTAGTTCGTTAGTTCATTCGTGCTTAAGTTGTTGCTTGCGAAGCGATAGCCACTCGAAGCGGTCTAAGAAAATGACCTATTGTTGACTCCAATTATCAGACTCTATTTTCGCTAGCGCTTTCGCGGCTTTCTGAAGAGCGGGTAGGTACTTGATCGCTTCATCAGGCTTGACTCGAATTACAGGCGCTTGTATCGCTAGGCCGAGGTTTGATTGACCCGTAGATGACGGAATCAGTACCGCGATACAGACTAAGCCGGGCAAAAACTCTTCGTCATCAATCGCAAAGCCTTGGATTTTCGCTTCTTCGATGTCTTTCTCTAACATCGAATAGTCGGTAATGGTGTTCACTGTGTATTGAGTCAGTGGCACATTTTCAATTAATCGTCTGCGCTGTGACTTAGACATGTGCGCCAAAAACAGTTTTCCGCTTGCTGAGCAATGCACTGGGACGCGAGAACCTGGGTGTAGATGAAAACGAAGGGGTGCTTCAGTTTCTGCGCGATCAAGATAGATGATTTCACCACTTGATAGCGCCGTTAGGTTACAGCTTTCACCAACTTCTGCTCTCAGGTTTTCAAGAATAGTGCGTCGGGCACTGTGCATGGTGCTATTCAACAATAGGTTTTCGGCAAGCTTTCTGAGTCGAATACCTGAGCTGTAGTGCTTCTCATCGCCGTCTCTTTGAATAATGCCTGCCGCTTCTAACTGCTGAAGCATTCGGTGCAGCGTAGGTTTTGGCAGTCCAGTTTCTTCGACTAATCCTTGAAGAGAAATAAACTCGTCTTTTTGCGCTATCACCTCTAATAGTGCAAAAAGTCGGAGAGTCGGTGTATCCCCTTGAACTGGTGGTGTTTCTGTTTGCATATAATGATCCATCCTTGCGATATGTCTATGCTTAAGAGTGTACATACCAAATCATTATTCTTCAATTATCTGAATAAAATTTGACCTTTTTTATTATTCCAATAATATAAATATAAATTATGGAACAATTAATCTCAATAAATGGAATTTAAGATGAAGGCGATTGAACGGATTATTGACAAGGCTCACTTAGATCGTAAGCGAGTGGTTTTGAGTGAAGCTGAGGACCCGCGAGTACTAGCAGCCGCAAGAATGGCGATAGACAAACAGCTCGCTTACATCACCCTAGTCGGGGATGAACCAGCGATCATCGCTGCTGCAGAATTGCATCACATTGATCTTGTGGGCATTCATATTGTTTCCCCACAGGCGTCATCACTCAAAGAAGTGCTCGCTGAGCGGTTGTATACATTAAGAAAAGCGAAAGGTATGACTTACGATGATGCGCTAGAGCTGGTTCTAGACCCGCTCGTTTTTGCCAATTTGATGGTCAGAGAGGGGCTGGTGGATGGCACAGTTAATGGTGCGGTTTATACCACGTCTGATGTGGTGCGAGCTGCGCTTCAGATTATCGGCCCCGCGCCAGACAGTGAATTGGTGTCCAGTTTCTTTCTGATGATGTTGTGTGAGCCTTTCCATAATCTTAAAGGCGGCATGATTTTCAGTGACTGTGGTTTGGTGATTAACCCCAATGAAACCGAGCTAGCATCGATTGCAGTGGCCGCATCAAACAGCGCTCAAACGCTACTGATGGAAGAACCTAAAGTCGCAATGCTGTCGTTTTCGACCAACGGCAGTGCCAAGCACGAATCGGTCGATAAGGTTCGTACCGCGGCTCAACTCGTGAAACAGCGTTGTCCCGGAATCGCCGTCGATCAGGATGTTCAACTCGATGCCGCGATTGTGACTGAGATTGCCGCGAAGAAGCTGCCAGATTCAGAGGTGAAAGGTCAATCGAACGTGTTGATATTTCCCAATTTAGAAGCCGGTAATATTGGTTATAAGCTTGCGGAAAGATTAGGAGGGGCAGTTGCGATTGGTCCACTGTTACAAGGGTTGAATCAACCTGCGAATGACTTATCAAGAGGGTGTAACGCACAAGACATCTTTAATGTGATCGCGGTGACCGCGGTACAAGCGCAGCAAGGAAAAACAGCAAATTCAAAGACTGACGCGGCGGCTGATTCTGAAAAAAGAGATGAATCGACATTTGATTTTAGATACTAAAATCTAGCTCCTGAAGCTGATACTCACATTTAAATCAACCCCCAAAAACAACCTAACTAGGACTGCTGATGGAGTTACCTGTTTTACTCGCTATTCTTGCCACCATCGCGGTGGGTACCTATTTTCAAACTGTCACCGGATTTGGCCTCGGTATCATCGTGATTGGTTTAACGGTTAGCCTTAATCTGGTTTCCTTACCCGTTATAGCCGCTGTGGTCAGTATTGTGACCTTGTTCAATTGCTTGGTCGCATTGATGGGTAAGCCACTGCTTGGGGAACTCAAGATTCTTGTGGTGTTGGTCATCGGTATTATTCCCGGCGTTTCGATGGGGGTGTACTTGCTGGACGAGTTAAGCGATTCGGCAACGCATATTCTCCGAGGACTATTGGGTGCGATGGTGCTATTCGCAGGTTTGAGTTTTATGTTCAAACCTAAAACCAGAAAGAACCGTTCGGCAACGGTAACTTTCCTTGTCTCAGGCTTTAGCTCTGGCTTAGCGGGTGGGTTGTTTGGGATGGCAGGTCCACCGATTGTTTATCATCTTTATCGGCAGCCTTTTACGCTCGATCTGGTGCGAAGCACACTGCTGATGGTTTTCGCTTGTACGTCGATGTCGCGTACTGTCAACGTCTACGCTGCAGGCGACATGGAACAGAGCATACTGTGGTTATCTGCTATTGCTGTCCCCTTGGTGGCGCTTGTCACGATGTTTGCTCGACGTTTCCCACCGCCGTTGTCTAATGATCAACTCAGAAAGTTAGTGTTTATTGTGTTGATGTTGATTGGTGGGTACTTGATGGCGGTCTCTGTATGGTCGTTGTTTTTGACTTAGAACGTTTTCTTTATCAAAATTATCTTTGAAGGAGGAGGGCTTGATTCTCGTTTAATGCTTGATGACACCCTCCTCACTGACACGTCAGCGCTTTAGCATCTCAAAGATGTTCCTACATAGCCCGAACAAGCAGCTCTCTTGTACGTCCAAGGTAATGTTGTTGCGGTAATATGGGCTCAAATCCACTCCCATCCCCACGCCATGAATCTCAATTCCGTTTTTGGTCGACTCACGTTCAATGACTTGTTTTAGGTGGTTATCCAAATAGAACTGATCGTTGGCGGTGCTGGTGGCGGTATCCATTGGGCAGCCGTCTGAGAACACGATCAAAACCTTTCGTTGAGCAGTGTGCTGTTGCAACCGCTGGCTAGCGAACTGCACCGCTTCGCCATCAATCCCTTCTTTAAAGACGTCTGCTTTACGAAGACTCGCAATGCCAAGGCGAGATCGTCTCCAATGCGTATCAAAATCCTTAAACACGATGTGCCGAACTTCGTTCAAGCGCCCTGGGTGCTTTGGTTGGCCTTGTTTAAGCCACTGTCGATAGACCTTGCCACCGTTCCAGTTGTTGGTAGTGAAGCCAATGATTTCAAATGGGATATCAGCCAATCCAACGGATTTGAGAATAGTATCCATCAACAAACTTAGCTTGTGACTGTGCTTTTGCATTGAACCTGAACAATCCATCAAAAACGTGATGGCACATTGATGAGATGCGCCGATGTCAGGTTGATAAAAGACAGTGCGATCCAATGGCGACGTGATGAGCTTGGTGATGGTGGTGGCGTTAACAATGCCTTCTTCTAAATGGTCCTGACGTCGGTTCCTTTGTGGCGTGGCGACAAAGCTGGTGAGCATAGCGGCTAAACGGCGAGTGTTTACTTGTCTCGCCATGATGTCATCGGTGAGTTTCTGCCTCAGTTCGAGTAATAGGGCGCGCCTGACGAGTTTATCTGCGGCGATGACTTGATCAAATTCTGAATTAAAGACCTGATAATTCGCGCCCGAAAGCTCGAACACCTTACTACTGCCTGTGATGTCAGTATCGACGTCTTGATCTTGAATGTCTCCATCAACGATAAGGGCAAGCTGCGCAAGGATTTTTATGTCTTCTTCAACCGTTGGCGTAGCCGAGCTATCGCTCTCTTGCTCTTGGTTGATGAGCTCTTGTGCAAGGGCAGCAAGCTCATTGGCGCAGTGAGCAAACTGTTGTTGGTCGGTTCTATGTTGCTTTAAGCGCTTCACGCTGTACCCGAAAGTAGGCACGATACCGGCGCGAGTCGATTCAATGGTCTCAGCGATAGGCTCAGACACCGGAACGCCAGTTAAGCGGGTGTAGATGACTTGCATCAGTGTAAACAGCAACATGCCTATTAGTGATTCGGTAAAGCCATTTTGATGATATTGGTTGCTCCAATACGCAAAGTTGAATTGGATGCTGGTGGTCACGCCTTTTAGATAAGGCGGGACTTGAGATTCAATTCGGACCTGTTCGCAGAAGTCGTAAAGCAGACGTTCTATTTCGTTTTGAGGGCGTAGTGAATAGTGGAGGTCAGCGTCTGAAAGCAATAATCGCAGTGCCGATGAATCGATCTTGCCCTGCATCGATAGCTTGCTGTTTTTTAGCTCGTGGCGAGAAACAAAGGTGAGATCGTTAGTATGCGCAGACTGATAATAACAGGGGCTATTGCCTTTATAGAGACGTTCTCCCCGGTAGTTCAGATTGAGTTCGCCACTGATTGCTCTGGCGACAGACACACCAATATCGAGGATCTTTTTCTGCTGGGAAGAAACATTGGCCATGGTTTACGACTCCGAGTGCGAATAGTTTTGAGTAGGCGTTTCTAAATCTTCACCAAAGCAACGGAAATAGTATTCGCTAACCAGCTCTTTCTCTTCGTCTTCACATCGATTCAAGAATGACAATCTAAATGCAGTCGCTACATCGTCGAATATTTGGATGTTTTCGGCCCAAGTGAGCACCGTTCGCGGAGACATCACCGTTGAAAGGTCACCAGCCCTAAACCCGTTACGCGTTAATCCTGCGGTGGCGATCATTTTCTCGACCAGTTGTCGACCACTCTCATTATTCAGCTCTGGAAGCTTGGATAACACGATCTTAGTTTCATGTTGTGGATCTAAATAGTTGAGCGTGGCGATGATGTTCCATCTATCTAACTGACTGTGGTTAAGCACTTGAGTGCCAGAATACAAACCTGAGAAGTTACCCAAGCCAAGCGTGTTGCAGGTAGCAAACAGGCGGAAAGAAGGGTGAGGCGTGATCACTCGGTTTTGCTCTAAAGAGGTGTACTTTCCGTCTTGCTCTAATAACTGCTGAATCACAAACATCACGTCAGGGCGACCAGCGTCGTACTCATCTAATACCAGTGCGATGGGTTGTTGAATGCTTTGCGGAAGAATGCCTTCTTTAAACTCAGTCACCTGCATTCCGTCTTTAATGACGATGCTGTCTTTACCTATGAAATCCAATCGACTTAAGTGTCCGTCTAGGTTAATCCTCAAACACGGCCAATTCAATCTCGCGGCAATTTGCTCAATGTGAGACGACTTGCCCGTTCCGTGTGTGCCTTGTATCAATGTGCGACGATTGGAGGTGAACCCCGCCAATATAGCCAACGTCACTTCAGGATCAAAACAGTAATTTGGGTCGACTTTCGGCACATATTCACCCGGATGTTCAAATGCCATCACCGTTAGGTTGCTGTCGATGCCAAAGCGTTCTCTCACGCTTACCGGCTGCGTTGGTACCAATTCCGCCTCTTTCATCATATTTCCCTCTATATAGCTCATTACTTGTCGCTGCTATCGCGATATGTCATCGATTATTAACAGCTCCAGTTAAGTTAACGGCACTTTTTGTACGAAAAACTACCAATAATGTGATCCAGTTTTATTAATTAGAATGAATTGTTCCATTTTAATATAAAAAGTTGACGCGCAAAAGTTCTACTACTAAGGTGAAAATGAATTCGAAAAAGAGACAATTCATTCCGAAAAATGAAATTTTGGTTAACTCAAGGAGAATGGAAGAATGAGCGAGCAAGAAAAACGTACGGTTGTTTCCGGCACAGTAACAATGACACCATCAGAAGCGTTCGTTGAAACTATGGTTGCTAATGATGTTACCGATATGTTCGGCATCATGGGGTCGGCATTTATGGACGCAATGGATATCTTTGCTCCTGCTGGCATTCGATTGGTCCCAGTAGTACACGAGCAAGGCGCTGCCCACATGGCAGATGGTTACTCCCGTGTATCGGGTCGCCACGGTGTAGTCATCGGGCAAAATGGCCCGGGTATCAGTAACTGTGTAACAGCAATTGCAGCTGCGTTCTGGGCACATAGCCCGGTCGTAATTGTGACGCCAGAGACAGGCACTAAAACAATGGGCTTAGGTGGTTTCCAAGAATGTAACCAGCTTCCAATGTTCCAAGAGTTTACTAAGTATCAAGGTCACGTAACGCACCCAGATCGTATGGCGGAATACACAGGCCGATGCTTCGACCGTGCGATGAGCGAAATGGGTCCAACTCAGTTAAATATTCCTCGTGACTACTTCTACGGTGAAACTCAAACTGAAATCCCTAAACCCGCGCGTTTAGACCGTGGTCCAGGTGGTGAAAAATCTCTAAATGAAGCAGCAGACCTGATTGCTGAAGCGAAATTCCCAGTCATCATTTCTGGTGGCGGCGTGGTCATGGCAGATGCAGTTCAAGAGTGTGCGGCATTAGCAGAAAGACTGGGTGCTCCTGTTGTGAACAGCTACCTACACAATGACTCTTTCCCTGCTAGTCACCCATTATGGTGTGGTCCTTTAGGCTACCAAGGTTCGAAAGCAGCAATGAAATTGATGGCTCAAGCGGATGTGGTTATCGCTTTGGGTACACGTCTTGGTCCATTTGGTACCTTGCCTCAACATGGCATGGACTACTGGCCGAAGAACGCGAAAATCATTCAGATTGATGCTGACAACAAGATGCTTGGTCTGGTTAAGAAGATTTCGGTTGGTATCTGTGGTGATGCGAAAGCAGCTGCGGTTGCTCTATCTGAAAGATTGGAAGGTCGTGCACTGTTGTGTGATGACAACAAAGGCGCTCGTCAAGACACAGTCGCAACAGAGAAAGCACTTTGGGAAAAAGAGCTTGATGAGTGGACACACGAACGTGACTCTTTCAGCTTAGATATGATTGAAGAAAACTCACACGAGACTCCGTTCTCTGGTGGCGAATACTTACATCCACGCCAAGTATTGCGTGAGCTAGAAAAAGCGATGCCAGAAGACGTAATGGTCTCGACGGATATCGGTAACATCAACTCAGTGGCAAACAGCTACTTACGCTTTGAAAAACCACGTAGCTTCTTTGCTGCAATGAGTTTCGGTAACTGTGGTTACGCATTCCCGACCATCATTGGTGCGAAAGCAGCGGCACCTCATCGTCCAGCTATTTCTTATGCAGGCGATGGTGCGTGGGGCATGAGCTTGATGGAAACCATGACATGTGTTCGCCATAACATTCCAGTGACAGCCGTGGTATTCCACAACCGTCAATGGGGTGCTGAGAAGAAGAACCAAGTCGACTTCTACAACCGACGCTTTGTTGCTGGTGAACTTGAAAACCAAAGCTTTGCAGAGATTGCACGAGCAATGGGTGCTGAAGGTATAACGGTTGATAAGCTAGAAGATGTAGGTCCAACCCTGCAAAAAGCCATCGACATGCAGATGAACGAAGGCAAAACAACCATCATTGAAATCATGTGTACTCAGGAATTGGGTGACCCGTTCCGCCGAGATGCACTATCAACACCGGTTCGTTTCCTAGATAAATACAAAGATTACGTGTAAGTCATAGGAAATTTGTCCGGCCGCAGATATCTCGAGAGTTTTAGAGAAAGTGCTATCGAGAATGTGGTCGGGCAATACCAACGGGTATTGGCAAAGGACTTAGGTGAAGAACGTAAACGCTTAGTTCAATAATTTCCAGTTAAACATTAGAACACTAATTAAATGTTCATTAGGGAAATAAGTGGTTATTGCTATATAAACTTTGTTACTCGTTATTATTAATCGACCATTAACTCATAGCTACTTAGTGAATGGTTCTAATACTGATACTTGTTTATGAAGATATATACTTATTATCATTTTAGAAAAAATAAAATAACGACACTCGTTGACTATTGGTCAATCGTTATTATTGGTTGATTTTTATCATCGATTGATAGGGTTGTTGATATTTGGATCTTACCGAATTTAAATTAAGTGAATCGTAGTATGCATGTTGTGAAAAATAAACATTATATAAGCTCACTCGACGAGCTGTATAAAATAATCGATTCACTCATTACAGAGTGTAATGGGCATCGTGGTTTGATTTATAACGTGTGTGATTATGAAAATAATAACCTGATGCCAAGCTTAGGTCGCTCAAATCGAAAGAATATTCGCCGTGTCGAACAAGAGCTTCTTTCGACCGTGAGAGTTTATGGCGGGCATTCGTTGAGTGCACACGAGATAAACGATTGGTTATTGATGTGTTTAGCCAAGAAACAGGGGTTTCCAACCCGTTTACTTGAGTGGACAGATAACCTGGTCAATGCGTTGTGGTCTGTGTGTCATAGCCAAAGCAAAGACTGTATCAATATTATTAAAGCCATTGATTATCATAAGGTTAGTGTTTTTAACTCACCATGTGACCTGAATAGAACTCAGATATTCAATGTGGCTGATTGTGATCAACAAGAGCAACGAAAGGATAAGTGGTATTCCATTCACCCATTTAAGGAAGGTGGCAATGATGCCATTCAGCCTTTGTACGATGAGAAAGAATATTCAAACGGTCTAGTGTCCGTTCATATTCTTCCATCAGCGAAAGTAAACCTGATAAAGGAATTAACCTCCATGAATGTTTTAAATGAACCGACAGAATATATTGAAGAGAAACTGGCTGATTTGAAAAATGAAGCCCATGTAGATGGTAATCAAGAAATTAATAAAGGTGAGGGTAATATCGAATTACAAGTTAATACCCATGATCGTCAGCTTGAGCAGTATGGCCGAAAGTACCATCAAGATTTTGACTTCGACTAAAGTCTAATATTTCTAATTATTTTATTTAGACCTCGTATAAATCTAGTGAGTGACTGTGTAAATAAAATTAGAACACTAATTAATTTATAAAAAGATGAAATCTGTGAGCTTAAAGATTGTTTATAAAGTAACTCGAAGTTAGAGTGGCGAAGCTTGTTATCAAGTTGTTAAATTTCACAGATCTAGTTTAAACACTCTAATAAAAAAGTGGCGCAAAGCTACTGAAATTTAAACCAATAACGAAAACATAAAGGATTCTGGAATATGAATATGCAAACCAATGCAGCGACATTCGTGCTGGAAAACCAAGTCGACACCGCCTTTTTACAGTCTTTCAGTGATGCATGGAATAACCATGATATTGAAGCGCTAATGTCGTTTATGACCGAAGACTGTGTCTTCCACACCGTGGCAGGAGAAGGCGTACTTGGAAACACTATCGAAGGGTACGAAGCCGTTCGCAATAGCTTTGAATTGGTTTGGCAGAACTTTCCAGATGCAGCCTGGAGCGACCCTGTCCACTTTGTGTGTGGTGACCGCGCAGTAAGCGAATCAACGTTCTCTGCGACTAACCCTGATGGCACTGTCATCGAAGCTCGTATGGTTGATGTGTTTACCCTGAAAGATGGAAAAATCAGCGTAAAAAATGCCTTCCGTAAAACACGACCTCTTTTGACTCCCAGCAATACTCCCAAGAGCTAGACACGAAACCAAAATCAGTCCACGTGTTATGACTAGGAGAGTCGAATTATGAGTTTAGTAATGGAACAACCGGCAGCCGATGTGCCGCCAAAGGTGACAAGCACCCAAGCACAAGAAAGTACCCAAGCAAAAGAAAGATACGACCCAAAATACGATCCACTTAAAGACAAGAGCCCAGGTCACGGCAAGGAATACGCCCCGACTTATTGGGTAGATACCGCAGGCGCGCCACCTGAAGATGATGGCCCAATTACATCGGATATGGATGTCGATGTAGCGATAATCGGTTCAGGCTACACAGGCTTAAGCACCGCGATACACCTTGCTGAAATGTACGGTATTAAAGCGACTGTGATTGAAGCTAACCGTATGAGTTGGGGTTGCAGTACCCGAAATGGTGGTCAGGCTCAGTGTGCGTCAGGACGTTTGAAGCGCTCTCAGTGGATTGAACGCTGGGGACTCGAAACCGCGCTAAAAATGCACCGCGAATGCGTCGATGGTATGAACACCTTTAAGTCTCTGATCAAAGACATTGATTGTGACCCGCAGCCGGGTGGCCACTTATACGTTGCCCATCGTCCCAAAGTGATGGCAACACTTGAAAAAGAAGCCAAGTTGCTGCGTGACACGTTCGATTACGATGCGCAGATTTTAGATGAGGAAACCGTAAAGCGTGATTACGTTGGTGACCAAGAAGCGGCAGGCGCAATGCATGAGCCAGAAGGTATTGGCATCCATGCAGGGAAACTGGCTTTTGGTTATCTAAGAAAGGCGAGAGCACTCGGCGTAAAAGTTCACCCAGCAAGCCCTGTGATGGGTTGGGAAACACGTAACGGTGTGCATTATCTGAAAACGCCAGGTGGTGTTGTGAAAGCTCGCTCTGTTGGTGTTTGTACCGGTGGGTATACCAGCCAAGGTTTGCATTCAGAGCTTAAGAATCGCCTATTACCCGTACTTTCTAATTCGATGGTGACACGTCCGTTAACTCAAGACGAAATTGCTGCGTGTAACTTCAAAACCAATCAGGTGATTACTGATACCAGAATCCTGCGTCATTACTACCGTTTGTTACCGGATAACCGAGTGCAGATTGGTACACGCAGTGCCATCAGTGGCAAGAATGCACCTGAAAAGAAATACGAAGATATGTTGAGAGCGGATTTAACCCGAAAATTCCCTTCTCTCGATCAGATCAAAATCGATTATTCATGGTGGGGTTGGGTTGATGTTAGCCATGACATGATGCCAAGAATCTATCAGCCGAATCCAAAGCAGTCCATATTCTACGCGCTAGGGTATGGAGGCAATGGTGTGATGTACTCCGCTCAAGCAGGCAAGCGCCTTGCCCAGTGGATCGCAGGTGAAGGTCATAAGCTTGACTTGCCAATATTTGAATCAAAACTTCCGTTCCCCAACGTGAGGGAAGTGGTGGAATCTGAGATGTTTGCACCATTTCGAAGAGTAGGGCAACAGTTCCTCTATCAGTGGTATTCGTTAAAGGATGAAGTGCTTTAGCTACTCGAACATTGTTTCCAAAATAGGGAAATAGAACTACGACCAGGAAAGTTGTACCAGGTCACCTTGTGAGCAAAGTACAGGCAGGACGTCTGTATGATATTAAAGGTTAAGACTATGAAATTGATTAAAAATAAAATTATTGCTGGCGTCACAATTGTAGCAACAGCGATGCTATCTCATACCGCGGCAGCAGCAAATTTTAAAATGGCTATCGGCGATGCTGCTGGTGGTACTCAATGGGAATTAGCGACATCATTTTCTGAATTGATGGAGCAAAAAACAGACGGCAAAGTCAAAATAGACCTGTTCCCGAATGGTCAATTGGGCAATGAGCAAGATACCGTGAACGACGCGGCAATCGGCCTTCTCGACTTCTCTGTATTGGCGATCAACAACGTGACGCCTTTCTCTCCAACGGTTGGCCTATTGACCATGCCTTACGTCATTCAAAGTGCAGAAGAAGCGGTGCTATTAACTCAAGGCCAAGTAGGTCAAGACCTTGTTGATAACACGATTCGTGATGCGGGCGTTCGTATCGTTGGCTGGGCTTATTCTGGTTTTAGGGTTCTGACTAACTCTAAAAAATCAGTGGCTTCACCAGCGGATCTAAAAGGACTAGTGATTCGTGTTCCTCGTAACGAAATCATGATTGCTTCGTACCAAGCATGGGGCGTAAACCCAACACCAATGGCATGGTCAGAAACATTTACTGGCCTGCAGCAAGGTGTGGTTGATGGTCAAGATAACCCATACATCACTGTTCATGCGATGAAGTTCAATGAAGTACAAAAGTACGTAACAAACCTGCGTTACATCTTCTCACTTGAGCCGTTAATCGTCAGTGAAACGGTCTTCCAACAACAGACGCCTGAAATGCAAAAGATCATTCTTGAAGCGGGTCAGGAAGCAACAGAACACAGCTTTGCTTATCTAGAGAATACTGAAAACAAGATCCGTGAAGAGCTACAAGCAAAAGGCATGGTATTCACAGACCCAGCAGACAATGAGAAAGAGTGGATTAGCAAGGTAACGAAATCAGTTTGGCCTAAGTTCTATTCAAGCATTGGTGGCAAAGACAAGCTAGACGACGTTCTTGAGTTACTAGGTAGAAAGTAACGATTAGATACGCCCTATCTGCTGTTCTCCGCTACTTAATCACCTAGCGATAGAACAGTGAGATAGGGCATTTACATGGCTTTACTCGTTGATCTGTTTAGTACCTGATCTGCTCAGTACCGCGAGCGACTGGTTGTCATGTGGAAATCAACATTGGAGGTTATATGTCAGTCGCTAAAACTATAAAAAAGCATCTTAACAACATCGAGGAATATACCTGTTGTCTGTTGCTAGCAAGCTTTGTCTTATTACTGTTCACACAAATCCTTACTCGTCAGCTTTTCGATTACTCCATACCTTGGGGTGATGAAGTTGCGACTTACATGTTCGTTTGGTTTGCCTATCTAGGCGCCGTTGTGGCGGCCAAAATGTCGGCGCATAACCGAGTCAGTTTTCACTTCAAGTTCTTCCCTCCGATTGTTCAGACCGTCTGTGAAACCATCGCTGACTTCTTATGGTTGCTGTTCAACGGTTACTTTGTCTATCTCAGTTACGATTTCGTGTTCAACAAAATGAACCTGTTCTGGAAATCTCAAACGACAGGCATCCCAATGAAGTACTTCTATATGATTTTGCCTATCGCGTTTTCGTTGATGATGATTCGAATTATCTGGAACAACTATGAGCGTTTGTTCAAAGGCGCTAAGAACGAAGATCCAGAAGTCAAAGAACTGCGAAAAATGACGGCACAAAAGTCATCACAGTAGTCGTCACAGAGAATAGCCGTAATAGAGAGATGTAATAATGGAATCCTATTTAACTCTAATTTTATTTGGTGGCTTCTTAACCCTGTTAATTCTGGGTGCACCAATCACAGTATCACTGGCCGGCGCTTCAATGGCGGCCTATATGTTGCTCGACAAAAATCCCATCGCTTTAGTACAAATCGCGTTTACTTCGGTGGGTAACTTCCCGTTAATGGCGCTGCCGGCCTTTGTTCTTGCTGGCGCATTAATGGAGGCGGCGGGTATCTCCAAACGTCTGGTGGATATTGCAGAGAGCTTAGCCGGACCCGTGACGGGTGGCCTTGGCGCTGCAACGGTAATGGCCTGCCTTTTCTTTGGAGCTATATCGGGTTCAGGCCCAGCCACGACCGCTGCGGTTGGTATGTTGATGGTACCAGCAATGGTTAAGCGAGATTACGATAAGAGCTACGCCTCTGCGGTGACTGCCGCTTCAGGGGGATTGGGTATCATTATTCCGCCATCCATCCCGCTAGTTATTTTCGGCATCTCCGCTATGGGATTAATGGCACCGCCAGAGGCCATTGCTCAACACGGACAGTTTGCCTCTTTATCTATTCCAAAACTGTTTGTTGCTGGGGTTGTGCCGGGTTTCATTATGGCGTCGACGCTAGTGGTCACTAACTACTTTATTGCTAAACGTGAAGGTTACAAAGGGCTGACTGAAAACTGGTCATTTGGCGAAGTAAGACACTCTTTGCGCCGTGGTATTTGGTCGATACTGGCTCCGTTTTTGATTCTCGGAGGCATCTACAGCGGCATGTTCACACCAACAGAGTCGGCGGTTGTGGCTATCTTCTATTCACTGTTTGTCGGGGTGTTTATTCACCGAGAGTTATCGTTCAAAAGCACGATTAAATCATTGTCGACAACGACATGGATCACCGGACGTGTGTTGCTGATTCTATTCGCGGCTACGGTATTTGGTCGCTTGTTAATAGAACAAAAAATTCCAGTTGTGGTGGCGGAGTCATTGCTAGGTTTCACTGACAACATGTACATGGTGTGGGCACTGACTATTGTGTTACTGCTTTTCGTTGGCATGTTCATGGAAACGTTAGCCGCGATCATGATTATCGTACCGGTCTTGCTGCCAATCATGTACATGTTAGGCGCAGATCCAACCCACGTAGGTATTGTGGTGGTATGTACGTTATCGATAGGTTTTGCTACACCGCCGCTCGGTGAAAATATCTTTGTCGCCTCGGGGATAGGCGGAGCCACGGTCGAACAGATCACCGCGAAGATCCATCCCTTCGTGCTTGCATCCGTCATTGGCGTTTTCGTTATCGCTTTCTTCCCGCAAATTACGCTTTGGCTACCGTCCTTAGTGGGCTATTAGGAGAAGTTACTATGAATATATCAAGAATTATCCTTATTGGTTGTGCCGTATTTGCAGTGATCAGTGGCATTGGACTACGTGCCGAACATTCAGAAACAGCAAAAGAAAACGAGCCAGTTAATGTGCTCGATATTTCAGAGCCACATGTGGTCAGCGATGCTGAAAGAAGAGCCAAAACCCTGCTTGCTAAAGCGGTTGTCCATGTACAAAAGGATGGCGATGAGAGTGTCAAAGACTTCATGAGTGATGCCGAATATATAGACGGTGAGCTCTATGTGTTTGCTCTTGGTATTGATGGCCAATTCCTTGCCAGTGGAGGCTCTTCAATGGTGTTGGTGGGCGACAGTGTTTTGGATACTCAAGACGTTTACGGTAATCCCTTTTTCCGTGAAATGATCACTAAGGCTGTGCACAACGGGTTTGGCGAAGTTCAGTACCATTGGACTAATCCGACTGACCGCATGGGCGAGCCTAAAACCACTTTCTTTGAACGTGTGGGTGATGTGATTGTTGCCGTGGGGTATTACCCAGAACGCTCTAGTGCAACAGAAGCTAAGCGATTATTGGCGAGAGCGATGGCCGCGATAGTGGAATCAGAGCAGGACAGTCTCGCCGAGTTCAATGATACCGAAGGCAGCTTTGTTGAGGGAGACTTGTATGTGTTCGTGATGGATATGAGCTCTGGAAAGCTGCTCGCGCACGGTGTATCCCCTGAGCTTGTTGGGCGTTCACACAACGAAATCCTAAGCCCTGACGATAAGCCAATTCTCACTGAGATGTTAAACCTAGCGAAAGAAAATGGCCGAGGCGTTTATACCTATCAATGGTTAAACCCGCTGTCGAGCAAAGTGGAAACCAAGCACACTTACTATCGAGTGATCGACAATAAGCTGGTTGGTGTTGGTTATTACACAAATTCAAACAACACGTAAAAGTGTTTCTACTGAGCCCTCAACCCAGTTAGATAAAGGGCTGGGGGCTCAAAATGCCGGTTTGTGTAAAAAAGCAATTTAGTAAAATTAACACTGTGAAATTTTTGTTGTGAAATTGTTTCGAAAATACAAGTAGTATGAAATACATGGAAGCAACACAGTAAAGAACAATTTTGAAAAGGGTCAATCAGGATTTTTGACCTACATGAAATTCAAAGCCGTAAGAGGGAAAGACTATGAATATGCTGACACTAGACAGAACAGAACTTCACAGAAACCATTCAACATTTATTGCTGAAGCTGTCTTTGCCGTAGAAATGGTGAAAGCAGACAAGCAGCTCGAAAAACAAAAAATGGCGAAACAGTTGCTTGATACTCTATTTCCTCTTGAGGCTGGTTCACACGAAGACGCAGTGAGCTATGAGATTGACTACCGACATGTTCAGGTTTACTTCAAAAATGGCGAACATACAGGCCTAAAACGAGCGAAGCACTTTGTTGCTTTCACCGGCGATAAGTCTAAGCCTTCAGCAATCCTATTTCGTGATGAAAGCGGTACACATGTTGAAGTGACAATCGGTGCTCGTAAAGGCACTGGCTACTTAGAATTGGTTGATATTCAAGATATCCAGTTAGAGACATGCACCACGTTTGGCCAAACTGAGGCGAGCCGTTCTTCTGGCATCCGTCACTGGGTGAGCTTAGTGAAAGGCGATGAAAGCGGTCGACCGAACGCTTCAAGTGAAGATAAAGAGTTCACGGCAAAAAATGGCGAAGACTATAACCTAGGTTTTTGCTTCGCGATTTGATGTACTGCCTTTGAAATGTGCAGTCTCTGTGGCGAGAAGCGTAGCAAGACGTAGCACTGACATTTGAATACTGATTTCTCTTTTACCTTTGGTAATTTCCCCGCCCCTATAGCGGGGCTTTTTTGTTAGAGCTATAAATAAATTAGGCTGTTGTTGATTTTATCTTTAGAAAGTTTGAATGAGATTTTACAGTGCGTTATTTTTATTTAAAGTGCTGTATTTAAACATTTTTATTTGTTTATTTTATTCTGTTTTTATTGGCTTAACTATCACTATTGACGGTGGTTTGGGTGACTATTGAGCTAAAACTCAGTCAAAATGCTTTGAGCTGTGCTATAATCCGCGCCTTGGGATTGAGCCAATAAGTCCATTTGTCACCAATCATTGTGATTTTTATCGCCTTTTTATTTAGGTGGTGCGGCGAGCCAATCAAGTAGTAATTGGATATGGAGAGCGTCCTTATATTCGTTAATTCGGATATGCGAACATCATAATTTATGAGTTTTAAATCAAAAAAATACAGTATTGATTCTACTGACTATCAAGTTGGTCAAGACAACGTCAGTAAATGGGGCATGGATGTCCATAACACAGTCTTCGTAGCCTCAGTAGGCTTATCTCTTCTCTTCATCATCACTCTTCTTGCTCTTCCTCCTGCAGATGCTAAAGCTGCTATTGATTCTATCAAGGGTGCTGTTTTATCAAAGTTTGACTTCCTCTTTATGTGGGGAGCTAACATCATGCTAGCGTTTGCCGTTGTTCTCGCGTTTTCACCTTTGGGTAAAATTCGTCTAGGTGGCGAAGACGCGACGGCGGATTACTCCATGTCATCTTGGATAGCAATGCTATTCGCAGCGGGTATGGGTATAGGACTTATTTTTTGGGGTGTTGCAGAGCCAACCGCGTTCTTCACGAACTGGTTCGGAACGCCACTCGGTGCAGAACCTTTTACAGAAGCAGGCCGTGAACTCGCTCTTGGCGCGACACTGTTCCACTGGGGTTTTCATGCATGGGCTATCTATGGCATGACGGCACTTTGTCTAGCGTATTTTGTTTATAACAAAGGCTTGCCGCTATCTATGCGTTCTGTGTTTTACCCAATTCTGGGTGAACGAGTATGGGGCAAAACCGGTGATGTGATCGATGTACTGACGGTACTGGTTACATTGTTTGGCCTTGCGACTTCATTAGGCTTAGGTGGTACACAAGCAGCAAGTGGTATCAGCCATGTATTTGGCTTGGAAAACAACATCTTCCTTCAGCAATCTATTATCGTTCTGATCATGGGCTTGGCGATCATCTCTGTTATGCGCGGCATGGACGGTGGTGTTAAGTTCCTAAGTAACTTGAACATGGTTATTGCGTTCGTATTCCTTGGTCTTATCGCTATTCTGAACTTCACAACCGTGCTTGATTCTGTGGCAACGGCGGTGACGGGTTATGCGAATAACATCGTAGCGTTGAGCCAAAGCTCTGGTCGTGAAGACACAACATGGCTGCATGGCTGGACTGTGTTCTACTGGGCATGGTGGGTTGCGTATGCACCTTTCTTCGGCATGTTTGTAGCGCGTATTTCTAAAGGTCGTACGGTTCGTGAGTTTTTACTTTGCGTACTGATTATCCCAACATTGGTAACGTCGGCTTGGATGGCTATCTTCGGTGGCGTGGCTATCGAGCAGGTGATTAATCATGTAGGGCAACTTGGTCTCGACCAAGGCATTACAGACGTATCTCTAAGCTTGTTCTACATGCTAGATGCTTACTCGTTCGGTAGTATTCTGTCGGTTCTCGCAGTCGCGCTGATCATCGTGTTCTTCGTTACAACGCTAGACTCAGGCTCTATCGTTATCGATGGCATGACAGCGGGTGGTAAGCTTGAAGTTCCTGTTAAACAGAAAGTTGTTTGGGCGGTTATCTCAGGTGCTATTGCAATGGTGATGCTGTGGATTGGTGGTACTCAATCTATCCAAGCTCTGCAATCGATCACGATCATTGCTGCATTGCCGTTTACGATCATTCTTCTGATTGGTTGTTTCAGCTTGTTGAAAGGTCTACTGACTGAAGTAGATAAAGGACAAGAAAACGTTAGCGAAACCGCTAAATAAAGTAATCAAGTATGGGGAGTAGATAGTTCTCTAGTTACTCCTTATTAAGTATTATTTCAAAGCTCTCTTGTACTGTGTGCAAGGGAGCTTTTTTATGCCCAAGAAGAAATCAAAGACAAGCAGATAAGACAAAAAAGAGCCACAAGTGAATCGTCACTTGTGGCTCTTTTTAGTTTTAGGGAGCAGCTTTAGCTAATAGCTTACGCGTTCAATTCATGTTGAATTACGTAATCCAAAGCACCGACTACCGCAGCAACTTGAGCGTCATTACACTCTTCGTCTGTCACTTTGTCGCTGTCCGGGTAAACCTCAGTGGTTGTGCCGTACTTACAATCAGTCACACCACCACACAAGCCTAGCTTCTTCATAGGGTAGTTGATCACGCCATGTTGTGTAACTTCAGAACCAATGATCTTGCCGTCTGCATCTGCTGGTGCAATGTGGGTCACTTTTTCGACCGAAGCAATAACCGCTGCTTGGAATTCTGGTTGTGGATTTTCAGTATCACCAACTGTGTAGAAACCGTCTGGGATCATACCTTCGATGTACTCAATACCATCACGCGCTGCGAGTGCTGGTCGGAATTCAGTTTCATCAGAATCTGTCGTCTCATGCAGATCAACGTGAACCAATACTTCTGGCAAAGAGGCCACTAAAGCTCGTAGGTTTGCTGATTCTTCTGCTGGCGTACCGTCGTAGAAAGAGCGGTTTGGATCAACAGCATTTGGATTCCAGCGGTTGATCACTTCGTAACCCCAAGGGCTTACACAAGGTGCTACTACAATGTTGAAGTGCGCTGCGTATTGTTCTGCTTGAGTCGCGGCGAATTTGATAGCGCCATGCACACCACTGGTTTCGTAACCGTGGACACCACCCGTTACAAGGACCGTTGGTTTTGATTCATCCCAGTTTTTACTCTTGACTGCAAAAAGCGGGAAGCGAGCTTCGTCGTAGCTTAGTGCGCCGTATTGTTCGATGTCGAAGCGGTCTGCGAGTGCTTGGATTTTTGGTACAACTTCTTGTTGATATTCACGCTTAACCGTTCTTTGAGCGAACCATGCTTGACGTTCTGCTTGTTGCCATTTTTGTCCAGGCTCACCGATTGGGTAGGAGTATTCACTTTTCATCTATACTTCTTCTTTTATGTTCGTGAAAGATGAAGACAGACTAGTCCTGTCTAGCTGAGACGGCAATAGAAAACACAACTTGTGACTCTATTTTTTACAGACTCATAACTTTGATGAGTGGATTGATGGTGTTACATTTTATCAATTGTTTAATCCCTTAAAAGAGACCATAAAATGGCTGGAGCAAGTTTATTAACGCTACTGGATGACATTGCAACCGTGTTGGATGATGTCGCACTGATGTCTAAGGTGGCAGCGAAAAAAACCGCTGGTGTGTTGGGGGATGATTTAGCGCTGAACGCTCAGCAGGTATCCGGTGTTTCTGCTGAAAGAGAAATCCCAGTGGTATGGGCGGTTGCCAAAGGCTCATTTAAAAACAAGCTGATTTTGGTTCCGGCAGCACTATTGATCAGTGCATTCATTCCTTGGTTGATCATGCCACTACTGGTGATTGGTGGTCTGTTTCTTTGTTTTGAAGGGGCAGAGAAAATCTTAGAAAAGCTCTTTCCTCACGCTCATCAACATGAAGAGAAAGATGAGGAAAGCAGCTCGGGCGAATCTGTTGAAGAGTATGAGAAGAGAAAGGTAGCAGGCGCGATTCGGACTGACTTTATCTTATCTGCGGAAATCATTGTAATTGCGCTGGGTACCGTAACGGGTACAAGTATCGTGACTCAGATTCTTGTAGTGAGTTTGATAGCGGTTGTGATGACGATTGGTGTTTATGGCTTAGTTGCTGGGATCGTGAAGTTGGACGATTTAGGTTTCTATCTCCAGCGAACATCGAATGGGAGTACCATTAAAACTCAATTGGGTAACGGGCTAGTCGCGTTTGCGCCCAAGTTAATGAAGACGCTTGCTGTGGTCGGTACTGCGGCGATGTTCTTGGTTGGCGGCGGTATTGTGGTGCACAACGTTCCTGCGATTCATCATTTAATTGAACCGATTATTATGGACTTCAGTGGACATTCGATTGCAACCGCGGTGGTACCAACGCTGTTGAATGGTGTGATTGGGGTTTTAGCTGGATTGATCGTTGTTGCTGTTTGGACTGTGATTGGAAAAATTCGCGATAAGTAATCGCTCATTATTGGTCTTAATAAAACCCTCTCTCCACGAAACGAAAAAGGGGCACCATAATCATTATGGTGCCCCTTTTAATCTAATGGGTCGTGTTTAATTAACACCACGCTCTTATTTTTCAATATGAGCGCTTATTTACCGACTAAGCGTTTATTTTACAGACCAAGTGTTTATTTCACAGACCAAGCAATCGTCTCGCCGCCACGGATTGGCACAACGATGTCTGAACCGAAAGGCATGGTTTCAGCAACGTTCCACTCTTCTTTAACGAGAGTGATGGTGTCTGAGTTACGTGGCATGCCGTAGAAGTCTGGGCCGTTGTGGCTCGCGAACGCTTCTAGGTTTTCAAGCTTACCCTCTAGTTCAAACACTTCAGTGTAAAGCTCTACTGCTGCGTGCGCAGTGTATGAACCTGCACAACCACATGCTGACTCTTTTGCGCCTTTTGCGTGTGGTGCAGAGTCTGTACCCAAGAAGAACTTCTTGCTGCCGCTTGTTGCAGCTTCGATAAGCGCTAATTGGTGAGTGTTACGCTTCAGGATAGGAAGGCAGTAGAAGTGTGGCTTAATGCCGCCAACCAACATGTGGTTGCGGTTGTAAAGCAGGTGGTGAGCGGTGATGGTTGCTGCCACGTTCTCGTTAGCGTTCTTAACAAAAGTCGCTGCGTCTGCAGTTGTGATGTGCTCAAGAACAATCTTCAGGTTAGGGAAGTCGTTCACAATCGGTGCTAGAACCGTGTCTAAGAACTCTTTTTCACGGTCAAAGATATCAACATCGTGAGCCGTTACTTCACCGTGTACCAGCAGCAACATACCCACTTCTTGCATCGCTTCTAGTACGTGGTAAATCTTTTGAGCTGACGTTACGCCTGAATCCGAGTTAGTCGTCGCGCCTGCTGGGTAAAGCTTTGCAGCCACTACTGCACCAGAATCTTTCGCTTTGCGAATTTCGTCAGGTGTTGTGTTGTCTGTTAGGTAAAGTGCCATTAGAGGCTGGAACTGTTCACTTGGCTGCTCTGCCATGATGCGTTCACGGTAAGCTAAAGCCATTTCGGTATCGGTTACCGGTGGGATGGTGTTTGGCATGATTAACGCTCGACCATTGTAGCGGCTGATATCGCGCACTGTATCTTTTAATACTTCGCCATCGCGTAGATGAACGTGCCAGTCGTCAGGACGAGTAATCGTAAGTTGTGTCATTGAAGGCTCCCACCATTTGAAGTGTTATGTAGTTGGAGCCTAAACTCAGCGAAATCTGTGAAAGCAATCGCTTACGTTTAGGCGACAGGATGATAGTGGAAAAGTACTTTCATTTCATCCTATTTTTAACTCTTCAGGGCTAGGAGCTTGTTTTTCTGAATATTTTATTCGGTATTAATTCTCGGAGATGGTAGGAGGCGGGTTAACGAGTCGCCACCCAGAGTCCGTGAATCATTCCTGGCACCCAGAAGAAGAAAGTCAGGATGATGTTAATCAATAGGTCTTTACCTGCACCACGAGCGAAGAACACGCCAACAGGCGGAAGTAGTACACATAAGATGATAATGACGAGTTTGTTCATGATAAATCCTTTTTATTCAATGAAAGTTCAAAGCAGCAATCGTGTTCAAAGTATAGAACGTATGGAGAGTGTTACTGCATTGCTGCCTTAATGTATCAAAATAGAAAGCTAAACATCTCAAGATAATAGCTTAGTATCAAGTGTTTAATGCCTGCCAGTTTATCTATTTATAACCATTTGTTAGCATTGGGACAAATAACAAAACATTGGAATCGTTATGTCGCAGCTACCGTCAGATCAAAAGGCTTCACAGCAAGTGCCTTCTCTATCTCAAATCAATGTGTTTCCGGTTAAGTCAGTAGGCGGGATTGCACTCTCTTCTGCTTGGGTCGAAAAACAGGGCCTTACCTTCGACAGACGTTTTATGTTGGCGTTAGCTGACGGCTCAATGGTGACGGCACGTAAGTACCCTAAAATGGTCAAGGTATCTTCTAGCTTGCAACCAGACGGTTTGATCTTCACTTATGAAGGTAAACAACCGTTGCGTTTAAAATACGCGAACTTCAAAATGCAAGAAGCACCAGCAACGGTGTGGAAAGACAGCTTCACGGCATACACGACATGTGATGAAGCCGATGATTGGTTCAGTGATGTGTTGGGCGTGCGCGTTGAGCTACTGTTTTCTGGCGAGCAATCGAATCGTGTTCGAGAAAAGCTCGGTCATAATGTGAGCTTTGCCGACGGTTACCCAATGTTAGTGATCAGCCAAGCCTCTCTTGATGAACTCAATCGCCGCAGCCCTGAAACCCATTCAATGGATCAGTTCCGCACCAACTTTGTTGTTTCCAACACAGAACCTTTTGCTGAAGATAGCTGGAAGCGTATCCGAATTGGTGAGGTTGAATTTGAATCCGTTAAGCCTTGTGAACGATGTATCCTAACCACGGTTGATGTCGAGAGTGGTGAGCTTAGAGCGACAAAAGAGCCGCTTAACACCTTTTCTTCATTCCGAGCCAACGAGCGCGGTGGCGTTTTCTTTGGCCAAAACCTTGTGGCTAAAAATGAAGGCTTAGTCAAAGCCGGTGATGTTGTTGAAGTATTAGAAACTAAAGAAAAAGAGCACTACGAAGATACATGGGTAGAATCGCTACACTTAACTTGCGTTGAACGTGAAGAGATCGCTCGAGACTTTACGACGTTCTGGCTAGAGCCAGCGAAAGAGAACTACGCATTACCAAGCTATCAGCCAGGGCAACATCTACCGATTGAAATGGTAATTAATGGCGAAAAAGTGTCTCGTCGTTACACGTTATCTTCGAGCCCATCACGCGCAGGGCGTTTAGCGATTTCTGTAAAGCGAGTGGACGATGGTCAAATCTCAAACTGGCTCAATGATCATTTCCAAGTGGGCGACACTCTAGTTGCTCAAAACCCAGATGGTGCATTCTACTTAGAAGCAAACCCAAAACACCCGTTACTACTATTATCCGCAGGAAGCGGTATTACGCCAATGTTGTCGATGCTGCGTTACTTGGCAGATCATGGTCAAATTGATGATGTGGTTTTCTATCATCAATGCAGCAGCGAAGAAGACATTCCTTATCAAGCTGAGATTGATAAGATCGCTAGTGAGCATGCCGGTCTACGTGTGATTTATTCATTAAGCCAACCAACCAAAGAGTGGGATGGTTTATCTGGCCGTTTGAGTGTGTCTCATGTCGCTAAAATTGAAGAGTTACACAAGCGCCAAGCGTTCGTGTGTGGCCCTGACGGCTTTATGGACAATGCAAAGAAACTGCTGATTCAAATGGGGCTTAATCCTCAGCATTACCACCAAGAAGCGTTTGGTGTCGCTCAGTCGACTGAGGAAGCTGTGAAGCAACTTCAGTTGAGTGTCAATGGCTACTTGTTCGAAGGTAATAATCAATCCACTTTGCTAGAGCAAGCAGAGTCGGCGGGTGTGTCTATTGCTTCAAGTTGTCGTGCGGGTTTCTGTGGCGCTTGTAAAGTGACCCTCGAGTCTGGGCAAGTTCATCAACCTGATGTGCCTGCATTGCAAGAGCATGAACGCAATATGGGTCAGATATTGGCGTGTTGCAGTGTGCCTCAAACCGATATCGAAGTTGTGGATTAACGACTCGTTAGATCTTTAAGAAAAACCATTAAATAGAAAGGCCGGAAGTTCGTTAAATGAACTTCCGGCCTTTTTGATTCTTACAACGTCACTATTTTTACAACCTAGTTCGCCTTACGGTGTTACGGATTGACTAAAATTAATCGTAAATCGTTGGGATAGGTTGACGCTTGTGCTGTGTTGCTTTGTAGATGTTTACTAAGCGATCTGATACGTCTTGAGAGACTTCTTTGCCTTCAAGGAAATCATCGATTTGATCGTAAGAAAGATTCAACGCTGCTTCATCGGCTTTCTGAGGGTCAAGCTCTTCTAGATCAGCAGTTGGTACTTTCTTAACAAGTTGCTCTGGAGCGCCCAGCGTTGCTGCTAGCTCACGAACTTGGCGTTTGTTCAGGCCGAACAAAGGTGCTAAATCACATGCGCCGTCACCGTGCTTAGTGTAGAAGCCAGTAATGTTTTCCGCTGAGTGGTCAGTACCAATCACAAGACCACCAACGTAACCTGCGATTTCGTATTGTGCGATCATGCGAGCACGAGCTTTCACATTACCTTTCACAAAGTCGATTTTTGCTGAATCTGTTGGTAGCAGGCCTGTGCCTTCAAGAGCAACGTGAGATGCAGCGTGAAGCCCATCAACACCAGCTTTAATGTTTACAGAAACAGATTGAGAAGGCTGAATGAAAGACAGAGCAAGTTGTGCTTCGTCTTCATCTTTTTGTTCACCGTAAGGCAGGCGAACCGCAATGAATTGGTAGTCGTCGCTACCAGCGCTTTCATTCAGGCTATCAACGGCCATTTGTGCTAAACGGCCACAAGTTGTCGAATCCACACCGCCACTGATACCAAGGATCAGAGACTTGCAGCCTGACTGCTGAAGTTTAGTTTTGATAAAGTCCACACGGCGAGTCACTTCGAAGTGAGGGTCAATTGAAGGTAGTACGCGCATTTCGTCACGAATTAACTGTTCCATTCGTATTCCTTTCCTGCAAGCAAATTAAAAATCTAGTGTTATCATACCTAAATCATCTGATTTAAAAACCTCTTTGCACAAGCTTAGAAAGAGAAGGCAGTAATAAATAATGGAAAAAATAGCCATTTTCGGTAGTGCGTTTAATCCGCCGAGCTTAGGGCACAAAAGTGTGATTGATTCGTTGGCTCACTTTGACAAAATTCTACTTGTTCCAAGTATTGCCCATGCTTGGGGAAAAGAGATGCTAGACTTTGATACGAGATGTCAGTTAGTTAACGCATTTATTAGCGATCTTTCACTGGATCAAGTGGAGCTTTCTTTGATCGAAAAGAGCCTATTTACTCCAGGTGAAAGCGTCACGACTTATGCAGTGCTCAGTGAACTCCAAAAGTTACATCGTGACGCTGAACTGACGTTTGTTATTGGCCCAGATAACTTCTTTAAATTCTCATCTTTCTATAAATCAGATGAGATTACCAAGCAGTGGTCTGTGATGGCTTGCCCTGAAAAAGTAAAGATTCGTAGTACCGATATCCGCCTTGCTTTGCAAAATGGGAGCAATGTGGCGAAATTGAGTACAAAGTCAGTTACAAAGATATTGCAAGATGGCGAACTGTATACAATAATGTAGATTCACTAATTTAAGAGGTCTGATGACTATGCTAAAGCGCGCGATACCAGCGACGATGATCATTGCAGCATGCAGTATGCCTGCTCACGCTGATTGTGATTTCTTTAGCTTAGATTCGATCATGCTGACTTCTGACGATGAAAATAACTGTTTAGACTTATCTACGAGCCTTGAATCCTTCGGTCAACGTATGATGGAGCTCAGTGGATTAAGCGAAGATGAACCTGAATCAACGGCAGACTATTGGTCTGATTGGGTTATTCAGAGCAAAGATGCGCCTCTATTAACTCAAAGCCTTGAATCTAACTACGTTGGATTAGGTATGTGGTTCCCAGAAGATCTCGAAGATGATCAGTATGATATGTCGACTGAAGAGTGGTTGATGAATCATGGTCTTCAACTGAGCATCGGTTTTGGCGAGAAAGTAGAAGGGCAGCCGCGTATGCGCTTTGATTACCGTTGGCATGACTCACGAGACGCTGACCTCATGATGCAGATTGAATTGCCGTTCTAGACCGTTAGGTTATTAATCGATGCTAAGAATTAAAAAAGCCGCAAAAACTGAGTTTTTGCGGCTTTTTAGTATCTGGTTTGCTGCTTTCATATTAGCTATAACTTATCGCTAAGCTATAAATCTTCGCCAAAAACAAGCATGCACAGCTGTTCAAATTCTTCTTCTTTGCCTGAGAACAAATCATCAATCACAAGTGCACGTTTCTGACCCGACTGCATACGTTTCTTTGCCTCGCGCATTACCATCACCAAGGTGTGTTCTTGCGGTAGGTTCGAGTCATCGATGTTCCACTGATTGAATCGCTGAGACAGAGCACTTTCGCAAAGCAGTGGCTTAAATGCCAACACTTCTTGCTTGAGAACAGAAAGCATATCTTTAAACGCTTGCTCCGTATTATTGGCATTTGAAGCGCGAGCTTTGGTTAGCTCCAACTTTTCCAGCAACGCAGATGAGAGGTTGGTTTGCGTGATGTATCCTGCTTGTCTCGGGAATGAGTCGGTCAAACGAACTGAGAAATCGACACGATTAACCTGGGTGTTTGGAAAGTAGGTCTGTGATGTTAGGCAGTCATATGGAATCCATACACTCTGGCCTGGCTCGACGGCATACTCTTGTTTACCCAGCTTTATCAAAACCAAGCCACTTTGAACCGATACAAGGCTATGTTTAAGTACTTTTTTGCGAGGTGTGATCACCAAGTGTGAAAAGTAAGCCGATGTATATTCAATAGCGAAGTTCATAGATAGTACCTTAATTTTGGGGCGTCAAGATTACCGTTAATTTTCAAGAATGCCAACAATAACAGGGTATTTTCAATCTTTCTGGTCTGACCTTGTCAAAAGTATGGACTCTGTAGCTGCGAGAAGTCAAAACAACGCGTAGAATGAGCCAGATTTTTATTATTTGAATTAAAAAATGACCTCTCCGACCGATCCATATGTTGATATTCGTCCTTACGGCGATGATGAAATTCCAGCGGCACTAAACCGTCTTATTAATGATGAAGAATTTATCAGTGCGATTCTGCACTATCGTTTTTCAAACCATGCGTCTTGGTTTAAAGCATTAATGAGCCCGATCTTGCGCGTTTACTTGAAAATGAAATGGAGCAAGCTGACCAGCGTTGAATCCATTCAGATTGAAGTTAAGAAATACTTGCGAGATACATTAGCGAAAACCACGAATGGTGTGACATACACAGGTGTAGAGTCACTGGACGCTAGTCAAGCTTACCTGTTTATTTCAAATCACCGCGATATTGCTATGGATCCGGCGTTAGTTAACTACGCATTGCATCACAACAATCACCAAACTTGCCGTATTGCAATTGGTGACAACTTGTTGAAGAAACCATGTGCGACTGAACTGATGCGCCTTAATAAGAGCTTTATTGTAAAGCGTTCTTTGAAAGGGCCTCGTGAGATGATGAAAGCACTAGGGCAGTTGTCTTCGTACATCAAGCATTCTTTGGAAACGGGCAATTCTATCTGGATCGCTCAAAAGGAAGGCCGTGCAAAAGACGGCAATGATTTTACTGAGCCAGCAATCTTGAAGATGTTCCACGTTGAAGGTCGTAAGCAAAAAATTGCATTCCCTGAATACGTGAAGTCGTTGAAGATCGTTCCTGTGTCTATTTCTTACGAAAACGATCCATGTGACATCGCGAAAGCGATCGAGCTTTTTGAAAAAGACGTAAACGGCAGTTACGAAAAGGGTGAATTTGAAGATATCGAAAGTATCATTCAAGGTATCATCGGCAATAAAGGACGTGTTCATGTTGGTTTCGGTCAGGTTATCGACCAAGATTTTGATACGCCTGAAGCGCTTGCTCAAGAGATCGACCGTCAGATCCACGACAACTACAAACTGTTTCCAGTAAACTTACTGGCAGCGGAAAAAGAAGACGAGTCGATTACAGCAGCGGTTAAGCAGGAGTTTGAAGATAAACTATCTGGCTTGCCACAAGGTGCTCGTCAGTACTTGATCGACAGCTATGCGAACCCAGTGAAGAACATTGGTTAACGAGCGTTAGTTAGCTTGTGAGTTGAGTCGTAACTTGCTTGAATTGAAAAAGGAGCCTTGGGCTCCTTTTTTGTTTCTGAATTACTACTTGCTGCTGCATTAGAGTTTTAGATCATTAGAGCATTAGAGCATTAGAGCAATAGAGCAATAGAGCAATAGAGCAATAGAGTTTTAGGCTGAATTAGCGAGCGACAGCGCCACCAAGCTCTAGGTTGGTTGGCCACGTGGTAATCGTGTTACCACCGAGGTAGATATTACCTTTGACCGTCATGGTGTCGGGAAATGTTGTAATCCCAGAACCGCCTATATATAAATCGCCATCAATCACTATCCCGTTTGGTAGCTCTGTCAAAGGCGTACGAATCACGCTCAGGTCACCTTTTACTCTAAAGCCATTGGGTAGCCTCTGGAGGGGAGTATCCGTGAGGTTAATAAATCCGCCCACTCTCACACCTCTTGGCCAACTGGTAATCTGACTACCAATCAAGTCGGCATAGCCTTTTATCTTCACTCCTGAGGGAACCCGCGAGAGTTGGCTGTTACCGCCTTTAAGACTTCCGTTTACTTCCAACCCTTTGGGTAGGCGGGTAATCGCAGTGTTCTCAATATTGAGGTTGCCATCAACGACTAACCCTGTTGGCAGTGATGTGTATGGCTTATTTCGTAAATATAAGTTTCCGTAATTATCCAGATGGTTCAATATTTGATACTGATCGAGTGGTTCAGCAGTCACATTTGTTATGGTTAAAGAACCAATAATAAGTGCAATTATTCGGAGCATAACAAGCTTCTTATTACGATAGACGTTAACACTATAAAGAAAAAATTATTCTCGCATAGTGTTTTACTCATTTGTTGGTAGGTAGAAAGGAATAAGAGACATGAAAGGTAAATTTTCGGTTCGAATAAAGCATCAAATTCTAAAATGCTTTGTGATTCTGACCTCTGCGTTTTGTTCAATATCAGTAAGTGCTAATAAAATAATATCAACGCCTGCAAAAGCGGCAGTGGTTGTCACTCAGAGTACTTCACAGAAACGAGTTTGTTATTACAATGATAAGGCATATAGTGTTGGTGCTATCGTTGAGGTCACTGGTGTTGTGATTAAATGTGCGGCTGAAAATGACTTTGAGACCAATGGTGCTCTAGGTTGGGTTGAAATAATAAAAAAAGACGAGTAATAAACTCGTCTTTTAATTATATGAGTATAAGTGCTTATATTAACGCGCTAGAGAGCGAGTCTTAAGTTCGAAAATAATTTTCTCAGCGCTTACTTCAAATTTAAAGCGTGCGTGCAATTCTGTGCTGTCTTCAGTCATCTCTGATGCTTCAAATTCAACATTGCTAGACACTTGCTTTGCTAACTCAACGTACTTAGCTAATTCAGCTTCAATAAGGGCTTTGGAGTTGCCGTAAACCGTTACCTCAGCAACCTCGTCGCCTTCTTTAATGATGAAGCCAATTTCACCTGCGCAACCGCAAGCCTCACATACATCGTTGTTACCAATATCTTGGCTCATAAATAATCCTCTTACAAAGTCTGAGGTTATTCTAACGAGCAATTTGAACTGTATCTACAAAAATTAAAACCTTTGAACTAATTTATACTGGTATGCTATGTTGTTTGTTAAGGTGTTTAATGAATATCTACATTCGCGCCGATAAATATGTATGTGATTTACCTCACGTTTTGTTGAAAAGGAATGTTATTAATTTGTCAGAATATCATTCACTTAGTTGCGTCAGGAATGATTTTATAAGACTATCTATCGCTTGATAGGTATTTATACAATGAATTTTTCGTTGGGTATTTCATATTCTAAGTCGTTATTTAAAATTATCGACTTAGGATTGTAAGGTGATTTTCGAAGAATAATTAGACAAAGTGTCCAAAGAGACATCACTGTAAAATTGTTCGTACATAGTATTTGTGTGCATTTAGTTCTAAATACTTGCGAAAAAACATCTTGCTCACATAATGCTGATAACGATTTTCATTCTGACTTCATTTGATTGAGTTAGATGGATTTACAAAGAGAAGAGCCTGAATATGCCAAAGCGTAGTAAAGAAGATACAGAAATCACGATCCAGAAGATCATGGATGCCGTTGTGGACCAGCTATTGAGATTGGGTTACGACAAGATGTCATACACGACATTGAGTCAACAAACAGGCGTTTCTCGTACAGGTATTAGTCATCACTTTCCTAAGAAAACGGATTTTACTGCTGCTTTAGACGGTCGTATTTTCAAGATGTTTATGGAACACATTGACTTTGAAAATGGCCTTGACGCATTTTCAGCTAGCTGGGTTGCAGCACTTGAAGACGCTGAGTTCCTAGCAATTTTACGTTTACTTTTCCATCATATCGTTACTGCTGAGAGCGCTCATGAGTTCGCTGCAAACGGTATTGACCGTCTATACAAGCTGACTGAAACTCAGTTTGGTGATACTAGCGGTAAAGAACTAGAGTGGTTGATTGGTAAGTCATTGATTCGCATGAGTCAGTAATCAACACACGATAAAAGAAGCTCCTACGGGGGCTTTTTTTGTGTCTGCAATTTCTCTTTCTCTTTCTCTTTCTCTTTCTCTTTCTCTTTCTCTTTTTCTCTCGCTTTTTCTCTCGAACTCATATCGCTTCTGCTATCTTGCTTTGTGCCAAATGAAGTTATTTCTTTTCTTTTTATATGCCTACGCTCGAGTCTTACATTCCACCTCAATTGCGAAAAGCTTAGCAACACTAACTGATTATGTTTATTTCTAGAGCCTCAAACGCTCTGGGTGAGCCGTTTTATAGCTTATTGCTATGGTTACTAACAAAATTGAGTTTAAGGCGAGAGAGAGGCTGTGAGCCAATAAAAAAGCCTCGACTAAATCGAGGCTTTGAATGGTGTCGGCGTTAGAAGGAACGAATACTCTAAATGCGCCAGTTTTTGATTGCGTTTATTGTGCGGGATGAACCTGAGGGAAGCTCATGGTTGGGTGCTTTTCTACGATACTTTTGTATCCATATACGTCTTCAATCATTGACGGCTTTAGCGCCTCCCAAGGACTTCCATCGCAAACTAAGTGTCCATCCTTCAATACCACTAATCGGTCGGAATATTGAGCGGCCAGGTTTAAGTCATGCAAAACTACGATAACCGCGGCATTGTGGTTGTCGGCGAGATCTCTCGCGATCTTTAAGGTGTTGTGCTGGTGGGCAAGATCCAGTGCTGATGTGGGTTCATCAAGCATCAAGATACATTGGTCACCAGAATAGTGAAGCTGGGTTAGCACTCGAGCCAAGTGAACACGCTGTTTTTCACCGCCGGATAGCGAAGGGTAGAGCCTTTCACTTAAGTGAGTCACATCGGCAACATCCATTTTCTGGCTAGCGATGCTGGTGAGGTTCTTGTTGGACTCTTGCAGAGGAATGCCACCAAGCTCGACAACTTCATGTGCCAAAAATGGGAAGGTCAACGTACTGTGCTGAGGTAGCATAGCCAGATGCTTCGCCAATTTTTGAGAAGGCCACTTGTCTTTGGTGTGTCCAAAATATTGGATATCGCCGTTGCTTGATATCTCTTGGCACAAGGCTTTAAGTAACGTGCTTTTTCCTGCGCCATTTGGCCCAAGCAGTGTGGTTACCTTTCCTGCCTCAATCTCAATAGAAACGCCATCTAATATCACTTTGCTGCCGAACTTCACTTCGATATCGGTCGCTTTTAACGCTGAAGGAAACATTAAAGGATTCTCCCTTTCTGTTGAAATAGTAGATACAAGAAGAATGGAGCGCCGATGATCGCGGTGACAATACCTACAGGCAATTCTGCTGGTGCCAGTACCACACGAGAGAACATGTCTGCGGCTGTTAGCAATAGTGCGCCTAGCACTGCTGACAATGGCAAAAGAACTCGGTGATCTGGGCCTGCCAACATACGACCTAAATGAGGGATAACGAGCCCGATGAAACCGATCATGCCAGACAGGCTCACTGTGATACCAACGCCTGCGGCTGTCAGCAGAATGAGCTTTCGTTTGAGTTTTTGTACTGGAATGCCAAGGTGTTGCGCTTCTGACTCACCTAAGAGCAGGGCATTCAGTGACATCGCTTGACGGTAAAAAACAATAAAGAGTGCTACGAGCGTAACTGCAGCAAGCAAAATGCCTGACCACTTCGCTCCTGCTAGTGAACCCATCGACCATAACGAAAGATCACGCAGCATTTGGTCATCAGCGATGAAGTTCAAGAACCCAATACCAGCCCCAGAGAGCGCACTGATCGCCACACCCGCCAACAACATGATGGTTACTGAGGTTCCGAATTTACCCGTGCCCAGTTTATAGACCAAGAGTGTGGTTAAAGCGCCACCTAAAAAGGCAAACACAGGAACGGCCGCAAAATTCATGAAGGCCGGGTATTGCAATGAGAGTTCAGAGAAAAGAACAATAGCCAACGCTGCACCTAATGCCGCGCCTGCAGAGACACCGATGATCCCCGGCTCAGCAAGCGGGTTGCGGAATAGCCCCTGCATAACCGCACCACACAAAGCGAGAATCGCGCCGATTAGCATGCATAAAATGGTTCTAGGTAAGCGAATCTCTTGAATCACTAAATTGATGTGTGGGGCTAAATCATTGTTTGGTTGGAGTAAGCTCGCTGCACTGTCAGCTAAGCTAATGTTCATTGGCCCAACGGTAATTGAGAACAGTGCGACGAAGACTAGGGTAGCCCCTAGGCCTAACATCGATGTTTTCAGTGGGACGGATCGTAGCAACATAAAGGGCCTCAATGTCCATCGCTAGCTTCAATATCCATCACCAACATTGCGGAAAAGCGGGTTGGTAATGGAAACTGAGCTAGCAACAGTAAGAATAGGGTGGTCGAGTTATAGCGGGTAGATAAGTTATAACGGATAGATAAGAGCGTTTAATCGCTTGGCTTCTGAAAGGCTTTCGAGGCCAAGTCCGCCGACTAATGCACTGCCTTTTACGGTAATGATTTGTTTGTTCATGCCAGCAGGAGTCGCTGCTAACATAGGCAGCGATTTAAGAATGGCGTCAGCGCCGCCCATTTTTTGGTAGCTGCGGCCACTCACCAAGATGACATCAGGCTGCATTTCAACGAGTGATTCCATCGATAGTGGTTTGTAAGACGTCAGGCTTTTAGCCGCAGGGTTTACACCGCCAGCCAATTCAATGATCGCGTTTGGTGACGTTTCACCGCCAGCAACGTTCGCCGGGCGACCTTCATGCAATAATAAGAACAGAACTTTCTTCGCTTCGTTGTTGGGTACTTGGTTTGCTTTTAGTGCCGCAATCTTCTTATTTACTTCAGCTTTGACTTGCTGTGAGTGAGCTTCGGTGTGGGTAATTTTTGCGATTTGGTCGATACGCTTTAATAACCCCTCAACGTTTGCTTCGGTATTGACGATCTCGACATCGACACCGGCAGATTTCAATTGAGAAATGGCGTTGTCAGGTCCCATTTCATCTGAGCCAATTAGTGTCGTTGGCTCTAAAGCAATCAAGCCTTCTGCTGAAAGGTTTCGGTGGTAACCAATCTTCGGCAGGTTCTCTGCTTGAGGGAAATGGCTGGTCACATCAATCGCCACTAACTGCTCTTCAGCACCTAGAGCTAAAACCAATTCAGTCACAGCACTGCCCGCACTGATGATTCGAGGTTGCTCAGCGTCGTTAGCATTGGCGATAGGTGCTGTTAGTACCAAACTCATTGCAGCGATTGCGAGTAAGTGTTTGTTATTATTTAATTTGTTGAGCATTTTTAAGTCTTTCATAATAATTTCTTTATACTTTCTTCTGATGGAGAGTAATCGCGAAGATACTCAGTGAGCAGTTCGTTCGCATATTGAGTTCGAATCGATAGAGAGGTTTAGCTCTGCTTCTTTGGTGTTAGTAATCAAGAGCCAAACTTCATGAAAATAGACAGTTGTTCTAGCCATCTTCAGTGAGCAATTGAGTCGCTGGTATTCCGTTCTCTTGAAGGAAAGACAGCAATTTCACTAGGTTCTCAACGTTGGCGGCTTTATCTGCACCAATGATGATCGGCTTCTTGTCTGATGTGCCTGTTTCTTCTAGCAATGCAATCTTGAAGTTTTCCCAGTCGATGTACTCTTGGCCGTTAATCGCCCAGTAGGGTTCGTGATCTAAGATATTGACGCTAATCGAATCTTTATGAACTTCAGAAACGTTCTTAATATCAGAGCTCGGCAGTTCGACTTCTAATGACTCCAACTTCACCGATGCTGTCAGCAGCAGGAATACCATCACGATAAAAATGATGTCGAGCAGCGGTGTTAAGTCCGGAGCCAAACTTTGTGTTTGAGATGAGTGGGGCGTTTTAATCATGCTTGTCTCACATCACCGACAGCGACTTTGTTTAATGATGAACCTTTAGTTTCGCCAGACTGATTAGTTTGAATCGACATGCCTTCTAACCACACATTCACATAATTCAAAGTATGTTCTAGCTGCGCCAAAACCCGATCGGCCCAAAGCCCGAGCAGTTGAGACCCTGATATTGCAGGCAGTGCAATCATCAAACCTGCCGCAGTGGTTCTCATTGCTAAGCCAAGGCCGTCAGCTAGATCATTTGGTGTAATACTTCCGGTGGTAGCAGCTACACCTTTGAACATCTCAATAAGACCAAGCACCGTACCAAGCAAGCCAATTAGTGGACTGATCACGCCGATTAAACCAAGCAACCTTAAACCTGCGTGCAGCTGGTGGCGTTTTTCTTGTAGCCAGATGCCTGCTGCATCTTCACGTAGTCCTTTCGAAAAAGAATGGTGAGCAAGCAACATCGAGACGCCCTTGTACAGCAGCGGTCGTTTACCTGAAATAGACTGAGCGAGAGCCTCAATCTCTTTGCTGTTGGTTGGCGAGATCTGATTGAGCTCGCGACGAATGGCGCGTTTGCCAACACCAATGCTTAACATCACTTGGAAGACACGTTCAGCGATGATCATTGCGGTTAATGCTGAACAGATAAGAAGAGGCCAAGTCATTAAGCCAAGTTGATCTTGTAAGTAACTGATTTGTTGCATGATTAATCCAACCTAAAACGAACAGGTATTTGTACACGGTGAGCAATCGCTCGACCATTGACAGTGTGAGGTGAGAATTTCCATTGTTTAATGGCGTCTAAAGCGGCGTTGTCGAGCATTAGTGCGCCTGATGAATTTACTAATGCTTGTTTAATCTGTTTGCCTTCAGCGTCTAACCAGACCTCATAAGTTGCGACACCTTCAACCCCACGACGTCTAGCTTGGCGCGGGTAATTCGGTGGTGTCGGGCGTGAAGAAAAAGAGGGCTTAGTGACTAATACGGGCTCTTGGTTTGATACGCCTTGGTTTACTTGCTGAGGTTGGTTGGCAGACTCGGCCAGGTTTCTATCGACTTTCTTGTCGGCCAGTTTTTCTGGTTGAGGCGTTGGTTTGGACTTTAGTTCTGGGCGTTCTTTCTTAACGACCTTTTTCTGAGTCACTGGTTTCTTCTCGACTTTCTTTTCAACAACCTTTTTCTCTACTTTCTTGGGTTGAGGCTTATTGGTGATCGCTTTTTTCTTTGGCGTCGGTTTGGCTTGCTTTGGCTCAACGGCCTTGGGTTCGACAGGTTTAGGTTCAGCTTGTGAGACCGTTTCTTTGATTGGTTCTGGTTCAACCGGCTCTGTGATGGTTTTTTGTTGAGCTGGAGAAGGCGTGCTCTTGGGAGTGAAGTTGATCGATACCGTGTTCGATTGGCTACCTGCAGGCATCGCGAATACTTTGGATTCTTGAGCAATAAATAATAGCGCTGCATGAATCACTAACGATGCACCGCCTGCAATAACATATCTAGGGACGTTCACACTCAATCCTTTACCAAATCCAAAATCTGTATCGGATTATTGCTTAGAATCTAAATAAGATCAATTATCAATTGCATTATCATTTGCGTCTATTTATGATTATTTCAGTTTTAGCGAATAGTCTTCCAGACTTTGCTATGTAAGTGTTTAGAGAGATTATATGAGTCTTAATATCTATAAGTATGACGAATCAGTCTTGGGTGTTTCTAGCCCTGATCCGCTTCGTTTTGCGTTTGCTAAAAAGCATTCTGCCCATGCCGGAGGAAGTTCAATTCCGGTCGACCCGAGTAAGAAGTTAGAACTCTTTGACGAACTGATGCTGAGTGAAGGGAAAAAACAGGATAAGCGTTGCTTGTATATCCACATTCCTTTTTGTCGCGTGCGCTGTACGTTCTGCAATTTCTTCCAAAATGCCGCAAGCCGTAAATTAGTGGATGAGTATTTCGATGCACTGATGGTCGAGCTAAAGCAGAAAGCCAAAACACCTTGGGCTCAGTCTGGACTATTTCACGCTGTCTATATTGGTGGCGGAACACCCACCGATTTGTCTCCTCAACAAGTTGAGCAGCTTGGTAAAGCCATTCGTCAATATTTCCCACTAGCAAACGATGTGGAAATGACCTTGGAAGGACGCATCAATCGCTTTGGCGACGAGATGTTTGATCGTGCGCTTGAAGGTGGTTTCAATCGCTTCTCATTCGGTATTCAAAGTTTTAACACTCAGGTTCGGCGCAGTGCTAAGCGCTTGGATGACCGAGAAGTGGTGTTGGAACGTATCAGTTCACTGAGCCGCACTGAACAAGCTCCGATCGTTCTTGATTTGTTATACGGATTACCGCACCAATCTATGGAAGTGTTCCAACAAGATTTAGAAGACTACATGTCTACTGGCGCACACGGCATTGACCTCTACCAACTGATTGTTTCGGGCAATGCTCCTATGCTGAATCTCGTTGAGAAAGGAAAAATACCACCACCGGCCAATACGCCAGATAAGGCGAGTATGTATTTGGCGGGTGTTGAGTTCATGGCAAAAAATAAGGTCAAGCAACTGAGCGTGAATCACTGGACTCGTGATAATCGAGAACGCAGCATTTACAACAGCTTAGCGAAAACTTATGCCGAAGTTCTACCCATTGGTTGTGGCGCTGGTGGCAACATCGGTGGTCATGGAGTAATGCAACATCGAACTTTAGACAGCTACATGGAGTCTATAAAGCAAGGTCAATTACCTATTGCCATGATGACGAAGCAAAGCTCATTAGAGCCAAGCTTCTCTTCATTGAAGGCAGGATTTGATTCTGGTGTTGTTAGAAGAAGCACATTACCGACCTTTATGGGACAAGACACGTTCGACTACCTTAAGCCTTTGTTCGCGCATTGGGAAAAGAACGGTTTAGTCGAGCTTTCGGAAGATTATCTGAGCCTGACTATTGCTGGCAGCTTTTGGGCGGTAAGCCTAGCGCAGAGTGTGATTCAAGTGCTTAACGCTGAATACCAAGCCATGCACCCAGCACCTAAAACGTCAGGTTTGGGCGTACACCCGCATGCAAGTTTGAAGCACGCTTAATATCGAATTTTTAGTTTATAACTTACGTAAATTACTCGTTTATACGGAACATATTCAATGACAGATACAACATTAGAAATGACAGAAACTCTAGAACAACGTGTCGCTCTTATTCTAGAAGAAGAACCTAAGCTACTTCCTACTGCGATTGCTGAGAAGCTAGGCGTTTCAGAAGTTGAAGTAGTGGCTGCTTTTCCAAACGACATGGCGGTAATGCTAGATGGCGGCCGTGCTCAAGAGATTCTAGAAGGTTTAGTGGGCTGGGGCCCGGTGACCACAATTATGCATTCATTTGGCTCAATCTTCGAAGTAAAGGCGCCGTTCCCTAAAGGCAAAGTAGCACGTGGTTACTACAACCTAATGGGCAAAGAAGGCGAGCTTCATGGTCACCTGAAACTCGACAACATCAAACACGTTGGTTTGGTGAGCAAAGCGTTCATGGGTCGTGAAAGTCATTACTTCGGTTTCTTCAGTGAAACGGGCGAGAACATTTTTAAGATCTACCTAGGCCGCAATGAAAAGCGTGAGCTTATTGCCGACCAAGTAGAACGCTTCAAAGCACTAAAAGAACAAGCTTAAGCACGATTAACGGCAAGCTTAACTAAGGTTGCCAACTCGTTTAAACAGTACATCAATGCTCGAGGATCGTTTAGTTCGCCAATGATCGCTCAACCTCGGGCAAAAATAATAAATCAGAGAAAGTGAAGAAAGGAATTACCCATGGAACAGCAAGTAAAACAAGAACGTCTACAAGGTCGCCTAGGTCCAGAAATCAAAGAGTTTCGCCAAGAGCGCCGTACCCTTCAACTTGCAACGGTTGATGAAGAAGGTCGCCCGAACGTAAGTTACGCACCTTTCGTTCAGAACCAAGAAGGTTACTTTGTTCTCATTTCTGATATTGCTCGTCATGCTCGTAACTTGAAAGCGAACCCTCAAGTCTCTTTGATGATGATCGAAGACGAAGAGAGCTCGAAGCAGCTTTACGCGCGTAAGCGTTTAACGTTTGATGCTCAAGCAAGTGTTGTGGAGCGTGAAACGGAACTTTGGACTCAAGTGATCGGCCAGATGCAAGAGCGTTTTGGTGAAATCATTGATGGTTTGAGCCAACTTCAAGACTTCTCTCTGTTCAACCTTAAAGCAGAGAATGGCCTATTCGTTAAAGGCTTTGGTCAGGCATACCAAGTATCGGGTGACGACCTAGTAGATTTCGTTCACCTGCAAGAAGGCCACAAAAAAGTATCTAACGAGTAATCTCGTTTAACCGATTTCTTCAGGAGCCCTCCAATGTGAGGGCTTTTTTATGTCTAAATCAAAGAGTTTGGTATATTGGCGTTTGATGACTATTTATGTGTAAGGATCGGTACGTGAAACCAGTAAGTCGAGATTGGGACGAGTTTTGTTATCCGTTTATCTATGAAGACAGTCCTATCTGTGATTTTGAGATTTTGTCGGATGAACTTTGTTGCCGAGTTGGATTGGTGTTGTCTTTAGAGCTAGAGCCTCAGGTTCGTGAGATCCTGCAACGCTTGCAGCCAAACATCTATCACTTGAATGGCTCTGTGCGCGGTAAGCTTGCCATCACCGAATCTGAATTGGTCGAGCTCAAGCAAGACTATCATCGTATCCGTGAGCAGCTAGAAGGTGGTTTTAAAGGCTTTGTCTTACCCGGTGGGCACCGGGTGTCTAGTGAACTTCACTTGTGTCGTTGTCAGGCTAAAAAAGTCGTGCGAGCACTGGTGAGCATTGAACATCATGAAAGCAAAAAATCGCCAGACCCGATTCTTTTTAAATACGCTAACTTAGTGGCGAACACACTCTATGCATTGGCGTCTTTTACCAATCATGTTAATGAAGTTGAAGAAGTGGAATTTGTGAGTAAGAGCTATTCGATGCCAAAGAAATCTTAAGGAAGAGTTCTACATTGATTCATCTCTAATATCTAATCCTTAAGAAGCTAAGAAGCTAAGAAGCTAAGAAGCTAAGCCATTAAGCATGATGCTAGGTTTAGCTTCCAAAATAGCGTCTAAGCAGCCGTAGATGCTTCGTTTAAGACTTTTGCGCCGCGTAGCATGGCTTCGATTAATTCGCCCGCATTGAACTTCTCAAGCGCTTCATGTGCACCCACCTGATTGGCTCGGTCGACACAGATTTCACTGGACAGTGAGGTATGCAAAATACAGTAGGCATGACTCAGTGCGCTGTCATTTTGTACTTCAAACGCAAGCTCATAGCCATCGAGTCCAGGCATCTCAATATCACTCACTAGAAGATCAATCGCATTGCCTACGCTAGCTTGGCGTCGCATCAGGTCAATCGCATCTAAGCCGTTATTACAAATGCTGTAAGGGATGTTGATGCTGTCTAAGGCATCAGATAGTTGCTTACGCGCAATCAAAGAATCATCCACTAATAAGATGTTCAGCGCTTTGAGGCGTTCCCTTTCTACATCGGTCAGCATTGGAATATGTGCGTTTTCATAAGCCGGGTAGATCTTAGAAAGTAATAACTCCACGTCGAGCATTTGCACGATACGATCTTCAAAACGCGTTATACCCGTAACAAACACATTACGACCGACACTGGTGGGTGGCGATTCAATGCTTTTCCAATCACATTCAATGATTTTATCAATCGAACGAACCAGAAATGCCACTACTGTTCTTAAACAATCGGTGACGATGAGCACACAATCTTGGTATTCAGCAGGTGTTATCGGTCGAAAGCCAATCGCGGCAGACATATCAATAACTGGAACGGTAAGATCGCGGATGGTCACCGTACCAATCACGTGATGATGGGAGTATGGGATTTGAGTCATCGGCTGAAAAGGCACTATTTCTCTTACCTTAAGCGTGCCAATCGCAAAACTTTGAGTAAGGGATAATTTGAACATCAACATTCCCTGTGACTGACTCGCTTTACTGATCGGTTTGGCCATAGTGGCTCCTACTTAATACGCGCTTAATTTATAAGGATTAATTTAAAGGGAAACAGGGGTGTCGGCAAGTCACTATACGGTTTTTAGGGGCTTTAAGGCAGTTGTTTTCGGTTATAGAGTGAAGATTGACAGTTCTTGGGTTAAAATCACGCTAAACGCGCGCTGTCGATGGTTTTATGTCGACAAGTCGTTAGCGATAAACAGAATTACAACAGTCCGTTCATTAACGATGTTCTAAACCGTCGTAAGTAAACTGACCGCAACACACTGAGAATTATCATGGCAAGAACAGCAGCAGCGCTTCATATTTTGGTGAAGCACAAAGAAGTAGCAGAAGACATCATCAAGCAGCTTAAAAAAGGCGCTAAGTTTCAAACGCTAGCGAAGAAACATTCAACGTGTCCATCTGGTAAAAAGGGCGGCGACCTAGGCGAGTTCAAAAAAGGTCAAATGGTGCCTCAGTTTGATAAGGTTTGTTTCTCTGGCGAGACGCTAGTACCACACCTTGTAAAAACAAAATTTGGCTGGCACGTCGTGAAGGTTCTTTACAGAACTTAGCTATAAATATGTGTTAGATTGAATAAAAGGAGCGTATATACGCTCCTTTTTTGTATCCATTTCCCGCACTTTAAACGCTTATGTAACTTGGTTGTTCTAAGGCAACCAAAGTTATGTAGCGGCAGTTTAGTGAATCAATGTTGTTTCGAGATGATCTCTTCGAATAAAACTTGGATTAGCTTGCTACCATGGTCAGTGCTCCAGTCTTGCGCCAGTTCTGCAATCAACTGATTGGTTGAAGTTAGGGTAACGCCGTGTTTTTCCATTCTTCTTAGTGCTGTTTCATCAGCTAATGTTGTTGGAGACCCAGACCCGTCAACCACGACCTGTACATTGTAACCTTCAGCTATGGCTGTGATCGCTGGGTAAACAACACATACATCCGTGGTGATCCCTGCAATGATGATATTTTTGCGTCCAGTTGCTTTAACCGCAGCCGCAAAGTTTTCATCTTTCATGCTATCGACAACTCCTCCACGAAGAATACGATTCTCGTAAGCTTCTGGTACTGCGTTAATCAGCTCATCAAAAAGAGGGCCTTGTGCTTGATCTTCCATACTCGATGTTAGGATCAGCGGCATCTTGGTCACATGTGCAGCGCGAGCTAATGCGACCGTGTTGTTTCTGATCTCTTCTAGGTTAGCCGAGCCAACCCAACCCATGGTGCCAACCTGATGGTCGATCAGTAGCATGACAGAGTTTTCTGGAGTGAATGTTGTAGTATTCATAATGGACTTCCTTTTTTAGTTATTGGTTTACTTGCTGGGATTGCAGTTGTTTTATTCGTCTAACACCTGCGATTAAGTTGCTAGTGCTGCTGTGTAATGATGCTCCATTACTAATGAAGTCTTGTTTTAATGGAGTTCCCGAGACGATCACAAACTCAGCATTACTCTCTAATGCAGAGACAGCGATTAGCGATGTATTCTTATCAAACACACCTAATTCACCCGCTGATACGTCTTTACTTCCGACTCTGACAGAGCCATGGCGTACAAAAATAAAGGCTGTTGTCTGTGATGGTTCTCCTGCGTATTGCCATGTGTATTCGGCATCTAAGTTGATGTGTAAATACGTCATATTAACAGGAGTGAGAGCCTTGCTTTGTTTGCCGTTAAATCGTCCCACAAGTACTTTGGTGATTGAATGAGCCTCTTCAACGACAGGGAGTTGCTCTTGTTGTTGGGTTGAATAAGTGACAGGCCCCAATTCATGTTCGTCTTCGGGTAAGGCAACCCAGAGCTGAAATGCATCCGCAACTTTGTTGTCCGGATGAACGGTCTCTTTGTGCAGCACTCCCGAACCTGCAGACATGATTTGTATGCCTCCGGCTTCTAATAAGCCTGAATGTCCGCTGGTGTTTTTGTGAGCAATAGCACCAATCTGTGGATAGCTTATGGTCGCTACGCCTGAATGTCCGTGAAAGTCAAAACCGGCGGTTCCCTTCACATTCGACATTTTAAAGTGGTCCCACAGCACAAAAGGGTTGAGATCTTTCAGGTTCGATGAGCTTACATAGCTCGTTACGGGGCCGTGATTTCGACCATTTCTGATTTCATGTATTTGTCTAATCATTTTGTTAGTCCTTAAATTTGATTGCTGAAAATAATATTAATAAAAGAATCATTACTTGATTAGATGGTATATTTGGTTTTGTTAATCCCGTTATTAAAGGTAATAAGGATGAATCTGAATGACATCAAGGTGTTCATTGACGTTGTAGAGGCTGGGAGTTTTGCTGGTGCAGGTAAAGTTTTGGATATGCCTTCTACGACGGTAAGTAGGAAGGTGCAGATGCTCGAAGCTGACTTAGGCGTTAAGCTCCTTCATAGAAGTACTCGTAAGCTTTCTATGACAGAAGCAGGGCACCAATACTTCCAATCGTGCCAACAACATCTTGCTGCTCTAGAAGAGGCTAATGAACAGATCAAGCAAACTCAGCTAGAGCCAAAAGGCAAAATTCGTATTACGTCGCCATTAGAATTTGCGATTCAATACGTACAACCTTGGATCGTCGAGTTCTTAAATCAATACCCGGATATCAGTATCGAACTCGATACTTCAGATGACTATATCAACATGGTGGAAGAGCGAATGGATATCGCGTTTCGCTCTGGGACGCTGCAAGACTCTTCGCTCATTGCGAGAAGGATTGGTCCCAAGAAGAATATCTGTTGTGCTAGCCCAGTGTTCCTGACAAAGGCTAAGAAGATCAAAGTGCCAGAGGACCTTCAGAAGGTTAATTGTTTGGTTATGGGCCACTCAATAGCCCATAACCGATGGCATTTTACAAAAGCTGAACAGGCTCATCATGTCGAAGTGACTGGTTTCTACGCGGCGAATGGCGCCAGGTTAATTATCGACTCGGCATTGCAAGGGCTCGGCGTCGCTTATATTCCAATTGCATTAGCGACCCCATACCTTAAAAATGGCCAATTAGTGCCAGTGCTAACTGACTATGACACACCAACCTCAGACATGTTTGTGGTCTATCAATTTCATCGATACATGGCGAAACCGACCCGACTCTTTGTCGATTTTGTGATGGAGAAAGTGACGCCAAATGCGCCTTGGGAAGGTTGATGCGCTTTATTCTGCATTTTGTTTGGATTGTTCGATGTTTGTTTCAGGGCGTTTATCAAGAATATCTCGCCTCAAGGCACTGCCTTTGCAAAAGTATGTAACTGAAGTTCTGTCGTAAAACTGTTGTATCATATGCATCGAATGGAATTTAAATGAGAGCTTATACGCTCCTTTTTTGTCACTTTTTTGCGCATTTAAAAGCACTATGGCTGAGTGTTCATCCCAGACGTTATGCGATAATTGGCACTACGCCCTTGACTATCCGCCGTGACTAATCGGTGGGAGGAGGAGGGTTTTTAATGAGTAACTCATATAATAAATACCATTCTTAAGGAAATTTATGCAGCTTTGCCTTTTAGCCTTTGTATTTATCTAGAAAGCTGTAAACAAGTTTGGTAGGAGAACAACATGGATAGTTCAGCTATGTTAAGCAACCCAGCGACAGATGTGATATTGCATGCCTTTGACTGGTGCTACGCTGACGTAATGAAGAACGCCCCACTGATCCAAGAGTTGGGTTATAAATCTGTTTTAGTATCACCAGCAATGAAGTCGTTACGCGGACCTAAAGGTTGCGACCGTGATTCTGGCACCCAATGGTGGCAGCGCTATCAACCACAAGATTATCGTGTGATTGATAATCAGCTGGGTGACACGCAAGATTTCACTGCGATGGTGAACACGTTAAAGCAACACGGCCTTCGTACCTATGTGGACGTCGTATTTAACCACATGGCCAATGAGTCGGGTATCCGTGGCGATTTAACGTATCCAAGTCAGCAAGACATGGCGTCTTATCAAGAAGATGCTGACTATTACGAATCTATACGTTTGTTTGGCGATCTTTCTAAGCCTTTATTTGATGAAAACGATTTTGTTGAAGCGTTTGGTATCAAAAACTGGAAAGACACTTGGGAAGTACAGAACGGGCGTATTACCGGTGGAGTTAGTGACCCTGGCTTGCCAACGCTGTTAGACAACGACAATGTGGTCGCGCAGCAGAGAGCTTACTTAAAAGCCTTAAAAGAGATTGGCGTGAAAGGGTTTCGCATAGACGCAGCGAAACACATGACACTGTCACATCTACGCAAGGTGTGGACTGATGATATCTGCGAAGAAATGCACATCTTTGGCGAGATCATTACTGATGGTGGTGCGACCAAAGAAGAGTATGAGTTGTTCCTTGAGCCTTACCTCAAACACACTCGCTTAGGCGCTTACGATTTCCCTCTGTTCAATACTATCTTCAAATCCTTTGAAGAGCAGGGCAGCTTTAAATCTCTGATCAACCCTTACTGTTTTGGTCAGGCGTTATCGAATATGCGAGCAATCACTTTTGCCGTCACTCATGATATTCCAAATAATGAAGTATTTTTGGATCACGTAATGGGTGAAGTTGACGAGCGATTAGCGCATGCCTTTATTCTTGGTCGAGACGGCGGTGTGCCGCTTGTTTACAGTGAACTGAGTACCAGCGGCATTCTGGATCAGAGTGGTCAGCCTCGTTGGCTTAACGATTGGCAAGCGCCTTACATGAAAAACATGATTCAGTTCCATAACCATGTTCATGGCGAAGCGATGCGTGTGGTTGAGGCAAATGATGATTTGCTGGTGTTTGTCCGTGGCGACAAAGGCATAGTGGTGATCAACAAGTCGAAGCGAAGTAAAACGGCATCACTGACTTGGACTGGTACAGTAACGGATTTATTGTCTGGTGCAGTGTTTGATTGTGTCGATAAGACGCTAACCATTCAGGTTGAATCTAATCAGTGCATGATGCTGACGAACAATGAGTTCGAACCTGTGACGAGTTAAGTCTGATCGGTTAGAAAGAGAAGTCGAAAAAGAAAGACCCGTTTACTAGCATCTAGTAAACGGGTCTTTTGTTTTTTAGGTTCTTGGCTGAACGTTGGTTAAGCTATGCGTTGATTAAGCTAAGCGCTGATTAACACATACTTCTGTTAAACCGTGAACTTGTTCAATAGTTCATCCTGTGCACGAACATTGTCAGTTTGTACCTGCATTGCCGTGTTTGCTTCTTGAGCTGCGTTGGATACTTGTGTTGAAAGGTCTTTGATCTTAACTGTGTTGTTGTTGATCTCTTCCGCTACTAAGCTCTGCTCTTCTGCTGCTGAAGCAATCTGAATATTCATATCAGAGATACGCTGAATCGCGTCACGGATGCGGTCAAGTGAAGAGTTTGCTTGCTGAGCGCGTTCAACGGCGTCAGTGGCTGTGTCTTTACTTTGGTTCATCGCGTTCGATACTGAGCTTGCACCCGCTTGGAGTTGCTCGATCATGTTGCGGATTTCAGTGGTCGATTCTTGAGTACGTTGTGCCAGAGTTCGAACTTCATCGGCTACGACTGCGAAACCACGACCAGACTCACCAGCACGTGCCGCTTCAATCGCTGCGTTTAATGCGAGTAGGTTAGTTTGGTCTGCAATATCGTTGATTACTTTTAGAATCGTTTCGATGTTGGCTGTTGCTGATTCCAGTACTTGTACTTCTGCAACCGCTTGGTCGATACGTGCTGAAAGGTTATCAATCGCTTGAGTGGTATCACTGACTACGGATGTGCCGTCTAGCGTTGCTTCGTCTGCTTCACGGGCTGCTGCTGCTGCGCCTTGAGCGTTATTCGCTACTTCTGTTGCAGTCACCGCCATTTCGTTCATTGCGGTTGCTAACTGCTCTAGTTCCTGCAGTTGCGTATTCATCGCGTTTGCTGATTCGCCTGCGCCTTTAACCGTGATTTCAGTACCACGCTTAATCTCAACACCAATCGCTTTTGATTGAATGATTTGGTTTTGCAGGTTTTCAGTAAAGGTATTGAAACCTTTTGCTAGGTCAGAGAACTCTTGGTCTGTGTTGGTATCTAGGCGCTTAGTTAAGTCACCTTGACCGCTCGCCACATCTTGAATTGCTTGGTTAAGTACATCAAGTGGACGCATTAACACACGAATCAAAACAGTCAGTGCAATGATGCTGAGAATAACCGCAATCAACGAGTAGATCATTGAGCTGTTTTTCAAATCTTCAACGGTTTGGTAAGCGATCTCTTCATCAAGGATTGCACCTATGTACCAATCTTCACTTGGGATGTGAGTGAAGTTCACTAGGAACATCTTGCCGTCGACTTCAATTTCTTGAGAGCCTTCACGAATGCTTGCTTGTGGCATGTAGCTTGAAAGCATTTCGCCATTGTTTTTCGCATTCGGGTGAGCAATCGTTGTGCCGTCGGCAGTGACTAGGAATAGGTAGCCCGCATCAAACAAGTTCACTTGGTTTACCAATGTCGCAAGGTTAGTCAATTCTAGGTCGTAGAACATACCTGCCGTGAAGCGGCCGTTGTCTTTGACTGGCGTACCTACAGAGATGATGACTTTCTTACTTGATGCATCCACATAAGGAGCGGTAACAACTAAACTGTTTTTGGATTTAGCATCAATGTACCAAGGGCGAATTCGTGGATCGTAATCAGGGCCAGCTTCCCAACCGTCATCATTTTCAATAACGAAACCGTTTGCTTCGTAACCAAAGCCAACCGCTAGGAAGCTGCTTTTAAGCTTTGGCTTTTCTAATATTTCTTTTACGTAAGTACGATCTTCAGGGTTGATCTCGATGACTTCAGTCGTCGATTGAGCCAACGCTTTCTTGGCGTTCATCTCTGATTCGACGGTATTTTTAACGCCAGAGACCATTTCTTTCAGGCTTGCATTGACGTGGTTTTCTACAGCACTTCTTACAGTGTAAAGTTGTTGTATTGAAAGCAATGATACTGTCACTAGCAGCAAGGCTGATGATGCAGCAACCACCTTATGGCTAAATTTCATTGAGTTTTCCCCTTCTCACAGACTTTGCGAAGACTAAAGTTAATCGTATTTTTGTAATTATATATATCGACTAGATTGAAATTTACTTGAGTTTAATTTCACAAAATAGACTACAAAAATACAACAACCCACACAATGCAAAATTCACTTATTTACATATTTGCTACTTTTGTTATTTGGTTCAATGAGTTGAAGAATTGGTTTAATCGGAGTGTAAGAGCATTAAGAATGTATTAATTTAGCGTTTATGTGTGTTGTTTTCTATTCTCAGACGAGAAGGAAGGTAAACAGATATGAAATTAAATGATATGCCAATTTTATATATTGGCTGTATTTCTGGCGGGTGGGTGAATGTATTTTAAGCGGGTAGGGAATGTATTTACTGGCAATAAAAAGCCCCGCAAAAGTGAGGCTTTATAAAATAGTTCTTAATTACGCTATATCAGTAGGGTCTAATTTAGAATATTAGATGTGCTACACCAGCGATAACCGGAAGTGTAATTAACGTACGCAGAATAAAGATAATAAACAGCTCTAAGATGTTCACTGGAATCTTACTGCCTAAAAGCAGAGCGCCCACTTCAGACATGTAGATCAGTTGAGTTACCGACATGGCAGCGATAACAAAACGTGTCATCTCATTGTCGATAGAAGCAGCAAGGATTGCTGGAATGAACATGTCCGCAAAACCAACGACGATCGTTTCAGATGCTGCTACCGCTTCAGGTACACCAAGTAGCTCAAGGAATGGAATGAAAGGCTGGCCTAAGATTGAGAATACAGAGGTGTATTCTGCAATAACCAATGCCATCGTACCAAGGCCCATAACAACAGGTAGTACACCAAATACCATATCTACAGCGTTACGAATGCCTTCAGCAAATACAGATTTAGCTGATTTAACTTGTGATGCTTTATTGACTGCTAGCTCAAGACCCCAAGAGAATGTTGAGTGACCTGCAGGAATAGCGTCAGCGTCTTTGTGGGGCTTAGTGCCATCAATGAAGGTGTCTTTCTTCATGCTTAATGGCGGAAGACGAGGAATGATGACCGCTGCCACAATACCAGCCAAACAGATTGCTGCGTAGAAAGGCAGGAATAGGTGCTCTAGCTCTACTTGAGCAATAACCACAAGACTGAACGTGATAGATACTGCAGAGAAAGTCGTACCAACTACAGCGGCTTCACGCTGCGTGTAGAATTTCTTCTCGTACTGTTTGCTTGTAAGCAGGATACCGACACTGCCGTCACCTAACCAAGAAGCCATACAATCGATAGCACTACGACCTGGCAGGTTGAAGATTGGACGCATCACTTTACTTAGCAAAGTGCCGAATAGTTCTAGCAGACCAAAGTTAAGCAGCAGTGGCAGTAGTAAACCTGCAAAGATAAATACTGAGAACAGTGTTGGAAGTAGGCCTTCTAGCACTAACCCACCAGTGTTTTCTTCCCAGATAAACTCAGGGCCGACTTGGAAGAAAGCCATGAATGCTGCAGCACCACCGATAAGACGAACCAACAACCACAGTGGAGATGGATTGAAAAGGCCGTTCAAAAATGAGTTCGATGTAATGAATGCAGGCTTGAAAATGGTGCTTAAAACGGAAGCTACAGACATGAAGGCAACGATTGCAGTGATAATAGCAACTAGAGACTCACCGAAAACCGCTTGAATTGATTTGGCTAGAATAGCGACAGGGATCGTTAGATCACCTTGGTAGCTAATTGGTGCCATGAAAAGGAATAAACCAATCAGAGATGGGATTAAGAAAACCCAGAAACTGCCTTTAGATTTCTCTGGTTGAGCAGTATTCGTGTTGTTAGACATGTTAATTGTTCTCGTATTTCTACATGTAAAAAAGCCACATCCTTGGCGTTTTTATTCTCTAAACATCCGTATTTTCTCATTGGCTGCAAGATTACCCAGTATTGATAGTGCTTGCAATACTATTCATCAAATATCGCTAACTATTCACACTGGTTATTCTGCAACTCATTAAGAGTTTAGAATAAAGTGTTGCGGATGTTACGTAACTTGAAGATATATTGCCAGATATTTATAAATTGACTGGCGTTTCAGTTCGATAGGTCAGGTAGAGCCAGTAGCTAAATGCGATAATGAAGGCGAAAGAGGCAGGGAAAGCCAGCGCCAAAATTTCAAAGCGCTGGAACAGACAAGCACCGCTTAAACCACCAAACAGAAAGCCAACCACAATGAACATCAGTAGTTTGGCTTTACGACGGTCAAAAGGCATCCCCTTTAAGCGAGAACCAATCATGATCCCAAGATCCGTGATGATCCCGCTCATATGCGTTGTTCGAATGATCGCACCGCTGTAAGTCGTTATCATCGCGTTCTGCAAACCACAGGCTGCTGAAGCGAAGTATTGACCTGAAGTGTAGCCCTGTAACAGTGCCCAAAGTGCTAAAAATAGCAGCCCACCTTCAATACACAGAGCAACGCCGTAGCGACGCCCTAACTTCAGTGCTTGGTTCTCAATAAAGAACCCGCTGAAGGCTGCACCTAACATAAAGCTCATGATAATCAGTAAAAGATGTAAAGAAGCCGAAGTTGGTGTGAGTAGGCTACTGCCTAATAAAGACATGGTGCCTGAAATGTGGGAGATCGCTTGATGCTGAAAGCCGAGTAAGCCAATCGCATTAACGCTGCCAGCAAGGCCTGCTAGCAGCAAAGCGCCGTATTCAACCCAGCGAGGTAGCTTAGAAATCATGTGGTTCACCCTGGGTTAAAAAGAGGAGCAGATTATAACGCTAGCGAAAAGATACGCTAGCGCTGTGGTGCGTTGATATTTGATCTTAGGCAACAGTATTGCAATTTGTTCTAATGCTGTTGCTTTATCGAGATAAAGGTCAGTAACAGGCTAGTTGTAGTGACTCATTTGATGGTCAAATTTGACCCAGCCGTGTTTGCGTTCTTCGTAGACTGAAAAGCTCGGTAGCGGAAAGTCTTGCTCTTTAAATAATCCGAGCGGGACGATATAAAAATCGGCAGCAGCAACAGATTGTAAGAGCATGGTGGTGCCACACTTAGGACAAAACTGATAGGTCACTTCACTGCCTTTATCACTGATGCGTGAGAAAGAGGTGACTTCTCCGTTTAATGTGACTTGTTCTATTGGGAATCGAGCCTGAACACCAAACACACTTCCGGTGCGTTTCTGACATTCATAGCAATGGCATACAGAGGTTCGTTGAGGCTCGCCTCTGCATACTAGGTTGACTGCTCCACAGCGGCATTCGCAACTTCTGATATTTCTATCTTTAATATGATTGATATCCATCCATGCTCCACTTCTGGTTAACCCTGTATTGATAATTATACTAAAGCCCTTTATGGTCTGCACAACTGGATGAAAACAAAAGAATATAATTGCTCATGAAAAAGAAAATCTTACCTATTCCTCTGATTTTACTGATTCCAATTGTCATGCTGGTTGTCGTGATAGTGGCGGGTATTTATCGATTTAGCTTAAGTGACGAAGAGATCTTGGCGAAGTTTCCTTCTTCTCAAGTCAGTTATGACCCTGTTGTTGAAACCGTTTTTGATTTGAAGACGACCAACCCGTGGACAATTAAAGTACCCGAAACCAACGCGTACGCTTTTATTAATGAAGTCGATGAACCTAGAGCTATAGCCTTTGGACGCTATGACTCGGGTGTTGAGCGTGGTGTGGTAACGGTAGATACCAACAACCTTTCAGCCGTCACGTTGGGCAAAGCGAGTTTCTTTGTCGCACCGATGTGGGTATCTAACCAAGGCAGTGGCGTGTTCTATTATCTTGGCTTGTTTAAACATGATCAGCAGCGAAGCCGTGTCGTGCTAGTCGACCAGCTTTTTCTAGGCGATAGAGTGCAAATTCAGACTTTAGAGGTCGCTCAGCAGCAAGATTTACAATCCGCTAGCAAACAAACAGGGGAAGGTTTTATCGGCTTTACTCAGCATTCTGCGGAACAATCATTTGCAGAATCCCCTTCTGAAAAGGTGTTAATGAGCTTTTCTTTTGATACGCAATCAATTGGTAAGCAATAACGTTCTAGTTAATGCAAGGATCTGTTGTTTATGTGAGCTAAATTACATATTATCTTAATTAGATGAATGAAATTTAGACACTCCTTATGCTTGGTGTCTGCCTATTTTTACAAATGGAGCTTGCGAATGATTAATAAACGTTTTTTTAAGACGAAAGATGAAGTTGAAGTGACCTTCGAGCTAGAAGCTCAAGAAGCGAACTCTGTATCCATCGTTGCTGACTTTCTTGATTGGAAAGCCACCCCAATGAAAAAACTGGCCAAAGGGAAGGTTTACAAGTTTAAAACTCGCCTACCTAAAGATGGCGAGTTTCAATTTCGCTATCTAGTTAATGACCAACAATGGGTGAACGATGCGAATGCTGATCGTTATATCCCGAATGAGTTTGGTGAAGACAATTGCTTGGTATCGACGGTTAACGCTTAATCGAGATGAAGTAGCGTGAATTAATAGAAAGCAGAAACTAGCCGTTTCTGCTTTTTTATTTGGCGGTTAGTATTATTAATCGTGAAGCGGGTTTTCACTTACGGTAACTCAATGACTTAGTCTAAATTGGGCAGATTCACATCATATTATGACAATGCAATGATGATTTATGCGTTTGAAAAGCATATCCTATGCCTTTATATCGTAGAAAGACCTGTTTACCGTGTATTCAAAAATATTTTCCTCTCCGTTTGCTGAGCTTTCACCTGTAAAAAAAGTAGCTATTTTAGGACTGCCACTTATTGCAGCGTTTGGTATTGCTTTGCAATCTTCAGAATCGGATCTGACGAAAACGATCGATCTTGATTTACCTGACTCAACCGTTATTGAGTCAATCCTATCACCTTCTTCTGTCACGATTATCGAACCGCCGACGTTTGAGTATCAAATTCAAACGGGCGATAACTTGAGTAGCATCTTCACTCAACTTGGATTTTCTTATAAATCGATGATGAGCGTGATGGAAACCGATTTAAACTTCCTTGCCCTAGACACACTTCGTCCTGGTAACACATTACGTTTTTGGCGTGATGAGGCGACGGGCAGCCTTTCCAAAATGGAAATTCAATTTAGTGTTGCGGATAAAGCGGTTTACCGACGACTTGAAGATGGCAGCTATGAATTTGAAGACATCTCTATTCCTGGTGAATGGAAGCAAAAGCCTTTAGTGGGTGATATTCACGGCAGTTTCTCTATGTCGGCGAACAAGGTTGGCCTGAATAGTCTTGAGATTGACCATATTGTGACGCTTCTTAAAGATAAGCTGAACTTTAGCCGCGACCTGCGCGCTGGCGATCAGTTTGAAGTGCTTCAGAAAGCGCAATTTGTTGATGGTGTCGCAACCGGAAAGCGTGAAATCGAAGCGATTAAGATCATGAATCGCAATCGTGTTGTTTCTGCGTACTTACACACTGATGGGCAATATTACGATGCCAATGGCGATAGCTTACAACGTGCTTTCCAACGTTACCCTGTGAGCAGTGGATGGCGTCAGAGTTCTCAGTTTAATCCTAAGCGCTTACACCCTGTGACAGGACGAGTCTCACCTCACAACGGTACAGATTTCGCGACGCCAATTGGTACGCCAGTTCAAGCGACGGGTGATGGTAAAGTGATCATGACCCGTAAGCACCCATACGCCGGTAATTACGTGGTTATTCAGCACGGTAGCACTTACAAAACGCGTTATCTCCATTTGAGTAAGATCTTAGTTCGTAAAGGACAAACGGTATCTCGTGGTCAGCGTATTGGCTTGTCAGGTAAAACTGGCCGAGTGACGGGTGCACATTTGCATTATGAGTTAATCGAACGTGGTCGTCCTGTGAACGCGATGACAGCGAATATTCCGATGGCTGATTCAGTGCCTAAAAAGGAAAAAGCGACGTTCGTCGCGTCAAGAGATGAAGCTGATAAGCTGTTAAAGGTAGCTTTAGAAGCACAATCTAATAACAGTTAATAGATTTCTCTAAATTAGGCCGATTAATCAAGCCGCGAGAGCTTTTCTAAATATTTAAGTATTTAGTCATGCTTCGCGGCTTTTTAGATTTTGGTCTGGCTACTGCTTTATAGTTTGATTTTTATGGGCTTTGAATGAGCGCTTCTGAATGAGTCACTAAACTCACGATAGCTTCAGGTCGCATTGGAGGCGAGTATAGGTATCCTTGGATCTTGTCGCACCCCATATCGTGAAGCTTCTCTAGCTGTTCACGCTTTTCCACACCCTCTGCGACAAGTGATACGTTGAGTCGATGAGCAAGCTGGATGATCAACCAAACAACGCTCTCTGATGTCGAATTGGTGAGTAAATTTTGAATGAAAATGGCATCAATTTTAATGCAGTCAATCGGGTAGCTGTGAATGTAATTCAAGCTAGAGTAACCGGTACCGAAATCGTCTAGCGCAATCGTAAAGCCTTGTTCTCGCAAAAAGTTGAGTGCGTCTTTGGTGTCTTGAGTTGGAGATAGCAATACTGTTTCGGTCAGCTCAATAACAAACTCATCAGCCTTAAAGTGATGCTGTTCAATGGTCCGAGTGAGGTAGGAAATGTAACGCTTAGAGTCGGTAAGCTCATGGGCGGAACAGTTTATTCCGAGCTTAACCTTGTATCCTAAGCCTTGTTCTAATGTCGTTTTAGCTCTGCATACCAGTTCGATAATGCGTTCACCCAGCTCGACAATTAGTCCGGATTCTTCTGCTACCTGTATAAACTCAACTGGGGATATGTCGCCGTGCTTTTCTGTTTTCCAACGAGTGAGTACTTCGAAATACTTCCAACGTTTGTCTTGTTGACCAACAATCGGCTGAGCCACAACATACATTCCGCTATTCAGCGAGATAGAGTTTTCAAGTTCATTTCTCAAGGCCGCAATTAATTCGGTCTTTCTCTGATATCGAGATCTTAAGTGGGTGTCATAGCACTTGATATGGGTACCCGAATATTGCTTACATTCTTTCAACGCTAAGCTGGTGTTGAAGATGATTTGCTCTACGTCTTTGCTATCTCCGGCTGATCCTGCGATGCCTATGCTGATATCAAAATCGATCCTAAGATCAATACTGTTATACCCCTGTTTTACTTTGGCGACGATTTGTTCACAAATTGCGGTTGGGTCGGCGTAATAGGTGATGAAGGCGAACTCATTTCCTGCCGTTCTAAAGGTGAGGTTATTTTCTGGGAGTGTTCGTCTCAAAATCTCAGCCAGATGTTGCAGTACCTTGTCTCCAACATAGTTGCCGTGAAGATCGTTAATCGCTTTAAAACTATTAATGTCCAGTATTGCTAACGTAAACGGTGTTGAGTTTTGCTGAGTGATTGATTCTAGCGTATCAGATAAGCAACTGCGGTTAAGTAGACCTGTTAAGCTATCGTGTGATACTTCATAGCTGAGTTGATTGACCAGTTGCTCAGAGCGATCGTTGAACCACATCTCACGCAGGGTGTGGATGATGATATCCGAAAAAAGTTGATGATGTTTAATCGCTTCTTGTTGCTGAGCATTGCTCAGTGGGGAAGTAAACGTAGAAAAAAGTACCCCCATGACTTCACCGCTTTGAGTCCGTGTAGGAATCGCAATGGAATTCTGTGAGGTAATCTCTTGCCGAAAGGCAGATGTAGGTAATGATTTGACAACGTATTGAGCAAATGAGCAATCAGGGTGGTTTTGATTCACGGCTTGCTGATAGATTTGCCCATGACGAGGGTTGATTCTGTCATGCAAGACGTGATCAGAATGAGCAATAACTAAAGGAACAATTTGGTCTGGAAAGTACTTTTTCTCAATGATAGTGGTGTACTTAGTATCGAACATTTGGTGCAGAGTAAGCACTGCTGACTCCAAAAGGTCGATACCTTCCAACTTGAGCAAGCGCCCTATACGCTCAGTGTCTATCATATTGTTGTACGTTTGTTGAGTCATAGCTACCATCCCTAGTTAACCAGATCCAGCGTGTAAGCCTGTGTGTTTAGTTTGTACGCATCTATTTTTATATGCGCTTAGTTTATTATTGGCCGCGTTGTATCATTTTTCAAATTAAGTTGAGACTTATTTCACAAAATCTGGTTATTTCTCTCTTTATCTAGCCTATCTTTCAAATGGTCCAAAAATAACTTGGTTCGCGTATGTGAGTAATCAAGCTTAGGGTAGTACGCGTAAACCATCACTTCGTCGGCGGTAATATTTGGCAATACTGGAACTAATGTCCCTTGTTTAAGATCTTCTTTGATCATTGCTTTGATGGTTAACAGCACACCCATTCCTCGTTTCGCCGCGTGAAACAAAGCCTCAGGGTTGGTGGTCGCAAAGTTGCCGTTCAAAGTGATGCGCTGCCCTTTGGTGAGTGTGACTTCACGGGTAGGGCGCTCTCCCCATATTAAGGAGTTGTGTTGTTCTAAGTCTTGCTCGTTGGTGGGATAACCATGTTTGGCAAGATAACTCGGCGCAGCATAGAAACTGGCCTTGTGTTCAAACAGCGGTGTTTTCTTGAAGCTTAACGAGTTGAGCTGTTCCAGTTCACGACTGATCACCAGATCCAAGCCCAGCTCTGGTAATTGCCCTGGCGTGGTCGTGATCAGCTGCACCTTAATATCTGGATACTTTTCTAAGAAGTCGTCCATGTATTGCACTAGAAACTTAGAGCCAACAGCAATCGTCGCGCCAATCTTTAAGAGGCCTGCCGGGGTTTGGTTAACCGAGCGAGTCTCATCAATAATTGATTGCCAATTGTCGAGTTGATCCTTGGCCCGCAAGTAAAAGAGTGCTCCCGCTTCGGTTTGGTTAATCGAGCGAGTGGTGCGTTTTAAAAGTTGTGTGCCGATACGCTCTTCGAGCCAGTTTACTCTTTTACTGATCGCCGAGCTGGTGGTGTTAAGTTTGCGAGCAGCGCCATTGAAACTGCCTTCTTCCACTACTCGAACGTAGCTTTTTACGTTGAGAATCCAATCCATATTATTTCCTGTTAGGACTTAATTAAATTCCAATTTGGTTAATTATCAATTACTGGTTTTGAATATAAACTTATATCATGAACAAATATCAAACGAATAGGGAATTTTTTGAGCCAATCGACCTTTAAAAAAACACCGTTACTTTTAGCAATGATGATTATTGCTACGGGGCAGGTGGGTGTGAGTATCTACTTGCCATCATTGCCGTTAATTGCTTCTGACTTAAGTGTGACTCAGGTAGATGTACAGCTGCTCGTCACGCTGTTTCTGGTGGGTTTTGGCTTGTCTCAGCTATTTTACGGACCGATGTCTGATGCAGTGGGAAGAAGACCTATCTTCTTGTTAGGTCAGGGTGTTTATTTAATTGGTACTGTCGTTTGTGTTGTTTTTTCTGACAACATGACGGCGCTAGAGGTTGGTCGCTTGTTGCAAGGTTTAGGGGCGGGTAGTGCCTCGGTTCTCGGACGAAGTGTGCTTCGCGACAGCTATGATGGCCCTCAACTGACCAAAGCGTTGTCTTATATTTCGATCACCGCTTCGATCATGCCGATCATTGCGCCCGTATTTGGTGGTTGGATTTCATTCCACCTAGGTTGGCAGGCGGTGTTCCTGTTCGTTCTACTGTATCTACTGGCAATATTCACTCTGGGTTACTTTGTGTTGCCTGAGACTTTGCCATATGGAAAGAGTCGCTTTGATGCCTGCCAAGTGGTGAAGAACTACGGACGCTTGTTGACTAACCGCCAAGTGTTGACCAGTGCCAGTTATAACTGGATGAGCTACATGGCAAGTTTGGTATCTTTATCGCTGTTTCCATTCTTAATGCAAGAGCAGTTAGGGCTGACAGCGGCTGAATATGGCTCATTGATGATAGTCCCTTCGGCTGGCTTACTGATCGGTAGCGTGGCTTTGAACTTGCTCAATCGTAGGTTTAGCACTCCGCAATTGATGAGCCTTGCGATTTTGATTATTTTGGCGTCGGGAACTTGGCTTCTTACTCATGAGTTATCCATCTTTAACTTAGTTTGGGCGTTTACTTGGTTGGCGATAGCGCAAGGTATCTCGTTCCCTCTATCGATCAGTATGTTGCTAGAACCTCATAAGAAGCAAGCGGGCGCAGTGTCGGCATTGTCAGGCTCAATTCAGATGTGCTTGGCGGGCTTGTTAGGAGGATATTTGGTGGAAAGTTGGGTGACAACTCACCTACAACTTGGCGTGTTCTATCTGATTATTGGTGCTTGCATGGGTACAATACTTTGGTCTTCAACCAAAATGAATAAGAAATTCGCAGCTACCGAAGTAGAATACAGTTAAACAGCTGAAGTAGAGTACAGTTAAGCAATTAGCTCGCTATAGTTCAGCGTACAGTCGTTAATACGTTGTATTTGTATGGATGGTTTTCTACAATACCTGCGTCCATTTAATAGGTAATAAACATGCAGCAAAATGAATTTGAAGTACTGGTAAAAGCTATCTGCGCACTAGATGGCCTGCCTCAAGCGCTTGAGCTATTGAAATCCAATGAGGATACAGAAGTCGCTGAGGCTGCTGGATCACTAACAGGTCAATTTGCGCTAGCTGAAGTAGAAGGCGAAAAGCGTATTTACCACGTGACGCTTCAAGAAAATGAACAAGGCGAAGAGCAAGAGTACATCGAACATGTCATGAATGAAGGCGATGACTTAATCAAATTTGCAGCTTGGTTCTTTGAAACTATGTTTGAGTTAAAGCAAAAAGACACATACCAAATTGCGGGTAAAACTTACAGACAGCCAAAGCGTAGCTAGTGTTTAAGTTACTGACTATTAGGCATTAGCGAATAATGCCCTTTTTAAGGTCAGTGTTTCTAAGCTAAGTATTTAAAAAGCAGCTCTCTTGAGCTGCTTTTTTTATGAATGTCTAAACCAATGTCTTGGATTGCAAATGGGTATGGTGAATCAAGGTTAGACGGACTTAACATTAACTCATTGATATAACGATACAATGCTGATTTACGCAGAAACAAGAATACGGACGTTGCAATAGGATGAGTTACTTGCACTAAAGTGTGATTTAGATCTTGTTTTTGGCCGCTTTAAGTGTAGAATCCGCGCATAAGAAAATCGATTATGTGCGGAGATAAGCATGAATTACGAACTAGGCTACGCATACCTTGGTCAAATGGTAGCAAAAAACATGATGCACGAAGCATTGTATGGCAAGCCAAAGCCAAAGAAAGCATCATTCTTTAAGCGAATGATGAAGAAAATGGCGAAATAAGCATTTTCAAAAACGGAATTTAAAAAGGCCTTAAACTCGATGAAGTTTAAGGCCTTTTTCGTTTTAGCGATTAATGAAGGTCATCGCTCGTTTTGTTGTGGATGGACACAAAAAAACACTGATTAATTCATGATCGGATTTGTAACTCTGTGTGAGTTTAGCCTGCCGATTGGTTGGACAGGTCGACAACGTTATTTGGAATGGTATCTAAACCATTTTCTTTCATCCATGCTTCTAAGTTGTCTGCTCCACCGATGTATTTACCATCGAGCCAGATCTGAGGAACGGTTACTGGTGTTTTCTCACCAATGTGCGCTTTGACCTCAGGAATCATGCGATACAAAGCTGCGCTGTCTTTTACGACATCGTGGTATTGGTATTCAACACCCGCTTCATCAAGCATTTTCTTTGCCTTAACACAGAATGGGCAGGTCGCTTTACCATAAACGATGTTGCCTTTTAGGCTGTCGCGTTTGGTCCACTCTTTGATCACGGATTGAACTAACACACCGCGGTTAAGCGCTTCGCCTTGGCTTACAACCTTGCCTTCAACAACAAGGATTGGAGCATGCCAAGAGCCCAGTTTTAGAGGCTCCCACCAGTGAGACAACCAATCTTTCACTTCCAGTTCGACATCGACATCTGATAACTCATTCTCAAAAGTATCCTTAAGAATGTCTTTGGTAAGGGTACATTCCCCACATGGGATATTAACTTTAAATGGACCCCAGCTGCCTGCCCAACGGTATAGTGTAATCTTGACTGGTTTCTTCATGGTTACGGCCTCGTTTGAATTCTCTTATCCATATAGAACGGACAGTTGAACTATTTATTTCACTAACCCTAAACTTTCTTCAGTTTTGACGGCTTTTTCGTTTCCCAGTGCGTTATAAATGCGACTGACGCAATAATAATAGCAGCCCCGAGCCATAAACGACCCGGTGGAACCCAGCTAAATACAATCCAACCTGCTAGGACATTTAGCGGTAATTTTGCGTGGTCAAAAGGTTGTACGAATGAAGCATCAGCGACTGAGTAGGCTTTTACAATTGCCCATTGAGCGAGTGCCGTCATAATACCGATGACAATTAAGATAGCCCAAATCGTACCGCCGCTTGGAGTCTGCCAATCTGGCGCAGCAAGTAGGATGTTAAATGGCGTAATCAATAGTAAAAGGTAGACCACCATGGTCGAAGGGCTGTCTTGTGAAGAGAGCTTTTTCACCATGAGTGAGTAGCATGCCCAAAAGAAAGCGGCGCCAATCGGTAGTAGCGTTGCCCAGTTAAAGTCTTCAGCCCACGGCTCTAGAATCACCATCGCACCCACGAAACCTGCTAAGGTCGCGCCCCAGCGAGCAGCTCCAACTTTCTCCTTGAGGAAAAGCCCTGAACCTATGGTTGCAAACAGTGGCGACGTCATGAGAAGGGCAATGCCTTGCCAAATAGGAACAGGGTAAGCCAGCGCCCATATCCAAAGTTGAATACCAATTACCGATAAAAACACACGGAATACATGCAACTTGAGGTTGTCGGTTTTTAGCGCGCGGCGAATGCCTAGCGTTTTCAGATAAGGAAGAATAGCGAACAACGCGATGGCGTATTGAATGACGGCAACGGTAGTAGAAGTAAGTCCGAAATGAATGCTAGCGATTTGAGTTAGGCTGTTAATGACGGCAAAGGCTAGGCCTGCGGTTAGCATCCAGCTAGCGCCTTGGATCGGATGGTGTTGTGACATGATGCTTCTAATTATTTGATGTGGTTCACCTATGATACGGATTTAGCACCACTTAACCAGAAAAAGCATTGATGAAGTTAGTCAGAATATTTGAATATGAAAAAGGTTGAGCTATTGCCCAACCTTTTAGTCTGTATCTAAAGCCGATTTAGATTAGAAGTCGTAGCGTAGACCTAGACGAAGAGAATCTTCGCTTTGTGTCTCTAGACCCGCAACTTTTACATCGTCTAGGTTGTTTAATTGGTAAGCAACGTAAGTACGGATAGACTTGTTGAACTTGTATGTACCCGTTAGCTCGAAGAAATCAGCTGTATCTACAGTGATGTTCTGTGTCGCGTCTTTTTCTTGTTTTTGGTACAAAGCAGCCAATTCAAATTGATCGGTTAGTTTGTACTTAGCCGCAACTTCTACACCAGAGAACTCAGTCTTAGCTTTGTCGTCTAGGTCACCCATTGTGTAGGTTGCACCTAGGTATAGAGCATCCATTTTGTAGTTGATACCAGCAATTACAGCGGTTGCAGAGCCATTACCCGCACCATTGTCATTACCTGAGTAACCAAGACCAAAACCTAAGCCCATAGGCAATGTGTAGATACCAGAGATACCGTAACCGTCTGTATCTTTATCTTCTCCAGCGATTAAACTTGCCTTCAACGAAAGAGCATCAGCATCGTAAGCGTACACGAATGTGTTGTTAATCTGCTCGTTGCCCGCGTTAATGAAGGCTTTTTGATCACCTGAGTAGATAGTAACATCCGACATTTCTGAGATTTGAGCAGCGGCTGTATCTTGACGACCTACCGAAACAGCACCAAAGTTACCTTCAAGGCCAGCGTACATATAGCGTTGATTAAAGTTATCAGTTTCATCGTTATCCGCTGAAGAATTTACGCCTTGTTCTGCTTCGTAGAAACCGAAACCAGATAAATCGCTAGTGATTTCAGTAGTACCGCCAACATTTAAACGCACACGGCTTTTATTTTTCATGGTTCCGTCGATTTCTTTACCGCCTGAACCAATGAAATCACCACGGAATTCCGCACGGCCGCCAATTTTGAGTTCTGTACCATCAGAGCTGTAAACTGTTGCTGCTAGAGAAGAACCTGAAACTAGTGCCGCTACCACTGCAGAAGCTAGAACTGCCTTTTTCATAATCACTTACCTTGTATTTTAAAATCCGTGAGCAATGTGCTCTCCGTTTCGATATGAAGCTAATTTAGAGCAGCTAAATTAAGCTTTCATTTCTATAAAATTACATTTTCGTGAATAGGGAGCTTTTTAAATGTTGATTTTATTGCACTTTTATTTCAATAGACTGAGTGGTTTGTGAATGGTTATACAACTTATCTGTTCTTGAGTGCTGACTTTCACAAGCTTCTATTTAGGAGAAGTGATGATGATATACGTGAGTATTATGGGAAAGTCAGAGCTTGTTCATCTTATTAACTGTTTGTACTGATTAAGATATCCTCTATGATGCAAAAACTTAGAAGAGAATAGATTTTGCTCAACAAGATGGAGACGTTGGATGAAAACAGAGTACTTAGGCGATGTTTTACAAGGTAGGCAGGTTATTGGCTCCTTGAATGTTGAAGACCTACCCGTTGGAGAGCACCAGTTTTGGTTTCAAGTAACCAGTGATGGGCTAGGGCAACCCAAGAACATGCCGGTTTCTGTTTTCAAAGGCAGTCAAGCAGGTCCTAAGTTGATGATCACCGCTGGTATTCACGGTGATGAGCTCAACGGTGTGTTGGCTGCTCAGCAAATTATCAGAGACTTAGTCGGTAAAACTCTCAAAGGCACGGTCACGATAGTGCCTACTGTGAACTTGTCGGGTTTGCTTAACCACAGCCGCGATTTTATCTCTTCGGATCCGGGCTCTTGCCCTGCCAACCTTAATCGACTCTTTCCGGGTGATGCGAATGGCTTAGCGGCAGAGCGCTTTGTTGCGTCTTTGTGGGATCGCTTACTCAAACACAATGCGACATTCGCCGTTGACCTGCATACCCAAACTCGTGGCGCGGTCTACCCACTTTATGTTTTTGCTGACTACCGAATTGAACAATGTCTTGAAATGGCAAGGTTGATGACGCCAGATTGTGTTCTCAATGATCCCGGCGACCCAGGTATTCTCGAAACGGTTTGGAATCGAAGTGGAATTCCGAGCATTACGGTGGAAGTGGGGATGGGTAAGTTTACTCAGCCTGACATGATTCAACGAGCCGTTGACGGTGTTTTTAATATGCTGTCTTACTACGAGATGCTTGAGGGTGAAGACCCGTTTGAGGCAAGTCAGCTGCCAAGTATGGACTGGATAGAAGGCAACAACGTCGTGTCTATCCGCGCCGACATAGGTGGCTTTGTGCTGCCTCAGGTCGAGCTTTTGCAAAGTGTCGAACAAGATGATCTGCTCGCTATCCAATATGATGCGTTCGGTAATGAATGTCGTCGTTATCACGCACCATCTTCTGGTCGTGTACTCAGCTATAACGTGGATGCATTAAGGGAACCGGGCGCGCTTGTTTGTCGCTTGCTGAGTTAAGTAAAAAAAAAGACCGAGCAAGGCTCGGTCAAAGGACAGTTGTCTTGAGTTAACACGTCTTTGACTCATCGACAGAACTGCTTTTAGCGTAGTGAGGGTTAATTAAGAATCTATTGCGAGATGGTGACACTTCGACTTTTTTTGTTTCAAAACCATGACTTCAAAACTAGGACTTCAGAACTGTCGTTTCAAAGTGTTCTATTGTTTCGAAGCAATGAAAAAGCCGACTGCGCGTTGCGCGAGTCGGCTTTTATTCACTTCTCTTTCGAGTCTTTATCTCTATCTACACTCGATTAAAAAGCGTCATCCACGATATCTTTAAGTCGGTCGTAAGGCACATATCCTGGTAAAACATTTCCGTTCATCATCATGGTTGGAGTGCCCGTTAAGCCGAGTGCACTGAACGTTTGATGGTTAGTGGTTAGAACCTGGTTTTGTTCTTGAGTTGTTTTTAGTTCCGCCTCTGTTCCCGTCTTCTTGGCAACGGCTTCTAGTGAGCTTTTCGAGTGAATACCGCTTTTCGCCATCAGCAATCTATCAACTTCAGGGAATGCTGCTGGGTTATCTTTCCATACTTTCATCGCGTATAGCGCCGCGTTGGTGTCTAGCCCTGCAACTTGTTGTTGCTTAAACGATAAGTACACGTTGATCACTTTAATGTCGCTGTTTTCAGAGGCTAATTGAACCAAGCCTTTTTCCAAGAGCTTACAGTAAGGGCAGTTGTAGTCAGTAAAGTTAACGATGACTGATTTACCATCCGGATTGCCCGTGATTGGGTGAGCGTCATTGTTGTACAACCAATCATGGCTTCCTGCTTGAGCTTTCTTCGACTGTTCTTGCCCTGCTACGTACTGCTCTAGGCTGGTATGCAAGCCAGAGATCGTAGAAGGGTTCTCTTTCAGAAATTGGTTAATCTCTTCAAGTTGCTGGGTTTGTTCTGTGCTTAACTCAGCGAAGGCAGTGGTACTCATTAGTGAGCCTAAAATCAGTGTACTAATCAGATGCTTTTTCATGCTATTTATTCTCTAATTCTTGATAATCGTGAGCGCTCATTGGGTCGCGCTCACGGAAATTCTGTTCGTTAAACGGGCTAAATCGAGTTATTCACCTGGCTTTGCTCTGTTTTTCTTTGTAAGCGAGTTAGGCAAAGTAGGTTCTCAACCAAAGCCCTATCGGGGAAGTAATGCCTGTTGCGATACTGCTAATCTTTCCATCTTTGATGATGACGATGCTTGGAGTGACATTAACGCCCCAACTTCTGCTGATAGATCCAGAAAGATCATTGATCACAGGGAAGTCATACTCTTTCGCCTCTAAGTAGCGCTGAACACGCTCGTCTGGACCAGACGATAGAGCGACCGAAACCACCTGATGGGAATCACTGAAGCTATTGACGGTTGGGCTTACAAATTTGCAGGCGCCACACCAAGTCGCCCAAAAATAGACAATGACTGGCTTACCATTTTTGCTTAGCTCGATAACATCAATATCTTCGCCTTGGAGCGATTGACCCACAATTGGAATCGCGTCGCCCTGAGGCATGCTTCTGCTGTGATAAAAGTCCATCGCAAATGAAACCACGCCAACGATCAATATCATTGAAACCAGTTCCTTTCCCCACTTCTTAAGACGACTTGGCTTTTTGGTTTCACCCTTTACAGCGCTGTCTCCAGTCGTGCTAGATTTATCTTCATTGTTGGGAGTCTTCATCCATTATCTCGCAGCGTCGATGGCTTGAACGACAGTGTCACTGTCTAGAATGACAGGCAGTGGAATACCGCTTTTATAGCTTGGGCCGTAGGCGATATTAAATGGCACACCAAACCGACCATTACTTTGTAGGTATTGAGTGACACTTTCACTTGGTGTTGTCCAATCGCCTTTCATCAAAACAATGTCTTCTTGCTGTAGGTGGCTGTAGACAGGGTCTTGGAGAATGACGCCGATCTTGTTGGCCTTACAGGTAATACACCACTCAGCGGTCACATCGACAAATACCGTTTTGCCTTGCTCAACCAATTGAGGGATTTGTTTTGCATCTAGCTTTTGCCAATCGAGATCGTCAACAATCGGTGTCGCCCAGTTATCAGCGGTGACACTACCGACGATCAATGCAGCACCAAACACCAAGGTTGTGGTTGCGACAATAGGAATAAGTACCTTGCGGCCCAACTTACGGCCAATCCAAATCAATACTGTAATCACGATAAACAGTGACAACAGGATCGTCGGGAATTTACCAATGAATGGGCTCATTAGGCTTGTTAACCATAGACTGGTAATGAACATCATTAAGCCAAATACCAGCTTAACTCTGAACATCCATGCCCCAGGTTTTGGAAGCAGTTTTGTAAGACTCGGGAACAGCGCGAAAATCAACCAAGGTGCACTCATACCGATGCCGAGTGCGATAAAGATAGCCCACAACTCTTGGTAGCTTGCCCCAAGTGCATAAGCAACTGCGGTTCCTAAGAACGGAGCACTACACGGCGTTGCCAACAGCGTCGCAAACATGCCTTGAATAAAGTGGCCTGAATGTGAGTCATCGCCTTTGGTTGCCATCCAAGTGTTTAAACCTGATGGTAGTCTGAATTCGAATAATCCAAGTAGATTAATCGAGAACAGCAAAGTGATGATCAGCATGAACCCGATGAACCAAACATTTTGGAACTGGATTCCCCAACCAATCGCATTGCCACCCATTTTTAGAACGGTCATGCCAAGGGCTAGGAGTGCAAATGATGTAATGACACCTGACGCAGAAGCTAAGAATGAGAGTCGGATATGACGATTAGATGCGCCTTGGTTTTGGACGATGCTGTTTAGCTTCATTCCTAATACAGGCAGCACACACGGCATAATATTGAGGATTAAACCACCAATCAAAGCAAAGCCGATCATTGCAAGAAAACCGTTGTTACTTGCTTGATAAGCAATAGGTTCTGAGCCGACTTGAGCGGTCATCTCTTCGGCAAAATTAGTGTCTGAAACGGTGACACTAACGGTGCGATCCGTTAAGTCGACTTCGCCTATCCAGTTGCTGACGTCAAATACCGCGGTCATCGTATTGCCGGTGATGTGGACGCTTGGTTGAGCAAAGAAATCATCGATGACTTCTTTTCCATCGATCAACACCATCGGCTTATCCCAGCCTTCGTTACTGGTTAGTTGAGTGACCAGTTGTTGCTTGCTTTTGTCCCAAAATAGACCGTTCACTGAAGTCCGGTTCGCTTCTCTTGGAGATTGGCTCATGCCTTGGTTGAACAAGAACATCGCCTCTTCATCGAACTGCAATTGCTGCGTGTCGATAGGGAGTTCGATGTCATAGTCAGTCAAAACACAAATATTGGTGCACGACGGGAACGAGAGAGAAGCCCTAAATACAGCAGGTTGCGTTTTGTCTTTCAACGTTAGGGTGACAGGAAAGCTTACGTGCTTTTTGTAGCCCAGCGTCATTACGTCAAGTTGTTCATAGTATTTAGGGATCGGCCAATGCCAATCTACAGACTCTATATTAGTCGAATCAGACCAGTCCCAGCTTGGCGGAATGCCACCTTCACCTGGGCTGCGCCAATAGGTTTTCCAGTCACCGTCGAGTGTAACGTCCAATACAGTTTGAACGGTACCGCCGTTATCCGACTGTTCACCCGTCGACATCATTCGCATCTTAACTGGCGGATGCTCAGGCACGCTTATCCAGCCCGTGGTTTGAGCCAGAGCGGTAAATGACGTCATGACTAAGATTGCAGTGACGAAAGCTTTTGCGCATGTACGCATGCAGAATGCCAACGAATCGACAAACTTAGTTAGTAGTGTGTTGTACACAAATGTATCTCCAAAAAATAAATAAAAGGGTGGAATAGCCCGGTTATTTACTCTCTAAATATACAGTGCTTTAGGTGTAAGCGGTGTTTTGTAGGTCGAGAAGAGCGGTGATTCTCTCCGGATAATCTCGAGATGTGCGGAGATAAGTTGAATGCAACAGCAATCATCAGAACGAAAGGGATCAGCCAGCCCGTTTTAGGTGCGGCAAAGGTCAGCATTTTTGAACTTAGACTGCACGAGCTTGAATTGGGTGACGTTAACATTTTAGACGCTTCTAAACCGAAAATACTCGCGTATAGAGCGGCCATTTTTTCTGAAGAAGCGATGTCGGTTTGAGGATTACTGGTTTCTGTATGAGTTTGCGCGTCAACTAGGATGGATTGACCATTAGCGGATGTAGATAACGATACTTTCTTTACGGCCAGAGTACTCGCCAGGCAAGTTAAGATAACCAGTCCGGTAAGGAAAAGCGCCCAAAGCGATTGCTTTTGTTGGCGATTCTGTGTGGGTAAGAAAAGTAGAGATGTGTTCAGCAAATTAGTCGGTAATCAAATCAGTTAGTTGTTAAAGCGAGCTCATTGAATTGTGGCTAGCTTAGATAAGTTCTCTTCGCGCCACAAGTCATAAAATGGTTAAAGTGAAACTATATATAAACGAGAGAAAATGTATATACACGAGAGACGATGATTAAACATGGACTCACGCGAATACGACATAGGGCTCTGGTTAAAGTTCACAATAACCGGCAGTTATAACTAATTTATTCTGTATCGATTTGTTTATTCACGATGGGGCTATGCAAAAAGCCCAACAGACCGTCAGTGAACGTGTTGGGCTTTAATCATCGGTGCTATTGGAAAGGCTTAGTGAGTGCGGCGAGGGCCATTACGTACCAAGTCTTTACCATTTTCGAAAACTTCTTTGGTGATCCAGCGAGCGAGCAGAACTTTGTGGCTGCTGTTGAATACAGCAACGAAGTGACGACCATCTGAATTATTGGTTGCCATGCCTACACCTTCAACGCCTTCAAGACCCAAACCGCCAGCTTCCACTGAGATTAGGAACTTTTCTAGTTCTTCTAAGGAATCGATAATATCAAGTTCGTTGTTCATTTCTATGCTCTCTTGCTGTTAGCTAACATCGGATCTAAGGCGTTTTTGTGCATGTGCTTAAGTGACGATATTGGCTGTTGTTCTTTGTTGGTTGCGTACTCTACAGGTCATAAGAGGGGATTGGAACTCTCAAATATTAGATACGTACTGATATTTTGCGAATTTTTAACACAACATACGTTTAAATGCTTGTTATCCATATTCTTTTTACTACTATTTAAGGGGTCAATTTGGACATTCATAGGAATTAACATGATAAAGGTTTGGCGTTGTCTATTTTTAATGTTGGCGTTTGTGGCATCAGGGAGTTTTGCACAAAGTGTCGATAAAATAGCAGAAGTACAAGACCAGCTAATGCTGGACCTAACAACATTAGAAACAGCGCATGATGCTGAGAAGCCGTTTCTAGAAGATATATTAAGACGAAAGAACCAAGCACTACGTGAAGAGATTTTTTCACAGCTATCGTCCGATAAAAAGGAAGGGCTTGATGTCACTCTTGCTCAGCAGGTTGAACTCTTACAAAAATTGCTGTCATTGAATGAAGTTAAAATCGTTTCAATGAGCAAAGAAAACCGTTCCGCTGAAGGTGATGCTAAAAAACGCCTTGAATTACGCATTCAAAAACGAATCGGAATGATGGATGTCTATTATCAGCAGCTTGCTAAGACATTAGATTGGTCGAAAGAGCGTGAAGTTGATGTTGCGGTTCCTGAAGGTGAGCTCAAAACGGCACTTGTTTCTCGTTCTCAATATCTTACTAATGCAATTCTATACACGGATACACAACGTCAAGATTTAGAACGTCGGTTATCTTATGTAAGTGAAGAAGAGAAAGCGACGATTAAAACTGAGCTTGAACGCTTCAGTGAGCGAACCAGTGTCATGGTGGCGAGCTTAGAAGAAACCATCACGCTAATGGAACCGTTTGGCGTTGATGTGACTTCTTACAAGCGTGTGTTACTAGCAACGACAGGCGATATTAACGCTGATGTGTTGGATGTTGATGTTGCGTTGGATCTGTTGGATGGTTGGCTTCGTTCATTCAGTTCATGGGCGTTTGAAAACACCCCTTCATTTATCGTTAAACTCGCTCTGTTTCTCGGTATTTTATACGTAACTCGCCTTATTGCTAACGTGGCTCGTAAGACCGTTCGTAAGAGTGTTTCGCACTCTAAAATGGACTTTAGCGTATTGATGCAGGAGTTCTTCGTATCCATCGCATCTAAAGCGGTCGTGTTTATTGGTTTACTTATCGCTCTGTCTCAAATTGGGATTGAGCTAGCGCCACTATTAACCGGTTTCGGTGTGGCGGGTGTCATTATTGGTTTCGCATTGCAAGACACACTATCTAACTTTGCGTCAGGTTTGATGATCTTGATCTATCGTCCTTATGATGTGGGCGACATGGTTAAAGTGGCCGGCGTTCAAGGCACAGTAAAAGACATGAGCTTAGTGTCGACGACCATTCAAACCATCGATAACCAACGCTTGGTGATCCCGAACAACAAGATTTGGGGTGACGTGATCAACAACATCACTGCAGAACGTGTGAGACGTGTTGATATGGTCTTCGGCATTGGTTACTCAGATGATATCGATAAAGCGAAAGCGGTATTGAACGACATCATTCTTGCGCACCCTCTAGTACTGAAAAAACCGGAGCATATGATCAAGCTTCATACCTTGAATACGTCTTCTGTTGATTTTGTCGTCAGACCTTGGGTTAAGACCGATGACTATTGGGATGTGTATTGGGATGTGACGGAAACCGTGAAGAAACGCTTCGATGAAGAAGGTATCACGATCCCATTCCCTCAACGAGATGTGCATATTTACAATCACGAAGAGAGCTAAGCGAAAGAGTTAGTACGAGAAGTAATTTCGAATAGAGCTATTACGAAAAAAGCTATTACGAAAAAGCTAAGCATGGCTTAGAGTCATCATTCTTAATGTGATATCAAATGGACGCTGAATAAGCGTCCATTTTTAATTGGCTGTCAGTTTATACCAATCACAGTAAGTAAGTGATCAGAAATAGAGCAGGAAAAAGGCTTGAGAACAAGGCAGAAATTTTTGATAAGTAGTTATTCTACAATCAAAAGTTCTAACGCCGTTATCGAGCGTTTTAACCAGCTAGGGTGAACAGTTATTTACTACGATTGGTATTATATTGAGCTTCATTCTTTTATGTCACTCAACCGCCTTAGAATTACGTTATGATGGGGGTAGGCTTAGTTTGGACAGTTGAAAGCGAATGGATGATTCACAGCAAAAAACGAATAGTAGAAATACAACGGTAAGAAAAGCAACACGAATTGAAAGCGTCATGAACTCTGCGATGTGGCACCTAACCCAGAGAGATATGACGGAAAGTGAGTTGGTTGCGAAGCTCAAAGTGAAAACCGACAATCAAGAATGGATCGATGAAACTCTAGGGACACTGAAAGGCTTTGGGTATCTCAAGTCTGACCAAGTGTTTGCAGAACAATTCGTGGAACAAGCTTTTTCTGGTGAATTCGGTTCTCGATATATTGTCGAAAAATTGAAGAAGAAAGGCCTGACCGATTCAGTGATTTCTGATGCAATCCATAAAGTGTCTTTCGAAAAGTCTATTGATGAGCAAACCATCTTGATAGACCGTATCAACCATTACTATACAAGTTTTACCATGAGCCGTGAAAAGCTTGTCGCGACCCTGCAAAAGCGTGGTTTTAGCTACCAGCAGGTGAAGGTAGCGATTGACCAGCACACGCAGTCGCATGAACTGAAAAGTAATATTCAAATTAAGGCAGAGAAAGCTGATTTGGAAAAAGAGGTGCTTAAGTATGCTCGTAAAGGCAAAGGCTTGACTGCTATTCAGCAAGAACTTAGACAGCGACAAATCGACACTAGTGAACTGTCATCGCTCATCGACCGATTGATTAATGAAGAGCAACTGGATTTCTATTCTTCTTGTTTAGAACAGTTGCAGAAGAAATCATATGACCTCAACGATCATAAAGAACGCTCCAAGGCTTATGCGATGCTAAGTCGAAAGGGGTTCTCTTCAGATGAAATCAAATTTGCTCTGAGTGAAGGCAACGAATAACAACCAACATTATGCGTAAAGAGTGTACATAGCCTTGCTTTAACGTGTCGTGTGTAGGTTTTCTGTAAGACCTAGGCCATTGCGTAAGGCGAATTGAATCAGGTCATTGTGGCTGTTTAAATCGAGCAATCCAAGCATTCTGTATTTATGCGATTCTATCGTTCGAGAGCTAAGGTGGAGCTGTTCTGCACACTCTTTTGCACTAAACCCTTGAGCAATGAGAGCCAAAACCTTGGTTTGTTTTTTTGTGAGTAATAATAGCTTCTCACTATCATCTGCAAGCCGATTCTCATTTTGTTTTAGTGTCCTCGCTAGCGTTGAGTGCTGCCAATAACAGAGCCAAAGTTCACAGACTAACTTTAAGCGCTGGATGTCTTCGAGGTCGAAGGTGGTTTCGTTGTCGTGAAAGTTAGTAAAAGACAATGCTCCCCAGCGTTGGTTAAACAGTTGCAAAGGAATGATGCAGTGCCATCTTCCCCCTTCTTTATAGATCTTCTTTAACACATAGTTTTTGGTTGAAACGAGTTCGTCACTGGTAAAGGTGAGATATGTTTCATTGGTTTTTAATAGCTTTAGGTAATCAAGGTAGTTACCGCCAACCAAACTTTTCTTATCGACAGGAGGTATGTTTGCTTTGGATACTGAACAAGTTTTCCCGTCTTCAAGTAAGACCATTGAATTCGGGTATAGCGTTAAACGATCAATCCCGAACCAATCGAGTACGTCAAAGCTTGCTTCTGACCACGTTGTTTGAAAGTTTTTAGGATCGCTATTAATAAGAGAGGTTGATTGTTTCATTAATAGCTGTTCAAAATTTAGGCTTAAAGCAGACACGTTTTTCCTTTCTCGATACATTCATTAGGTCAAGACTCAGAAGATATTCGTTCGAGTGGCTCAGTGCAAGATAAGATTCTTATATATATCATAGGTTCTATTTTTAAGTTTTTTATAACTCTTAGTTCTAGATTGTCGAATGATAAGCAGTACATTTACTGCATTAATTGAACGGTGTTTTTTAATAAGATCGGGCATTTCTATAACCGAGTAAACACTGTGATAAGTTTAAGGACGTTACTGTCTATTTCAGTCTCTATGTTGACCTTTTTTCATTCCGTTACACACGCGAATACCTCTCCAATGTTTGTTTACGCGCAATCTCCAATTCATTCAAATGTGCTTTCAACACAACTTCGTTCTGCTCAGCCTAAAAGAGTAGGGACCATTGAGTTCAAGTCCTCCTATACCCAAGCCAGTATATGGGCACACACGAGTGCGTATGCTCTCGACTATTATCAAAATCAATCCAATATTGCGATTGAGTGGCAAGCTTCACCTGTCTGGAAAACGGAGCTGGATTACCGAGTTGTGACTGCAAAAGATAATGGTTTAGACAGTTTTGTGATGGGGTTTCATGACCTGTTCCGCATTGGCCAGAATGGTCGCGATCAGGTGGCGGAAGATCAGTTCACCATGGGTTTTCATAATGCAGGTGTGCACGTGTCTGATTTTGAAGGTGATGATTTAACCAACGCGCTGACGTTCTACAATGAACTTCTACTGTATTCTAGAGGGCCAATGTCGCTCTCGGCTGGTGGCTCTTTGTTTTACAACAATGTAAGAAGTGGGCAGTTTGCGAGAACCAGTTTTGAGCAAGGTGTTCAGCTTAACTACAGCTATATCACCCCTAGGCACAGCGTTTTTTCAACCATTGGTCTTGTACATCGAGATAGCGATGTGTATGTCGTTAGTCTTGAAAATTTCAGCGCAAGTTGGGCAATTGGGTATGAGTATCGGTTGAATCAACGCCATAGCTTATTGATTGAATCTCTCAATTTCCAAGGCTGGGCGACCAATGATCCGGATTTTTCTGAACCTTCTAACGAGGTCGTTTTGGGTTATCGCTACCGTTTCAATCAACTAGCCATCGAAGCGCTGATGATTGAAAACATCCGTAATATGGATAACAGCACCGATATCGGCTTTACACTCGGATTACGTTTTTCAATATAAACGATACATTAATATATTCTTATTTCATGAAATTCACCAAAGCTATAAAATTTTCAGTAAATTTACGGTATATCAATAACCTGTTTTTTTTGAACAATAGCGCCACTCCAAAAGGCCGGACTAACAAGGCCGAATCAATATATAGGTAGTGGTTATCATGAAAAAGACATTAGTAGCACTTGCGATTGCGAGCATTTCAAGTTCAGCTTTCGCTGTAAGCACAAGCAGCCAAAACAGCCAAAACGAAGATATGTTTGCATTCGATTCAATGCACAAAGATCAATTCTCAGTATCAGGCTCTTTTGGTGTTGGTGGTTACTACGACACGGGCTCTAAAGCTTTTTACGATGACTGGGCTACAGGTCTAACATTGGCTCTTAACTACCGTAACAACCGCGTAGTGGCTTACGTAGAAACAGACTTAATGCTTCAGTACACGACAGACAACAACGTAGCGGATGCTGACGCTGCAACTTCTGCTTGGGTCAACGGCATCGATACAGGTCCAGCAACTCACGTAGACAAAGCTTGGATTGGTTTTGACACTGGCTACGGTATTGCTTCATTTGGTTGGGAAAACGACACAGCGCTAGATAAAGTCGATGGCGCTGGCGACACTACTTACGAGTTTGGTGCTTCAGCTGGTGATGCTTCTGACGGCTTCAATGTTGTTAAATTCCAAGGCGCAACAGACGGTATTGCTTACGGTATTTCTTACTTTGAAACAGGTGACGATCATAATGATGCGGATAAAGGCATTAACGGTTACATCGGTTTAGAGCAAGAGGTATTCAACCTATACGCAGGTTATGAAGCTCGTGATGACGATGCTGATTACGAAGTTTATACAGTGACAGGTAACGTTAAGGTTGGTGCTCTTAAACTAGGTATGAACTCTTGGATTGAAGAGAGTGATTCTGCTAAGAACACAGGCTACTACGTTTCAGGTGGTTACACAGTTTCAGAAGACCTAACAATCGCAGCGGGTTATGCATCTAGCAACAATGAACTTGATGGCCAAGCAGATGTAGATGCTTCTTACATCAACATCGCGGCAATGTACCGTATCGCTGACAACGCTGACATGGGTATTGATATCAAGCAAGATATTGAAGGCGCCCGCTCAACTGGTAACACACAATACGACGAAGAAACACACGTATTTGCAGCAGCTTACTACTACTTCTAAGAACTTGAACTCTTCAGAGTTTAGGAACTTCTAAGACATTTGATGGTAATGGTGTAATAGCTTGCCCGGTCGTTACACCATGTTCTCTTCTTTTTGCAGTGTAAGCATCCACAGATTGATATGTGGTTTGTCACTCAAGTGCTACGAGTGGAATTATTATCTGGAGAAATGTAATGATTAAAAGCATTACAGCCCAGGGTGTTATTTATGGAAATGATACCCTGTTTACGTGTAAACCGAATCGTAGTGGACTATTTGAATTGGCGCGTAAACATGGAAGAGTCGCAGGTACCCGCCCACAAGATCTCAAGAACAAGGTTTATGCTGAATCTCTTGATGAAGCTTGGAATCTACTCAAAACAGAGAAGTTTTATATTGTTTTGACGGGGCAAGTATTTGGCATTCATCGAAAATCATTGCGAAGTGCTGATTCTGTTGATGTTGAGTTTGATACTGAAACTCGCTCGACATGTGTCACGGCATAGATCCAACGCTGAATATAAAAAGGACGATAAATTATCGTCCTTTTTTCGTTTGAGTTTTTTGGTTCAACCTTGGTTACAGATGCTCAGCACCCGCTATCGGCCGTATTGCCCAACGATAAAGTGTTCAAACTCATCACACATCTGATGGTTTGACTTATCATTATTCGCCAACTCGGTGGCCCCATCAACGATCGATATCTTCGCATTCAAATCAGCGATTGGTGCTCGTTCTCTTGTCGACAGCTGTTTGATTTTTTTCTCCTCAATCGCCCAAGCTTCTTCTGGCGATAAGTTGCACTCGTCAGCGAGGTATTTTGCATTAAAACCTTCCCCAGTCAGGCTTTCGATTGTCCCATTATGATTCACGCTATTGCCTTGGTGCCAATAGTGCTTAGCTAACAAAGGGCCGATTTCTGGGTTATCCGTTAAGTAGCCAAACTTATCGGTGAAATACGCACGAGTTTGATACACCGCCATATGAGCCAGCAGGTAACCTTGATACGCGCAAGACGCTTCATCCGACAACAGATGCGGGATCGCCATTAATGGGCGAGGGCTACAAGCTAATCCAAGAATCATTTTCTCACTGCTACGAGCAAGAGCGGTGATCTTTTCAGGTGTCAGATCTTCATCCGCCAATTCGTAAAGTGCTCGCTCGAAATATGGAACCACTAAAATGCTGCGTTCTTGATAAGCTCTGAAAGGTTGTTTGTTATCGATGATTGCTTTGATTAACTCATTAGGCACTGCTTGGCCATCTGAATTAAGCGCATACTGTTTTAACCAATCGGCGTCATTCAACAAGCTGTCACAGAACATAGATTGAGTTTCAGCGTAAGCCATCGAGGTGGGTGCAAATTCTTGAGAGAAACAAGGCGCGTTCATTTTTACATTAGCAAAATGCGCCGCGTGTCCACCTTCGTGAAACAAGGTGTTAATCCCATCATAACCACTGCCTATTTGATCGGGCTTAGCGTTGCTCGTGAAATTAACTTGAGCCGCAACCCAAGCGCCTTGGTCGTAGAAAGAAGGGATTGGCCCATGACAGAAACCATTAGGGTATTTTCCTTTACGATCAAGCAAATCCAATTTCAACGTGGCTTGAGAGTATTCGATGTTCAGGCGACCAAAAGATTCTATCCAGCGTCGAAGTGACTTTGAGAACGGAACATAAGGATCAAGATCATTCATAACGTCACCTGCAAAAGAGTAGGTAAAGTTATGGGCTTGAAGTGCATTCTCGCCTTTCTGCTCTGCCAAATTGGCTAGGCTTTGCTGATGGCCATCACGCGTGCGTGCTTCGAAGTCATCCAGAATCGTAAACAGTTGTTCTGTCGTCATCTGTTCGGTTTTCAGCACTGAGTAATCAAAGAAGGTTTTAAACCCCAGTGATTGAGCAAATTGGTTACGTTTTTTGATCAGCTCAATAAAGCCGTTAGCCAGCAGCCATTGCTCTAAATCTAATAGTGCTTGATGTGCAGAAAGCCTAACTTGTTCATTACCATTACTTCTAACGGCTGAACCTAAAACGGGCAGCGACCCTTCTGTTTCGTCGTCTGTTTCATTTACGTAAGTCATCACATGGTTTTGTTTTTTCTCAAACAGTTCAGCCTCAAACTTTATGAGTTCGGCTTTAAGCTTCTGTGACTGTTCAGACTCAATAGCGTGAGATCTAAAGGTCGCTAACCAACCATTCAAGCCTGTCAGTGTACTCTCTTTTTCTAGGGGATCTTGAATTTTATCGATAGCAGCTAGTTGAGTTTCGATAGCAGCAATCTGTTCGGCAGAGCTTAGAAATTCAGTCCACTGAGTCTGCGCGAGTGTCGAGCCATCGTGGTCGTCACTGATCCCCATATATGTATCCCAAAAGAAGTCTTCTTTCGCTTTATGAGTCGCAAGATACTTTTGATTCAATTGGTTGAGATAGTTCGTTGCAGTCATGACATTCCTTGAAAATTAACCAGTAATTTCAACATTATGACACATTCATTGAATGTATTTTGTGATGTTGCATATAACGGAATGTAAATTACATGGCTATCAAGGTGTGTTGAACCAATACGGTTTCATCAGTTTGCCGCCAGAAGCTATTCAACGAAATAAAGTAAGGCTATCCCTTGAAGAACCAGCTATTGAAGGTGGGTATAAGTGATTCAAATATCGTGATGTAATCGTGACGGATTACGTTATTAGGCGATAGAATCTATCTAGCGGGCATGCATGCCCGTTTTTTTTCGCCTAAAATTTGTGGCTTGAGCGGTTGTTTGTTGATTGGTCACGTATAATGGGCGCTTCATACCGCGCGAATAAGCACAATTAATGAGAACTCTTCCTGTCTTAATCCTACCTTTGTTATTGGTTCTGAATACCCTTTCATTCTCTGCGCAAGCGAGTGAAAGCTGGTGGTTGCGAACGGTATTCAATAGCAGCCTAACTCAACCGAGTTCTCAAAACTATATTAACGATATCGATCTTATGGATTGTGGCGAAGTTGAAGGCACTCTGTTGTGCAGTGACTTAACCCAATATTACGATTTGGATGTTTATGTTGAACTGGAGTTGGGTGACTCAAGCGTCGAAGTGGTTCGCTTAAATCTGCCATATTCGAACCTAAGTTACACAAAGCTTCAGGCGTACCTTCGCCAAGATGGCTTTGCTATCAGCTCAATTCACATTGGAGAGGATGAGTTTGATGTCGTCGCTCAACTTGAACAAGCGAAACGTGAGGGCGTTGGTTTTGATGAGGTAGATAAACAACTCGTCGAATTCATCAATACACCACATCATTCCTCTGAGCAAATGAGTTTATGGAATGTGCCTAGTTCTTCCTCATCTTCTTCTGGTTCTTCAGTTCCTTGGATTCAGCTGCATAGTGATGGTGACAATTTAACGGTTGAACTAAATCGTCTTTAATTGCTCAAATTCATAGATGGTTTCGTAATTCATCAGAGTAAACAAGCCTTTCAGGAGAACGGTTGACGGGCAGACAGCAAGCTATTATTGATTTTAGTGTTCGTTTTTCTGCGGCTCTCACATTTTTTAGTAAGCGTTTATCTTTGCCATTTGTTATACGTTGAGCCTTCGGTAAAACGAGCTTAGGATACGTTCAGTATTGATAAAGGAGACAACCCATGGTTGCAAGAGTAACGACAGCGCCACAAGGCCCAGAACTCTCTGAGTTGGTGCAAGGATACTGGCGTACAGCAGAATGGGGTATGACCCCGCAACAACGCCTGACTTTCCTGAAGCAGCACATTGATCTTGGCATCACAACCGTTGATCACGCGGATATTTACGGTAACTACCAATGTGAAAAGTTGTTTGGTGAAGCATTAGCGCTTGAGCCAAGCCTTCGTGATGATATTCAAATCGTCACCAAGTGCGATATCAACTTGTGTGGAGACCACACTCCAGATCGTAAGATCAATCACTATGACACCAGCGCGCATCATATTTACCAGTCGGTAAATAACTCTCTAGAGCGTCTGGGTGTAACCGAACTTGATGTATTACTGATTCACCGCCCAGATGTACTGATGGATGCGGATGAAGTAGCAGAAGCGTTCGCTGAACTGCATAAGGTGGGTAAGGTGAAGCACTTCGGTGTCTCTAACTTTTCACCGCGCCAGTTCGACTTGTTGCAATCTCGACTAGGTAAGCCACTGGTGACAAACCAAGTTGAAATCAACCCATTGAACTTCGAAGTGGCTCATGATGGTACGCTAGATCAACTGCAGATGAACCGTATTCGTCCAATGGCGTGGTCTTGTCTAGGCGGCGGTAGCATCTTCAGTGGTGATTCAGCACAAGCGATTCGCGTTCGTGATGAGCTAGAGGCGATTCGTCTAGAAGTGGGTGCAGACAGCATTGACCAAGTGATTTACGCTTGGGTTCGTCGTTTACCATCTAACCCGATCGAGATTATTGGTTCAGGTAAGATTGAACGAGTGAAGACGGCTGTTGATGCACTGAAAATAGAGCTGACTCGCGAGCAATGGTATCGCGTATGGGTTGCTTCTAAAGGTCACGGTGTGCCATAGGACGCGATTCAAAATAGAAGCAAAAGCCAGCTAACAAAGCTGGCTTTTTTGTGTTCGCCTAACATGTTTCTTCAAAACTGTGATTAAGGTGGAATAATTTTCAAAAACACTCATAATGCACTCTGTTTTTCACCAGTTGGATATTTCCATTGAGCACTTCAAAATTCTCTTCAATCGCCCTTAAGCCAGAGCTTCTAAATACGTTAGATTCTCTTGGTTATACTGAAATGACGCCTATTCAAGCGTTGAGTCTTCCTACTATTCTGGATGGCAAGGATGTTATCGGTCAGGGTAAAACGGGTTCAGGTAAAACAGCTGCTTTTGGTTTAGGCGTGCTGCAGAACCTACGCGTTAAGCGTTTTCGTGTTCAATCTTTAGTGTTATGTCCGACTCGTGAGCTTGCAGACCAAGTAGCAAAAGAGATCCGTACTCTTGCTCGTGGCATTCACAATATTAAAGTGCTGACACTATGTGGTGGTATGCCAATGGGCCCACAAATTGGTTCATTAGAGCATGGCGCACACATTCTTGTGGGCACTCCTGGTCGTATCCTGGACCACCTAGAGAGAGAGCGTATTGACCTGTCTGAGTTGAACACACTTGTGTTAGATGAAGCCGATCGCATGCTGGAAATGGGTTTCCAAGATGCACTAGATGCTGTTATTGAAGCAGCACCAAAAGATCGTCAAACGTTATTGTTCAGTGCAACTTTCCCTAAACAGATCAAATCTGTTGCAGACCGCATCATGAATAACCCTGAAATGGTGAAGGTTGAATCAACGCACGATCACTCAAGCATCCAACAGCACTTTTACAAGGTTGAAGGTACTGAAGCTCGTGATGACGCACTAGAGCTAATGCTTCTTCATCATCAACCAGAGTCAGCGGTTGTGTTTTGTAATACTAAGAAAGAAGTGCAGAACGTAAATGATGAGCTAAGCCACCGTGGTTTCAGTGTTATCGAGCTTCATGGCGACATGGAACAGCGTGAACGTGACCAAGCTTTGGTTCAGTTCTCAAACAAAACCATCTCTATCTTGGTTGCAACAGATGTTGCCGCTCGTGGTCTTGATGTTGATAACCTTGATGCAGTGTTCAACTTTGAGTTGTCTCGCGATCCTGAAGTACACGTGCACCGCATCGGTCGTACTGGTCGTGCAGGAAGCAAAGGTGTCGCAATTAGCTTCTTTAGCGAAAAAGAGATGCACCGTGTTGCTCAAATTGATGAGTACATGGATATGCCAATCGAACCGTCTCAGTTGCCAGCTAAACCAATCGCTAAGCCGTACTACTCAAACATGGTAACCATCCAGATTGATGGTGGTAAGAAAGCGAAACTTCGCGCAGGCGATATCCTTGGTGCGTTGACAGGCCAAGGCGGTATTGATGGTAAGTCAGTAGGTAAGATCAACTTGTTCGCGATGCGTGCTTACGTTGCTGTAGAAAGATCAATGGCTAAGAAAGCATTAGGTAAAATCGAATCAGGTAAAATGAAGGGTCGTCAATTCCGCGCCCGAATTCTGAAGTAATTCGAGATTGTCTCCCTTTACTGCTAAGTCATGCTAGTGATAATGCAGTAAAGGGTGTTCCACAGCCAGTAACGCATCAAACGTTTATTCATCAGGTCTGATCGAATAGAAATCGTTGATATGTCTTCCTTCGCTAAGATACCAAGTCATCGCTTCCTGTCGATTATTAGCGGATATCGTAATTGTGGTTAGTCTTCCATCGTCAAAATAACAAAGCTCGTACTCTAACTCGCTTGTATAATGAGGAGTAGCGGCCATAGCTTACCTCCCAAATATTAATCATTTGAAAATAAATAAACCATTCGTTTATAGGTTTCGTTTACATCAAATGAGCAATAAAAATCAAGTTACATCACTGCCATTAATTATTTTTAGTTTAATCATTTGCCGAAATAGCTAGATTAGCAAGTCTGAGTCTCAATTTATCTCAAAGTTTTTACAGCCACTGCTTATTAAGGCTACTTTTATAAGAGCTAGAACGAGCGTTATAAGAACTAGAGCTAACCTTAAAAGGGTGAGTTAATGGATTGTGGATTTGCTGAATATCGTGAGAGGGTTAAATGAGAAAGTGTCGATGGTTAGTCTTATTAGTCTGTTTTGTATTCGCTGGTTGCGGGACTAAATTTGCCTACAACAATATAAGCTGGTTTGCGGTTAGCTATATTGAAGATTTTGTTTCTCTATCCAACAGTCAAGAAGCAGAGCTCGAAGAGCGCCTCGACTTATTACAGCAATGGCACAAAGAAACCCAACTTCCGCTGTATATGTCGCAACTGCAAGCGATTCAAAATCTAGACCGTTCTGATATGAATTCTGCTTTTATCATTGATCAAAGTGAACAAACTAAAAATCATATTCGCTCGATCGTTAATAAGTTCGCTCCAGATATTTACGCGTTAAGTATGCAGCTTACCCCAGAGCAAGATAACGAATTCTTAAAGAACTTTAGGGAAAAGCAGCAAGAATATTACGAAGAAAGATTATCATTGAATGATGAAGATTCGAGAGAACGTTATCGAAGTCGAATTGAAGATCGGTTAGAGCGATGGCTTGGGTCGGTATCGAAAGAGCAAAAAACGATTATTTTGACGTGGTCTCAAGAGTGGGTAAATACTAACGACAGCTGGCGACAATATCAAAATAATACGTATCGAGACCTAACGACACTCATGAAAAAGAAGAGTGATCTACATATTGCGCAGCCAATTATTATGAACTTACTTTTGAACAATGAAGCTTATTATCCGCAAGAACTGGAGTCTAAGCTTGATAAGAATATGCAGACATCAGCGAAATTCTTGGTGGATATCGCCGCAGCGAGTAGTGATAAGCAATGGTCTTATTTCATGAATGAGTTAGAGAGCCTCAAGACGACGTTAGTGTCACTGCAGGAGTAGGGTAGAGTGACTGTTTGCTACTAGCCTTCTGACAAACCCTAAACCGAATGCAGAGAGTTAGCCTCTGTTACTCATCAGCAGCTTTGGAATCGAGCCTTTAGCTGTCTTAGATATTTTTTGCATCAATTGAAAGCTCGGCTGTTGAATACCGTGATCACTTTGCAGTTCATCAATCATCAATAACCATAACCGTGCTGTCATTTCTGAATCGGCTAACGCTCTGTGGAAAGTACCGTCGTTGTCGATATTTTTAAAACGCACAAGGTCGCCTAACTTATGAGTCGGTGCGTCTTGGATTAGACGACGAGCAATCAACATTGAGCAAGCGAACTTGCCTGTGTAATCTCGGCCAATAAAGTCTAATTCCGCATCGAGAAAGCGCTTATCAAACGACGCATTGTGAGCAACAAGTTGGCTGCCTTGGATAAAGTCTGCAAACTCATCCATCACTTCACTGCAACTGGCCGCAGTGCTTAACATACGGTTACTGATTCCGGTATAGCTTTCAATGAACCCACTAACACGAAACCCTGGATTCATGAGCTGCTGGAAGGTGTCGACGACTTCGCCGTTAACTAATTTAACCGCACCGATTTCAATCGCTCGGTCACCCATGTTTGGCGATAAGCCTGTGGTTTCGAAATCGAGAACGATAACGGAGTCTGCGGAGTTTGGAGCCATCGTGTTTCCTAATACTATTTGGTTGTATCGCTTTATATGGGGCGCTTAGTGTTGCTACGGGGCGATCTATTGCGTGTTGTTGTTCTATTGCGTGTTGCTACTGACAGTGAGCTCAGTGTAACCCGTTGAATCGTCATGCTCTCTGTTGAAGGTCAAAGTATCGTAACGGTGAACAATCAATTCAGCGGTGGTTGCGATAATCGTCCCTTCAAGCAAATGCCCACCAATCACATCGCCATTTTTATCAGCAACCGATATATGAACATGCTGGTGGTTTGGGGTTAGCGTTGCCATAAGCGACACAATTTCGAACGGAGCTGTGATTAGCTTGGTGTTGTTTGCATTAGCCAGACGAATATTGAGTTGAGAAACACACCCGACACAAGACGCGATAGAGCCCGCTGAGATATTGTGCGCTGTCACTAGCTTTTGGAGCTCAAGCTTTAGGTCTTGGCCTCGGGTTAATCTCGTTGCGATAGGAGTGATCATCTTATTGCCTCAGTTTTATTTGTATTTCAAAGAACAAAACGAAGCCACATTGGGCTTCGTCTTATTTTTGTTTTGGCTAATGCGACTTTTCTTTTGGTTAATGCAACTTTGCATTTTCTGTCGCTGAAATTACTTAGTCTTGTTGTTGTTCTCTTTTCTTCTTAGGAACGAAGTTCAATACTGAGATTGGCACTTCTTTGCGTGGTTCGAAACCTTCAACAACGCGACGCTCAATCAGGTGACCAAGACGTTTTTCGATAATGCACAGGTTCTTGAAGTTGTCTTTCGATAGGAAAGAGATCGCTTCGCCAGACGCATCAGCACGGCCTGTACGACCAATACGGTGAACATAGTCGTCCGCTGGGAATGGGATGTCGTAGTTCACTACGCGGCTTAGGTTGTCGATATCGATACCACGAGCGGCAACACCTGTCGCTACTAGATATTTTAGGCGACCTTTTTTGAAATCAGCCAGAATCTTTTCACGAATCGCTTGGCTACGTCCACTGTGGAAAGCTTCCGCTTGGATGCCACGCTTTTCAAGCTGAGCAACCAATTTAGCCGCGCCGTGCTTAGTCTCGATAAAAATAAGCGCTTGATCCCACTCACCGTCAGTGATCATGTGGCTTAATAGTGCTGACTTACGGTCTTTATCGACGGTCACCAACCATTGTTCGATGTTCGCTTTAGAAGCGTCAGTTTTGGCGATAGAAATCTCTTCTGCTTCACTGATTGCGCTTTTCGCTAGCGCACGAACTGGCGTTGATAGCGTTGCTGAGAACAAGAGGTTTTGAATGTTTTGTGGCAAACGCGCGATGATCTTGTTGATGTCTTCGATGAAACCCATGTCTAGCATGCGGTCGGCTTCATCAAGAACCAGAACTTCAACTTCATCAAAGTGAACGGCACGTTGTCCGTACATATCGATCAAACGACCTGGTGTTGCCACAAGAATGTCAACGCCTTCAATAAGACGATCTTTCTGGTGTTGGTAAGACACGCCACCGTACATCGCTAATGATGTCAGGTTTAGGAATTTCGCGTACTTAGTAATGTTCTGTTCAACCTGAATCGCAAGCTCACGAGTTGGTGTCAGAATAACAGCACGAATGCGTTTTTTACGTTGTGTTTCACCTTTACTTAGCATTTCTAAGATAGGGAGAACAAAGCTCGCAGTTTTACCTGTACCTGTTTGTGCAGCAGCAATAAGGTTCTTACCAGAAAGCACAATCGGAATTGCTTTTTCTTGAATAGAGGTTGGCTTTTCATAGCCTTGTTTTGCAACGGCTTTAACAATAGGTGAGCTTAATCCAAGCTTGGAAAATGGCATAAGTTTCTCGGTATGATTTGGCTAAATAGCGATGGAAAGGTTCAACAATCTTATACAAGGATAAGATTAATGGCGGCATTCTACCATGTTGCTTGTGTACCGCTAGTAACATAGACACTTTAGTTGGATAATACTGACTCAATAAGACGACGATAAGACAGGGATGTATGGAAATTACGCCGAATGAACGCGATGCAGTATATAAAACGATTTTTTCTCGCCGAGATGTTCGTGGTCAGTTTCTTCCTGATGAGATCCCAGAAGACGTTTTGATGCGTGTACTAACCGCAGCGCACCATGCTCCCAGTGTCGGTTTTATGCAACCTTGGGATTTTGTCGTTGTCCGTGATATCGAAACCAAGCAACAAATCAAAACCGGTTTTAATCAGGCTCATGCCGAATCCGCGGAAATGTTCACCGATGAAAAACAGGCGATGTATAAGCGTCTAAAGCTTGAAGGCATCGTCGAATCACCTATCGGAATCTGCGTGACTTGCGACCGTAATCGAACCGGAAAGGTCGTGTTAGGCAGAACCATCAAGCAAGAGATGGATCTGTACAGCACCGTGTGTGCGGTTCAAAACCTATGGCTCGCAGCAAGAGCCGAAAACCTAGGGTTAGGTTGGGTGAGTATCCTGCATGACTCAACATTGCGAGACGCATTAGATATCCCAGAAAACATCGATATCGTGGCGTATTTATGTATCGGCTACGTTGACCACTTCAAAGATAAACCCGAACTAGAAACCATGGGCTGGTTACCAAGACGAGATGTGAATTCAGCGATTCATCAAGGAAAGTGGAACTCAGACCAAATCAAGTCAAACGAAGAGTAATTGCATCTACCAGCATTAATCTCGATGGCTAGTATCAAGATCTAAAAAAGGGCTCATTGAGCCCTTTTTGATATTTGCTTTAAACCGAGATATTAAGCGATCTCAATTTTCTCAGCTTGGTTCTGTTCTGCCATTGATATCGCTAGTGCTTCTGCAGCCTTAATACCATCGATACCAGCAGATAGGATACCACCAGCATAGCCTGCACCTTCACCAGCAGGGAAGAAGCCCTTTAAGTTGATGCTTTGGAAGTCTTTGCCACGTTTGATACATACAGGAGAAGACGTACGCGTCTCAACGCCTGTTAATAGACCGTCTGGCGTAGAGAAGCCTTTGATCTTCTTCTCGAACGCTGGAATTGCTTCACGAATTGCTTCGATAGCAAAATCAGGCAGTGCTTTTGAAATATCAGTTAGGTGGATACCCGGTGTGAATGATGGTTTTACTTCACCGATTTCACTTGGATCGCGACCTTTTAGGAAGTCACCGATTTTCTGTGCAGGGGCATCGTAGTTCTCGCCACCTAGAACATAAGCGGCACTTTCTAATTCACGCTGTAAACGGATACCTGCTAGTGCATCACCTGGGTAATCGCGTTCAGGGTCGATCCCCACAACGATAGCACTGTTTGCGTTACGTTCTGCACGAGAGTATTGGCTCATGCCGTTGGTTACTACGCGGCCTTCTTCAGAAGTCGCTGCAACCACAGTACCACCCGGGCACATACAGAAGCTGTATACAGTGCGGCCATTTTTACAGTGGTGAACGAGTTTGTAGTCCGCAGCACCTAGGATAGGGTTGCCTGCGTTCTTACCGAAGCGAGCTTCATCGATCATCGCTTGTTTATGTTCGATACGGAAACCAACAGAGAAAGGCTTAGCTTCCATGTAAACGCCACGTTCGTGCAGCATTTCAAACGTATCACGAGCACTGTGGCCAACAGCCAGTACTACGTGACGAGTTTTAATCTCTTCACCGTTAGAAAGCGTTAGGCCAGTGATTTGACCGTCTTCCATGTGAACGTCGTCTACGCGAGTGCTGAAACGGATTTCGCCACCTAGCTCAATGATAGAAGCACGCATCTTTTCGATCATGGTAACCAGTTTAAAGGTACCTATGTGCGGCTTACTCACGTATAGAATTTCTTCTGGTGCGCCTGCAGCAACGAATTCTTCAATTACTTTACGGCCGTAGTGCTTTGGATCTTTAACTTGGCTGTACAGCTTACCGTCAGAGAATGTACCTGCGCCACCTTCACCGAACTGTACGTTTGATTCAGTGTTCAGTGTGCGCTTACGCCAGAAACCAAAGGTATCTTTCGTACGTTCACGAACTTCTTTGCCACGCTCAACGATGATTGGATTGAAGCCCATTTGAGCAAGCACTAGACCTGCGAACAAACCACAAGGGCCAAAGCCGATAACGACAGGGCGCTCAGTTTGGTTCTCAACCGCTTTAGCCACGAATTTGTACTCCATGTCAGGAGTCACTTTTACGTGTGGGTCGCTGATGAATTGTTCTAACAACTCAGCTTCGTTTTCAACGAGAACATCAAGCGTGTAGATAAGTAAGATTTTTGATTTCTTACGAGCATCGTAGCCACGTTTAAAGATATTAAAAGAAAGTACCTGATCAGCGTTAATGCCAAGCTTTGCTTCAATAGCGTCTTGAATGGCTGACTCTTCATGGTCTAGTGGGAGTTTAATTTCGGTTAAACGTATCATTTCGATGTCTCGTTTTTATAGGTGTCTTAGCTAGACCGCTTCTAAACGCAGAGTTTGATGAAAACGCTGATGTTGAAAGAAGCGATAAGCTCACAATGGCGCGCATTTTACGAGAAATTGATTTATCTGTCATACTAATTTGGAAACATGGAGCAAATAGACACGATATTAGAGTCGTATGATGTTGAATTTTGCCTTGGGATGAGTATTATCCCCCATTCTTCAATTTTGACTAACTTATAGAGCAGAGCATCATGGCATTTGTCGTAGGCGATAACTGTATTCAATGTAAATACACAGACTGTGTGGCGGTATGCCCCGCAGATGCGTTCCATGAAGGCCCGAATTTCATGGTAATCAACCCAATCGAATGCATTGATTGTGGTTTATGTGTACCTGAATGTGATGCTCAAGCGATCTTCCAAGAAGATGAACTGCCAGAAGATCAAAAGATCTTTATTGAAGTGAATGCCGAGCTTGCCGAGATCTGGCCAGTGCAAACGGAAGTAAAAGCACCGATGGATGAAGCTGAAAAGTGGAATGGTGTGTCTGATAAGTTGGCAATGCTAGAAAAGTAATTCTGCTACTTGAAATAAACCTTCCCCCAAAAAAGATCCCCAACTCAGTCGTCCCTCCTTCTTGAGGATGACGGCTGATGATTCAGTTAATTATTGACCTACTTGCCACGTTATATTTCAAAATCTACTTGATGCTTTGTGCCGTGAGAGCTGGTGGTTGGTTTTGTCTCTATCTCTAAGTTACGTCATTCCCTACAGCGAGGGACGAGCAAGATAGGGAATCTTGCTCTTCATATCCGCGAGTTCTATTTCGTAGTTTACTCTTGAATCGATTAGCTATGCTGACGACGCATGTTGTCGAGAATGATGCCTGTCGCCATTGCTACGTTCAAAGACTCCGCGCCACCGAATGCAGGAATCGTAATCTTATCCGTTACGTATTTAGCCGCGTGTTCACGAATACCGTGAGACTCGCTACCCATTAGCAAAATGCCGTTGGCAGTAAACTCCGTCTTATGAACACTTTCGCCTTCTAAGAACGCACCGTAAACCGGTAGGTTCGCTTGCTCTAAGTATTCAGGTAAGTCTGTTTGGCTTACGTGTACTCGGCCAAAGCTACCCATAGTTGCACTGATGGTCTTAGGGTTGTATGGGTCTGCACAATCGCTGCTCGCAACGATATGCTTAATGCCATACCAGTCTGCTACACGAATAATCGTACCTAGGTTGCCCGGGTCTGAAACGCCATCTAGTGCAATCATCAGCCCAGTGGCTTTTGGCAGTTCAAATGTTGGGATCTCAACGACAGCAATCGCTGCATTGTTGCTGACCAAAGTACTTGCTTTGGTGAGGTCATCCAGTGAAGCTTCAACACAATCAAACTCAAACAGTGAAGCGTGATTTTCAGATAAGAAATCAGCGGTAGCAAAGACGTTCTTCACGACTAAGTCACTATTGAACAGCTCAAGAACGTTCTTTTCACCTTGAACTAGAAACAGGCCGTGGGCTTTACGTTGTTTCTTTTGGCCCAAAGCACGAAGGAGTTTTAATTGGTTTTTTGAAATCATGTTTTTATCCTAGATATAAGCCCGCGCATTATAGAGCAAAGGTTGGAGAACCAAAAGCGTGATAGCTCAATGCGATCCACATAAAAAGCAAAAGCGACCCACTTAAAAAAGAAAAGCGCACTAAATAGCGCGCTCTTATGAGATTTACTTACCAAAGATTAAGCTGAACAAGCTAGACGAACAGAGAAGGCCGGGTGAACTGACCGCTTAATATGGAACAGGATAGCGCTTAAACACTGTGTTGATATCAGTGAGTATCTCTTCTGATAGAGGCTTGCTGAAAGCGGCTACGTTTTCTTTCAGCTGTTCCATTGTCGTCGCTCCAATGATGGATGAGGTAACACCATCGACTTGATTACACCATGCTAATGCAAGCTGGCTCGGCGTAAATCCATGAGTGTTCGCGACTTCTGCATATCCTTTTACCGCTTCATTGGCAGATTCGGTGTCGCGGAAAATGCCCTTACGCTGCATGTATGTCCAGCGGCTGCCTTCCGGTCTTGCACCATCAATGTATTTTCCACTGAGCATTCCTCCAGATAACGGTGACCAAGGCAGGTAAGCGACATCTTCATGCACACAGTTCTCAATCAGATACGGCCAGTCTTTTGCGTGCAGTAGGCTGAATTCATTCTGAATCGAGACCATGCGTGGCAAATCGTGTTTTTCGCTCAGCTTGAGATAGGTGTTGATACCCCAAGTAGTGTCATCAGACAAACCAACATGACGGATTTTTCCTGCTTTAACGCAGCTCGCTAGGGCTTGAAGGATCCCCAACATTTCCCCTTCATGCTGCTTCCGGTCGATATCACTGAAGCGAATTTGATTTGGGAACTGTTTTCCAAAGTGAGGTGTATTTCGATTTGGCCAATGCAGTTGATATAGGTCGATATAATCAGTCTGTAGACGTTTTAATGACGCATCAACCGCTTCGATTACGGCTTCACCCGTTATAGGACCACCATCTCGAACCCAAGGAAGGCCTGGGCCTGCAATCTTACTCGCTATGATCAGTTCTTGGCGGCGCTGCGGGTGGCGCGATAGCCAGTTACCAATGATCGCTTCTGTTTTGCCGTAGGTCTCTGGAGAAGGCGGAACCGCGTACATTTCTGCAGTATCGATGAAGTTAATACCTTGGCTTAGTGCGTATTCGATCTGTTGGTCGGCTTGCTGCTGCGTATTTTGCAACCCCCAAGTCATGCTGCCAAGACAGATGCGGGAAACGGGAATTTGACTACTTCCTAGTTTTGAATATTCCATTGAATTCGGGATTCCTGTGGTTAAGTTCTCTGGTACTCGCATTAGAGTTTTTGAAAAGAGAGCGAGTGAGGAATGAAAACGAATATAAATTATTAGCACAAAATGACACGACAAGGTATGGCTGAGGGAAGTTTAATAAGTCATTTCTCAACGTAGCGAATGAGCTAGCCGCATAGTCGTGGAGCTATAGATATAAAGCAGGGGAGTCACAAAACGTGAATGGGTTTGACGCCTGAATAGGACATCATAGAAAGAGAGAAGAAGAGTCAAAGACAAAAGAGCTCTACATCATAGAGAAGTAGAGCTCTTTTATTAGGGGTTCTATAAATATGTTCTGAGTATTGATTAAGTTACGAGGTCGCGTTGGTGTCAAACCCACCTTGAGATTGCGCCTGTCTTAGAGCTTCCTGCCTTTGAACTTCTTTCTCAGTTAATGCTGGCTGAAGCGTTTCCTCAGAGGCTTGAGGAGATAAAATGAAATATTTATTAATCGTCATAACTGTGTCTCCGTGTAACGTATGACAGATTCTGCATCAAGGATAAAGGGTGATCATCATCCACTTTGTACTTTTTATAGGCTGAGAGTGGAGGGCGTAGAATGCGTACAAAGCGATCTCTTATCATCCGTATGCAATGTTGAACTGACGAAGCCCTCTGATTTCAAGTATAGGAAGCTCGTCTAATTTCGCACAATAATGATGTAGAGCAATTACATAGATGGTCAGGGGCGTAAGATGAAAAACCTCGCTACTGACTCTGCGTACGTATTTATTTAACAATGCCTCGCTTATCTATATGAATAATAAAGTCAGTAAATCAATTACTTAATCCATGGTGAGATGAATTATGGAAAAGCTTGTAGAACGTTTTCTGAATTACGTTACTTTTGATACTAAATCCGATCCTTCTAATCAGCAGTGCCCAAGTTCACCGGGTCAAATAACATTTGCTGAAGCCTTAAAATCAGAATTGATCGCATTAGAGTTAGCTGATGTCTCTTTAGATGAAAATGGCTATTTGATGGCGAAACTGCCGTCGAATGTCGATTACGATGTGCCTGCCATTGGCTTTGTCGCACATATGGATACCGCTCCTGATGCTTCCGGTGCGAACGTGAAACCACAGCTGATTAAAGATTATCAAGGTGGAACGATAGAATTAGGTGCAAGCGGTGAATGCCTGAATCCAAGCCAATACCCAGATCTTGATACCTTGCATGGCCATGACCTTATTACGACTGACGGTACGACTCTGCTTGGGGCTGATAATAAGGCGGGCATCGCTGAAATCATCAGTGCGATTGCTTACCTCAAAGCGAACCCAGACGTTAAACATGGCGATATTTGTATTGGCTTCACGCCAGACGAAGAGATCGGCCGTGGTGCTAACTTGTTTGATGTTAAGAAGTTTGGTGCCGAATGGGCGTATACCATTGATGGTGGCCCGGTAGGGGAGTTGGAATTTGAGAACTTTAATGCCACGAGCGCCGATGTTATCTGTCATGGCGTGAATGTTCACCCAGGTACCGCAAAAGGTAAAATGGTGAACTCGATGAACATCGCGGCGCAATTCCAATTGATGATGCCAACGCAAGAAACACCCGAGTGCACAGAAGGTTATGAAGGTTTCTACCACCTGAAATCAGCTGAAATGGGTGTAGCGCGCTCTGAACTGGGTTATATCATCCGTGATTTTGAACGTGAGGGTGTAGAAGCGCGTAAGGCATTCATGCAACAGAAAGTGGATGAGCTGAATGAGCGTCTTGAGAAAGGCCGTGTTGAGCTGGTGCTAACCGATAGCTACTTCAATATGAAAGAGATGGTTGAACCGCATCAACATATTATTGAATTAGCGAAGCAAGCGATGATCGAGTGCGATGTTGAGCCAATGATCAAACCGATCCGAGGCGGTACAGACGGCGCTCGCTTATCTTTCATGGGGCTACCATGTCCGAATATCTTCACTGGCGGTTATAACTTCCACGGTATTCATGAGTTCATTACCATTCAAGGCATGGAGCAAGCGGTAAAAGTGATTGTCGAATTGTCTCAGCGTACGGCGAATCATTACCAAAAATAGGATATCAAAGCGTTATATCTCTTTGTATTTTTAAGAGTATTCAATAATACTCTCTTTAAGCATAAAGGAGTACGCGATGAAAAAGTTAGTTTTACTTTGCACCCACTTAGCCGTGGGTGCTTTTGGTTTTGGGCTTGGTGTCTATGCACTACCTATCTTGATTGAGCCTGATTCTCCTTCCTCAAGTTCTGTTGAAGCGATCAGTCAGCAGGCTATCTACACAGGCGAGTTCACTAAAGACCGACAAGACAGTGACTTTTTGCATTGGGGAGAAGGGACCGTTTCTGTGTCTGAAAGTGCGATAGCTTTTGAAGGTGAACTGGCACCGGGGCCTGATTATAAAGTTTACCTATCACCTAAATTTATTGAAACCGAGCAGGCATTCAATGACAGCAAGAGCGAACTACTTCGAGTCGGAGATGTGAAAACATTCGACCGATTTATGGTTGAGCTGCCTGAAGGTACTGATCTTAATCGATTTAATACGGTTGTGATTTGGTGTGAAACTTTTGGTCAATTTATTACTTCTGCCAAGATAAAATGATAGCCTTACTAGGGCGTGTTGATCTTTCGAGCTGATTTTTGCAGCGAGTTGCTGGGTATTTATACAAGGCAGAGACTTCGATGTGTAGCTAGCCTACATGAGAAGCCGATAACGTAGTAGGAATGACCAGCAAACGCTGCCCGAAGGGTTCGACTAAAAGCGTTTTACTCTTTGTTGAGGGGGATTTGCTTAGAATGACTAGGCTACTTCCCCCTCGCCGCGATTAAAACGCTTTTATTTCGAACAAAATTTAACCGCGAAAGGTCAACACGCCCTAATAGCTGAATTAATCATGAAAAGGAGCGCTCTATTTTTGAGCGCTTTTTTATAATGCGTTTTTTGGGTTGAGTCAGTCGCTGTAAAGCTCGTCGTTATAAAGCTTAATTGTTGTAATACAAAGGAATACGTAATGGAAAAGTTGTGGCAAGTGATCGATTTCTTACTCGCTAATAAGTTTATTTTTAGTGTGCTGATCATCTGCATTATATTAATTATCCGACGAATCACTCTGTCTCGAATCCGTGGTGATGTCGCTTTTCTCAGTGAAGATCAACGTAACTGGATGTCACGTACCAAGAACGGTACGTTTGCCATTATTATGGTCACTTTATTTGTGCTGTGGAAATCTGAAATCAGCGAATTTGCACTGTCGGTCACCGCCATTGCTGTTGCAATCGTGGTAGCTTCAAAAGAGATCATCTTGTGTTTTACGGGGTCGATTCAACGCGCAAGCTCTCGTTCATTTAGAATTGGTGACTGGATCGAAGTAGGCAAAATCAGCGGCGAGGTGATTGAGCACAACTTGATGGCGACTGTGATTCAGGAAATCGACCTATATCACGGGCAATACCATTTCACAGGTAAGACCGCTACGCTGCCCAATAGCATGTTCTTCACTTACCCGGTCAAGAACCTTAATTTCATGAAGCGCTACGTTTATCATAACTTTTTTGTGACGGTAAAAGACTTCGTTAACCTATATCCAATGGTGCCGGGCCTTATTGTTAAAATTGAAGAGCATTGTGAAGAGTTTATCGATGTCGCGCGCCGTTATAACGGTGTGATCGAAAAACACGCTGGCGTTGACCTTCCGGGATCTGAGCCTCATATCCATATCACGAGCAGTTCGACGGGTGAGCAAGAAGTGCACTTTATGATCTTCTGTCCGACCGAAAAAGCGATTCATCTTGAGCAAGATATTCGTAAAGACTTTATGGAAGCGTACGCAGAGGCCTTTCCAACTAGCGTTTGACCCCAATTAACGCTTAATCCTAACTAACGCTTTATGTTGTTTACGTATTTCATGTTCGAAACGTAAGGCTCTGAAAGTAAAAGAAAGCCGAGAGCGATAAGATCGACTCTCGGCTTTTCTATATCTGAAATTCAGCTTCGATATCAGTCTAGGTCAGCGAGTGGTAGCCAGTCTACTTCCACACCAGCTTGCTCAAACATATCTTGGCTTATCTTGATCTTATCTCCCCAACGAGAAAGGAAGTCTTCACTTTGCTCTGGGCAATGTACCGCTGAAATCCCAGTTTGGATGATTTTTGCTGCACAGTTCGGACAAGGGAAGTGAGTCACCCAAACTTCACAACTGTCTAAATCACGTTTAGCAAACAAGATTGCATTTTCTTCAGCGTGAAGCGTCTTGAGGTACTTCATTTCTCTGTCATCAGTATCCGCACTATCAGACACGCCATGTGGGTAGCCATTAAAACCAACGGAAACAATACGGTTGTGCTTAGTGATTACGGCGCCGACTTGAGTTGAAGGATCTTTACTCCAAGAACCGACCAATTCCGCCATTTGATAGAAACGTTTAGCCCATTTTGAAATCATGAGAATTCCTTAACAATTAAATGTGAATGCTTATCTGTCTGACCATACATTATGTTAGACAATATCCATAGAGAACAAAAGCTGAGAGGTTGATTTACTTAGGAATTGTAACGCGTTTGTAACCACTTTATAAGCACTTGGTTTCAATTAACATATTGATACACTTTGGCTAGTTATAATTGATATTCCTCGGACAATGGTGACGAGTGTGTTACGTAAATTTTATGCTGTTCAAATACTAATAAGTGACGGTATAACCATGCGTAAAAAGTTGATCCTTACGGCTCTTGCAAGCTCTCTTATTCTTGCTGGGTGTGGGCAAGATGCTCAAAATGCCAAGCAAGCGCCTCTACCTCTCGTAGCTGTACAGGATGTTAGCGTTGTTTCTCACCAGCAAAGTAAGTCGTACATCGGTCGTATTGAAGCCGTTGAAGACACGGCTATCACCGCGCAGGTTTCAGGCTATCTACAAAGCCGTCATTTCAATGAAGGTCAAATGGTCGAAAAGGGTCAATTGCTTTACTCAATCGAGCCATCTTCGTTTGAAGCTGAAGTTGCAAGTGCAAAAGCCTCTGTAGCTCAAGCGAATGCGAACCTTAAAAAAGCTGAACTTGATTTTAACCGTGGTAAAAACCTTCTCCCGAAGGGCAGCATTTCTCAATCGGAATTCGATGCGTTGACGGCAAACTTATTAGGCTCTCAAGCGCAACTTGAAGCTAGCCATGCTCAGTTAAACGCAGCCAATGTTCAGCTTTCTCATACCCAAATAACCGCGCCTTTTTCTGGAAGAATCAGCGACACCAAAGTGAGCACTGGTGATCTGGTTTCGCCGTCTTCAGGTGTATTAACTACGTTGGTTAGCCTAGACCCAATTCATGCGTCGTTCAGTATCAGTGAGCGTGAGCGTATTGAGTTAGGGATGGATCGCATTGAAGGCGACGGCAGCAGCGATTCTGCGGGTGTTGAAGTTCAGATCATACTTGAGAATGGTGAAGCGTTTGAACATCTAGGTCAGCTTGATTTCTTGGGCAACCGTATCAACCTCAATACAGGTACGATCGCGATGCGTGCGATTGCCGATAACCCGAATCAGCAACTGCTTCCTGGTCAACACGTTCGTGTTGATCTGCGTGAGAAACAACCTATTGATGTTGTGACTATTCCGCGCCGTGCAGTTCAAACCGACCTAGAAGGTGACTTTGTAATGGTACTGGTTGAAGGCGAAGCCGAACCCGTTGCTGAGCGTAGAAATATTGAGATGGGGCGACAAGTTGAAGGTGGCGTGATTGTTCAATCTGGATTAGAGAAAGACGACGCGGTGATCACTCAAGGCCTACAGCGTGTACGTAATGGTATGTCCGTTCGTATTCAAGCTTCTGCTGAACAAGCTGAGTAAGGGGGCTATTTATGTTAAGTCGTTTCTTTATTCAAAGGCCTAAGTTTGCCCTTGTCATATCCATAATATTAACGCTGGCGGGTGCGATCTCTCTCGCTATCTTACCAGTGGCCGAATATCCAAAAATTAGCCCACCATCGGTCAGTGTATCGGCATTCTACACGGGTGCCAGTGCTGAAGTGGTGGAACAGGCGATAGCCGACCCCATAGAGACGTCGGTGAATGGCGTAGAAGATATGATCTACATGTCTTCTAAAAGTGCTAACGACGGTTCATACAATCTTAATGTGACGTTTGATGTCGGTACTGATGCTGATATGGCTCAGGTCAACGTTCAGAACCGAGTAGCCCAAATCGAATCGAAGCTTCCACAAGAAGTTAGAATGGTTGGCGTAACGGTTAAGAAACGTTCACCTGACCTTTTGATGGTATTGAACTTCTACTCTCCAAACGGTGAGTATGATGACCAGTTCCTGATCAACTACGTAAACTTAAACATTAAAGACCAACTGGCACGTGTGTCGGGTATTAGTGAAGTAAACGTGTTGGGCGGCGGTGAGTACTCGATGCGTGTTTGGTTAGACCCTGAGAAAATGGCTAACCTGAACTTAACAACATCCGATGTGTATGGCGCATTGGCTGAACAAAATGTTCAAGTCGCTGCCGGTCGTATTGGTGCCGCACCATACGCCAATCCACAAGAAGTACAGTTCAACTTGGTGACAAAAGGCCGCTTAGAAACGGCTGATGAGTTTGAAAATGTTGTGCTTCGCGCAAATCAAGATGGTTCAACCGTTTACTTAAAAGACATTGCACGCGTTGAGTTAGGTAAAAAATTCTACGATGGCAATGGTAAATACCGAGGACAAGACGCTTCAATCGTAACGCTGTCACTTCAGTCAGACGCAAACGCGTTGGAAAGTGGCAAAGCGGTCATGGCGATGCTCGACAATCTAAGCACTAACTTCCCTGAAGGTGTGGCTTACGAAGCGAGTTATGACACCACAGTCTTTGTTGCAGAGTCGATTAAGGGCGTAGTGAAAACGCTGATCGAAGCTATCTTGCTGGTTATCGCGGTTACTTATCTGTTCTTGGGCAGTGCGCGTGCAACCTTGATTCCTGTGGTTGCGATTCCGGTGTCGTTGATTGGTACCTTTGCCGTCATGCAGATGACAGGATTTACCATCAACACGGTAACCCTGTTTGGTTTGATATTGGCGATTGGTATCGTGGTAGATGATGCGATCTTGGTTATCGAAAACGTCGATACGACGATGGCCAAAGACCCAACGATTTCACCGCGTAAAGCAACGCTTATCGCGATGAAAGAAGTAACGGGTCCTATCGTTACATCAACACTGGTACTTCTTGCCGTGTTTATCCCTGTGGCGATGTTGCCGGGTATTACTGGCATCATGTATCGTCAGTTTGCTCTGACTATTTGTATCGCTGTTGTTATCTCTTCTATTAATGCTCTAACGCTGTCACCAGCATTGTGTTCACTGGTTCTTAAGCAGGGCGGTGGCAACACAGCTCGTTGGTACCAAGCGTTCAACCGTGGCTTAGAGTCTGTTACTAACAAATACGGCCAAATCGCGGGCTTCCTTGTGAAAAAAGGTGTTCTGCTGTTTACCTTCTTTGTTGTGGCACTAGCAGCGGTTACTTACTTCGCGAAGACGACATCAACGGCGTTTGTACCTCAAGAAGATAAAGGTATTTTGTTGGTTAACGTCCAGCTTCCTGACGCGGCATCACTGTCTCGTACAGAAGATGTGACTGAGCAGTTGCTAGAGATGGTTGAGCAAGAGCCGGGTGTTGATGGTGTGACACTGGTAAACGGCTACGCATTCATGACAGGCGCTTCTGCTTCGAATGGCGCGTCGCTATTTATCAAACTGCATGATTGGGATATGCGTAACGCACTGGATGGTCAACATTCCGCACAAGCTATCTCACAACGTATTAATGGTCGAGCGGCCACTGAACTGCCTCAAGCTATCGTGTTTGCAATGGGACCTCCAGCAGTTCCGGGTATGGGTGCTGCTTCTGGTTTCGAATTTGTTCTAGAAGATACATTAGGTCGTAGTCGTACTGATCTGGCGATGGTAATGAATGACGTGATTGCTGAGGCGAACAAACAGCCTGAGATTTCACATACGTTCAGTACTTTCCGTGCCAACGTTCCTCACTACTATGTCGATATCGACCGTGAGAAAGCACAACAGTTAGGTATTCCGTTGTCGGAAATATTCCAAACTCTGCAAGGTAATCTTGGTTCACTGTACGTGAACGATTTCACCATGTTTGGTAAGAACTTCCGCGTGACCATGCAAGCTGATAGTGAACATCGTAGCAGCATGGATGATCTCCAACGATTCCACGTGCGCTCGTCTAATGGCGAGATGATCCCGCTCAGTACATTAGTGACTTACGACCAGATCTTTGAACCAGATGTCGCATGGCGTTACAACATGTACCGCAGTGCCGTGATTCAAGGCCAACCAGCGCCGGGTTACTCAAGTGGTGATGCGATTGCTGCAATGGAACGTGTGGCCGCTGAAGTCTTACCTCAGGGTTATCAGTACGAATGGACAGGCATGGCCTACCAAGAAGTCTTGGCAGGCAACCAAGCGATCTTTGCTTTTGCACTGGCTCTGATCTTCATCTACCTGTTTATGGTGGCTCAATACGAGAGTTGGACAATACCGATAGCGATTATCTTAGTGGTACCGGTTGCAACCTTAGGGTCCTTCTTAGCGTTGAATCTAACAGGCACACCGTTGAACCTCTATGCGCAAATTGGTTTGGTTCTCTTGATAGCCTTGGCCGCGAAGAACGCAATCTTGATTGTAGAGTTCGCAAAAGTGGAGCGTGAAGAGAAAGACGCATCAATTGAAGATGCGGCAGTGAAGGGCGGTACGCTGCGTTTCCGTGCTGTGAACATGACCTCTTGGTCGTTCATCTTAGGTATCTTCCCGCTTATCTTCGCAGCGGGCGCAGGTCACGTGAGCCAGAACTCGTTGGGTATTTCACTGATCGGCGGTCTGCTATGTGTGTTGTTAGCGGGTACGTTCCTAATCCCAGGCTTCTATGCATTCGTGCAACGTAAGCGTGAGAAGGCACACGGTGGCACGACTAAGTTGATTCCACTTGATGACGAATAGGAGACTTAACTCCGGTAAGATTAAGGCCTTGCAAGGCTAATCCCTTGCAGGATTAAATCCTTGTAAAAACTAAGGCTTAGCATTACGCTAAGCCTTTTTTATTCCGCTTGTGAATAAAAACGCTATTTATATAATCAAATGTTCGTTTTGTGATGGAGCTAACACTCTAATTTAGGTTTTGTAATAAAATGATGTTTTATTATTAAGTGTCTGTTTAATATGGAAATAACAGTGTTCAGCTAACGAGTGTATGCTCGAAAACATTTGCACAATAGTGTGAAGTGTTTCAAAATTACCTAGTTATATTGAAATTTTTTGTGCATTGAGGTTCTTATGAAAGTCATTGATTTATTTAAACACCGAGGCGATAGCGTGTCTTCGCAACACTCAGAGTTTATGCAATGGATGTCTCCAGCTCTTAGAGATTACTGGGGTGACTTTCTGAATCGTACGCAAAATAGCCATTTCTTTGCTTGGGTTCGTGATCACCACAAACCTGCTGTAAATGAAGATGCACCAGAGATGCCAATAGAACAGCCGCTCGTATTAACGCGAGAAGCACAGCTTGTGTTTGATGAGCTTAATCAGCAGATCGGTGAAGTTATTCATACTGGCGACTGGATCAATGTTAGTCAAGACCGTATCAACCAGTTCGGCCTTGTTACTGAAGATATGCAATGGATCCATACTGAACCTTCTAAGGCTGAAACAGATTCTCCGTTCAAAACAACCATCGCACATGGTTTTTTGACTTTGTCTCTGCTTCCTAGGCTGACTGACAGTGTTGATCCTGATAAGTCTCAATTCCCAACAGCGAAGATGGTTGTAAACATTGGTCTTAACCAAGTTCGTTTCCCATATCCTGTAAAATCGGGCAGTAACGTTCGTGCTAAAAGTACGCTAACAAAAGTAACGCCAATTAAGAAAGGCCTAGAGATTGAACGCGAAATTCGCGTAGAAATCGAAGGTATTCGTCGTCCTGGCGCTGTGATTGTTTCGGTAATCCAACTTCACTTCTAGAGCTTTTTTGTAAGTGGAACTGCTTTAAGCGAAGATTATAGATTCAAAAAAAGAGAGAGCTTAAGGCTCTCTCTTTTTGTTTGTGCCATATCAAATCGACATCTCTAGCGTTGGTAACAACATCACGAAAAGCATTTTGCTAACTTAATGTGTATGTCGCTATTTAGTACGTGTGTAATTACTTAATGCGTGTTTTGCTAATTAATACGCGGTTAGTTAGTTTAGACGCAGTAAGCTACTTAATACGTGTGTAGCCGTACTCTTCGATAAGATCTTGCCCTTGCTTTGACTTCACGAACTTGATGAAATCTTTGCTCTCGTCAGAAACTGATTCAGTTTTGTGTAGCAACAAGAATGGGCGAGCCAATTCATAGCTGTGGTTAGCAATGTTCTTAGATGTTGGCTCTACGCCTTCAAATGTAATTGCCTTAATCGAACGGTCGATCGAACCTACAGAGATAAATCCAATCGCGTGTGGGTTATGGTTAACAATCGTTTTAACCATGCTGTTGCTGTTTACAACCAAGTTATTTGGGTTGATGTCAGAAACCAGACGGTCATTAATGATTTTCGTTAAACCAAGCAAGCTTTCGAAGCTATAGCGTGAACCAGAAGACGCTTCACGAGTTACAACTGCGATAGGCTGATCCGCACCACCCACGGCTTTCCAGTTCGTAATTTTGCCTTTGTAGATATCGAATAGCTGCTCACGTGTAACGTTGCTTACAGCGTTTGAGCGGTTAGTTACGACAGCTAGGCCGTCAAAGGCAATTGGAAACACCTTCAATTTTTCGTCCTGTTCGCGGTCGGTTAAATAACGCGAGCTCATACCGATATCAGAGACACCTTTGTTAACCATGGTAATACCCGCTGTAGAACCGATGCCCTGAACCGCAATATAGTTATCAGGGTGAGTCTTGTTGTACTCCTCAGCTAATACATCCATCACTCGTGATACTGAAGTGGAGCCCGAAATAGTGGTTTCTTGTGCTAAAGCAGCTTGAGAAGACAGGGCTAAGGATAAAAGAGAGGCAAGCGCGACTCGTAACATAAACAACTCCTAGTTAATAACATTTGTTGGCTATGATAGGTCGGTTATATGACACTTTTGTGAAATTCTATACGGATACGTTATAGCAGTTAATCTGGTGAGTGAAAGACAGTGTGGCTGCCAAAATGGCACTGGTTAATGAAATTTAGACGGCTTTACCCTTTTAGAATGTGTTTACTGAAGAAGGATTCGTTTCTGGGAGCAGGGCGGGTATTTTGTTTGCACTTGTTCGCTAAAATGATCGTTGAGTCCTAAGCTAAGTAGAGGAATTCACTACTTAGAAGTTTCTATGAAGTTACAAGGGGTGTTATGTCCGTTATTCATATAGAACTGAATCGTCTTTTAATTGGAGCTGAGAGGCTCTGTACTTCACGAAATCGTAGTTTACCTGTAGAGCTAGGCAAATCCCTTTATGAAGAGTGTGAGGGTGGTGTGCTGTTTTCTCAGGCGCATTATCTACTCGACTCATCTCATAGTGATTATACCAACGAGATCGCCTGCGTTACCTTTGATGAGTCGTTATCTTGCTGGGTGGTGATGGTGCCACTTGAAGATAATGCGGAAACCGACTCTGTCAATTGGGGACCTTACCCTTACCTTCCTCAATCCAAGGATCTTGATGCTATTTTGGCTGAAATAGAAAAAGACCCTAAATCTTACTTCTGGTCGTGACCATTTTACTTAGGCGTTCGCTGGTGGTTTGATACCAAAATCGAACGACCTTCGTAAATTCCCACCAACACATTTCAGATTTATACTTTTACCTGCACCTGCCCTCGTACTTTCTAAGACGGTTCAACCAATAAGACAATACAGCCAATAAGATTATGTAACTAATAAGACTGTGCAACCAAAGAGCGGAAGTCTTTTGGAGTCTTGCCATGATAGGTTTTAAAGGCTGTACTGAAGTGTGCCGCGCTTTTAAATCCAGATTCATAAGCGATTTGAGTAATAGATTTATTCGATGTTCTGAGCTGTGTCGCTGCGTGGGCGATTCGCTTTATCTTTAATAGATTTGAAAAGGAAAGGTCTTCAGCCGATAAACGGCGTTTAAGTGTGGCTGGTGACATCCCCATATAGCTGGCTAGGGTATCGAGTGAGATATTATTCTCAATGTTCTGTTCAATATAATGAATGACCTTTTGCGTCACGGTTAACCTTGACGCTCGGGCAATAATAACTAACAGAGCAGGGTGCTGCTCCACCATTAGAGAAAGCAAACCTAAACCTAATTGAGTGAGTGCGTAGTCATTCTGAGTCGATGAATGAACGAGCGACATGATGAGTTCTTTCAATTGGCAGATTTCGGTATCAGTTTGATTAAACTTAATGTATTTATCTGGGACTCGAGTGGGTTCTAGGTCGCTAAACTGATTAATGAATTTCTGAAAAATAGCTAAATCAAAATCTACACAGGTTGCGCTGAATTCACCATTCTCAGTGTCAACGGTGATGTCTTTAATCTGACCAGAATTGTAAAGAGTAAAATCTCCGGCTTGCAATGAGGCTTCAGTCCCATCAGGTAGCACGAAAGAAATACTGCCTTTAGAAACGATGAAAATACCGTTTTTAGAGGCGGGGTAACGTTCCCGTTTCCTGGGAATGAAATTTCTGAATTGAGTAACTGTGATTGATGACATAGTGCGCTTCTTTGACGTTGTAAACTGATTGCTTATTGATTATTTTTTTTAAGTATTGTTTAAGCATGAGACATTTACAAAAAAGGCGCTAATAATTAGCGCCTTTAGAAGTGAACCTTTGAAGCTTTTGACCTTGCAAGCTTTGACCTTGAAAGCCGTAACCTTGAAAGCCGTAACCGTTAAAGTTCTTAAGCTTCGGTTTCGTTTGTCGTTTCAGGCTCGCTAGGCAAGTCCGCAAATACTTGAGTAGGTTTTGCTACTAAGTTACGGTTTTCCTGATTAACTTCGAAGAGAACTACTTCTAAAACGTCTCCCAGTTTGTATACCATTTCTTTATCGATAGATACAGTACCCATATCACCGTTGCACTCTATTCTCTCTTTATTATCAATAATGAGAGAGCCAGGGATAAATGCAGCTGCACCATTCTCAAGTAGACGCACACGCATACCAGCACGGTTAATGTCGAAGATCTCTGCTTGGAAGCGAGTCTCTTCTACAGGAGCGTTTGCTAGAGTACGAGCGTACAACCAATCGCCAACATTGCGCTCAGCCATACCGTGGTGACGGCGGTGCAGGGCAAGTTCATCACCAATAGTTTCGTCTGGTGTTTGAATTGGCGCTTTACCTAAGATGTGTGCTTTAAGCATACGGTGGTTAATCATGTCACCGTATTTACGAATTGGAGACGTCCACGTCGCATAAATGTCTAATCCCATCGCGTAGTGCGGCGCAGGTTCATTGCTGATCTCGCTGTACGCTTGGAATTTACGAATACGGTTGTCGTAGTAGCTGTTGTCAAGAGAGCCTAACCAACGACGCAGAGTAGCAAAACCTTCCAGAGAAACGATCTGCTCTTCTGTAAACGGTGTTTCTGCTTCTGGGTTAACCAGTTCTAGAACGTCTGCTACTTTCTCTGCTTTAAATCCAGAGTGACAGTTAAAGACACCTTGGTTAAAGCTTTCTTTTAGTACTCGGCCTGCACAGATGTTCGCGCTGATCATAGACTCTTCAACCAACTTGTTTGCAGTGCGACGCATGTCTGCGTGGATAGCGACAACATCGTTGTTTTCGCTTAGTTCAAAGCGGTAGTCAGGGCGATCTGGGAACACTACAGCGTTTGTTGAGCGCCATGCTGAACGTGCTTGTGCAAATTGGTGAAGGTCAGAAACAATCGCAGCGATCTCTTCTGATGGTTGCCATTTTTCTGATGCACCGGTTTCTAGCCAGTCTGATACGTGGTCGTAAGCAAGACGAGCGTGAGATTTGATGTTCGCAGCGAAGAAGTTAATGTCATCACCGATAACACCCTCTTTAGATACTGTCACTGTGCAGCAAAGTGCAGGGCGAACTTCGTTCTCGATTAGCGAACATAAGTTGTCAGCCAGATCACGAGGCAACATAGGAATGTTACGACCAGGCAGGTAAATAGTGAAACCGCGCTCGCGTGCCACTTTATCCATCGCATCATCTGGAGAGATGTAAGCGGTAGGATCTGCAATCGCGATAGTCAGTTCAAAATCACCGTTCTCTTTCTTCTTCGCGTAAAGCGCATCATCCATATCTTTTGTGCTTTCACCATCAATGGTCACAAAAGGGACGTGTGTCATGTCGATACGTTCAAGATCAGCGTCGTCTTTGATCTGCCAGTCGTCAATGCCTTCAGGTTCTCTGTTTGGTAGGTCGTTTTGTGCCAGCGTTACCCACCAAGGTGCGATCTTGTCGTCAGAATCTGTGATTTTTTCAGAGATTTGAGCCAAGAATCCGTTGTCACCTTTTAACGGGTGTTGAATGATATGAGCAACAACCCAGTCGCCTTCTTTTAGCGTTTCAGGGTTTAGACCCTTCTTTGCTTTCGCTTTAAGTTGCAGCTTTTTCAGTTGCGGGTGATCAGGAACTACGTTCAAACGACCTTTAAACAACTTCACTCGAGCAATAAAACGAGTAAGACCCTGTTCAATCAATTCCTCAGGCTCTGCTACTTCGCGATCTTTCTCGGTGCGAATGATGGCAATTACCTTGTCACCGTGTACACATTTCTTCATGTATGGAGGTGGAATGAAGAAGCTGGTCTTGCTATCGACTTCGAGAAAACCAAACCCTTTTTCAGTGGCTTTGATTGTACCTTCCTTTTTAGGGAGGGTTTCTTGGATTTGCTGTTTGAGTTGAGCGAGTAGAGGATTATCTTGAAACATTTTGACTTTTATCTATCGAGGACAATTGAGCACACTATAATCATTGCGAGGCTTGATTACTACTTAAAGGCGAAGTGAGCGTTAATTAATTGCCCTCTTATTTAACTAGGTCAATTTGCTAGAAGATGGGTGCTGTGACGAGATATTCATCAAGTTTTGACGATATGATAACCAGTATTGATGTAAAAGCGAAAAATATGTGATGTATTTCAATTTTTTCTGGATTTTTTTATGCATTTAGGGAATAATCCGCCTCCCTTAGACGTCCCTAATGGCTTGAAGTGTTTTATTACTGCTTCGTAACTCTGAATGGAATCAGTATCTGATTGGATCAGTATTGGAATTGATAGAGCTCCCGGGACCTTTTGTTTACTTATATATAGTGGGATCCCAATGTCCGAATCTGTAATTCAATTTAATGAATTAGCCCTTAACGATAACATTCTTTCAGCTCTTGATAGCATGGGTTTCGTTTCTCCGACTCCAATCCAAGCAGCAGCTATTCCTCTTCTTCTTGAAGGCCGTGACGCACTAGGTAAAGCACAGACTGGTACTGGTAAAACAGCAGCATTCTCTCTGCCTTTACTTAACAAAATCAACCTGAACCAACACAAACCACAAGCAATCATCATGGCTCCTACTCGTGAGCTAGCGATTCAAGTTGCTGCGGAAATCAAAAACTTAGGTCGTGACATCAACGGTCTTAAAGTTCTTGAAATCTACGGTGGTGCTTCAATTGTTGACCAAATGCGTGCTCTAAGCCGCGGTGCTCACATTGTTGTTGGTACTCCAGGTCGTGTTAAAGACTTACTAACTCGTGACCGTCTACACCTAGATGAAGCACATACATTTGTTCTTGATGAAGCAGATGAAATGCTAAAAATGGGTTTCGTAGATGACGTTACTTGGATCCTTGAGCAAGCTCCAGAATCTGCACAACGTGTACTTTTCTCTGCAACTATGCCTCCAATGGTTAAGACTATTGTTGACCGTTACCTACGTAACCCTGCACGAGTTGACGTTGCTGGTACTAACCACACAGTTGACAAAGTAGCGCAGAATTACTGGGTTGTTAAAGGCGTAGAGAAAGACGAAGCAATGTCTCGTCTTCTTGAAACTGAAGAAACTGACGCGTCAATCGTATTCGTACGTACTCGTCAAGACACTGAGCGTCTAGCTGATTGGCTATCTGCACGTGGCTTCAAAGCTGCTGCATTGCACGGTGATATTCCTCAGTCTCTACGTGAGCGCACTGTCGATCACATCAAACAAGGTGTTATCGATATCCTAGTTGCAACTGACGTTGTAGCACGTGGTCTTGATGTTCCACGTATCACTCACGTATTTAACTACGACATCCCATTCGATGTTGAATCTTACATCCACCGTATTGGTCGTACAGGCCGTGCTGGACGTAAAGGTAAAGCGATCCTACTAGTTCGTACTAACCAAATCCGTATGCTTCGCACAATCGAGCGTGTAACTAAGTCTCAAATGGAAGAAATCCAACTTCCACAACGTGACGAAGTTGCTGCTGCACGTGTTGCTAAGCTTGGTGCTGAGCTTGAAACTGAGAAAGAGAGCAAAGCTCTAGAAAACTTCGCAGGTTTAATCTCTACACTACAAGAATCTCTAGAAGTTGATGCTGCTACTCTAGCTGCAATGCTTCTTAAGCGTCAGCAAGGTAAGAGCCCACTATTCTACGTTGGCGAAGACCCAATGATCGCTGCTATCGAGCGCGATAAGAACCGTCGTAAAGATCGTCGTGAAGATCGTGACAATGGCCGTGACGGTGGTGGTCGTAACTTCAATACGCAAGATTGGGATACTTACCAACTACAAGTTGGCCGTGAGCAAGGTGTTCAGGTTAAAGATATCGTTGGCGCACTAGCAAACGAACTTGGCCTAACTAAAGGTTCTATCGGTGCTATCAAGCTAGACCAAGGTTCTACTTACGTTCAGCTTCCAAAAGCAATGAACTCTGAAACTACTGGTAAGTTAAGCAAACTTCGCATTCGTCAAAAAGAAGCTGGCGCTGTAGTTGTTGATTTCAACGATTTCCGTGAGCCTCGTCGTGGCGGCGGCGGTCGTGATGGCAACCGTGGCGGTCGTGATGGCGGTCGTGGCGGTCGTGATGGCGGCGGCTATCGTGGTAACCGTGAAGGCGGTAATCGCGAAGGTGGTAACCGTGAAGGTGGCAATGGCGGTCGTGGTGGCTACCGTGGCAACCGTGATGGTAGCCCAGCTGGCGGTCGTGATGGTAACTCTGCTGGTGGTCGTGATGGCGAACGTCGCTTTGACCGTAACCGTGGTGGTGATCACCGTGGTAACCACCGTGGCGAACGTGGCCATGGCAGCGCAGCAGCAGGCAATGGCGGCAACCGCGGTCGTCGTCCAGAGCGCAGCGAAGGTTAATCAGCCTTTAGTTTAAGCTGAAGCTTACAAGCCAAGTGCTTATAGACGAATAGCTTAAACAGTGAATTTAAAAGCCGAGCATTATGCTCGGCTTTTTTGTGCCTGCTATTTTATTCTTCACGCCTGTAGCACGTTCTAAGCCCTGGCTAAGATAGTGCCTCGCATCATAAGGCTGCCACAGTGACATGTGCGTAAAGCGCCGTTTAGCGTGTCTAATCTGGAGGTATGGGAGTCGAGCGATGTCTAGCAAAAGAAATGCACAGCAATAATGAAAAATGAAAATGGAATTTGAAGTAAGAGCTGCTCAACCTTTCGAACCAAATAAGTGATCTATTTATAGTGCTGAGGCGAAGTTAAACGCCTTAAAGTCTATTAGCGGGTATTGGCAACCAACAGCTCTATATTTAAGTGTCGTGCTGTATTTTTTAAGTCGCAGCGTAGAACGCTAGCTTGTTTTTTGGCTTTATGGGCTCAATTTATGAATTGGTCTCTTGGATCAGATTTCAATCCGAGATGACTTTGCTCTCAATGTGGTTTGTATGAATCTATCAGTTTCATAAGTGCATTTACTTTATCTAATTCAACTATTTTTTAATTTTCGTTCTCGAAAGAAATGAATTGATGACTAAGATCAACTTATTTGTGTTCATTTGGTGGTTTTTGCAAAACAAAAGTTGAAAGATTCAAAAATTATTGAATAATAGACTTAACTAAAATTGAAGCGAAAACTTCACTAAATTCGTACTGAAACAGGATCCATATCCAATGTCTAATTCGTTTGTTCTGGTTATTAACTCGGGTAGTTCTTCCCTTAAATTTGCTGTCATCGATTCTGTTTCTGGTGACGCAGTATTAAGTGGCTTAGGGGAGTGTTTTGGTCTTGAAGATGCTCGCATGAGCTGGAAGCATCAAGGTCAGAAAACAGAAATTGCTATTCAAGGCGAGGGTAACCACCACAAAATTGCCATTGGCAAATTGGTTGGCCTGATGGAAGACTTGGGCTTCACAGCTGATATCGTGGCGATCGGTCACCGTATCGTTCACGGTGGTGAGAAGTTCACTCAAACCGTTCGTATTACTGAAGAAGTAACGAGTGAGATTGAAAGCCTATCTGACTTAGCTCCACTTCATAACCCAGCAGGTGCTATCGGTATCCGTGCTGCGATTGAAGCTTTCCCTTCTCTACCTCAGTTCGCTGTGTTTGATACTGCTTTCCACCAAACAATGCCACAACGTGCATTTACAGGTGCCATCGCAAAAGAGCTATACACAGACTTTGGCGTTCGTCGTTACGGTTTCCACGGTACGAGCCACTACTTCGTTAGCCGTGAAGCTGCGAAAATGGTCAACAAGCCAGTAGAAGAATCGAGCTTCATCTCTGTTCACCTAGGTAACGGCGCATCTGTATGTGCTATCAAAGACGGTAACAGTGTTGATACTTCAATGGGCTTTACACCGCTTTCTGGCCTTATGATGGGCACACGTTGTGGTGACTTAGACCCAGGTATTATCGAATACCTACTTAAGAAAGGTTGGTCACAAGAGCAAGTATTTAACTCTCTAAACAAGGAGTCTGGCTTCCTTGGCGTGTCTGGTCTTACGAGCGATGCTCGTGGCATCTTAGAAGCAATGGAAGAGGGCCATGAAGGCGCTAAGCTTGCGTTTGAGGTGTTTACTTACCGCGTAGCTAAATACGTCGCTTCTTACCTTGCAACGCTAGACTCTTTAGACGGCATCATCTTCACTGGCGGTATCGGTGAGAACTCTCTACCAATTCGTCGTGAAATCCTAAACAACCTTAAGATTCTTGGTTTTGTTGAAGATGTAGCAGGCAATGAAGCCGCTCGTTTTGGCGCAGAAGGTATCATCGCTAAATCAGAAATGCTTGGCGCAGTAGCAATGGTTATTCCAACCAACGAAGAATTCGTTATTGCTCAACAGTCGGTAGAACTTCTGTAATCTGAACTGAAGTCTAAGCAAGAAAAAGACAATCAAAAGCGAGCCTAAGTGGCTAATGCCGATCAGTTAAAGCCAAAGCGATCGGTTGAAGGATCCTTCAGAGCTGTCAAAATCCAAGTGTATTTAATGCACTTGGATTTTTTTATGGATGTTTCTCAAGCTCTAAACATAATTAATGAT